>DLGG01000215.1 GCA_002482565.1 Solidesulfovibrio magneticus
CTGGCGGCGGCCCTGGACGCGTCGGACGCGGCCGGGACGGCGCTTTTGGCCCATTCCCTCAAGGGCAATGCCGGGGTGGTGGGAGCGACCACGGCGGTCGCCCGGGCCAGGGATCTGGAACACGCCGCCCGGGCCGGGGAAACGGCCCGTTTTCCCGCCTGCCGCCAGGCCCTGGACGAGGCCCTGGACGCCGCCCTGGCCGGCTTCGCCGCCAAGGGGCACCAGCCGGCCGCGCCGTAGGACCAGCCGGCCATGCTGTCGCAAAGCCCCCTCCCTTTCATCGGAAGCTTCATAACGCCATCACGCCTCGCCAGTTGATTTCGATGCGCTTGGGCCTGTCCGGCGGCTGGCGGCTCACAATCCAAGCCCACGTTGTCGTGCATCCCGACCGCATGCCGCTTTTCCTTGGCTCCAACCACGCCTACGCGGGACCGGGCATGAAGGAGTCTTCACCGCAACCCCGTATCCACGCCGTCGCCTGCACAGGGTCCGGCGTGCACCGGCGCGTTTCCTGCGCCCATCGGCTGGAGAAGCCTAAGCGCCGTGGATTGAGCGGGAAGCCTGGCCGCTGGCGTTCCCCCTCCCGGCCTCGGGCTTGGCCGTGCGCGCGCAGTTGCGCAGCGCCGCCACGGTGGTGTCGACCAGTCCCGCGATGTAGTCCCGAGTCGCGGGCTCGCCCAAGACGACCATGCGCCAATACAGGGGGGCGGCCAACAGGTCCTTGGCCCGCTCGAAGTCCAAATCCCCGGGCAACTCGCCGCGCGCGACGGCGCGCGCCAGGAGCGCGTCGGCCCGTTCGCGCCGGGCCGTCTGGAAGGTGCGCACCGCCTCACGCAGCTCGGCCGTGCGCACGATTTCCGCGTGCAGATCGGCCACGATCCGCCGCACGAGCGGGTGACGGAGCACCCGGCGAACGGCAAGCAGCAACGCGCGCACATCCCCGGCCAGGGAACCCTGGTCCGGGGCGTCGGTCACGTGCAGGCCGACGGCTTCCAGCCGGTCCAGGACCATGGCCTGCTTTGAAGGCCAGCGCCGGTACAAGGCCGCCTTGCCCACGCCGGCGAGTTTCGCCACGGCTTCCAGGCTTAGGGCCGCATAGCCGGACTCGGCCCATTTGATGAACAGCGCCCGGGTCAAGGCCTCGGTGACGCCCGGCTGCATCACCGCCGCGCCGCTCGGTTTGCGTTTGCTCACGGGATAGCCCTCTGTTACGTCGATACGCTTGCGTCTCATCCGCAAAACGCCTAACATGGACGGAACGATACCGTTTCGACGGTTTAACCACAAACCCAAGGTGGCCGCAATGGTGAAGCACGACGATCCTGTGGAAAATCTCGCGCGGTTGCTGCGCCTGCATCTTGGCGACGCCCTCGCCCCGGCGGAGCGCTTCAGCGACATGTTCACGCCCGACGGGGTGTTGGAGTTCCCCTACGCGCCCGAGGGCTTTCCCGCGCGGCTCGAAGGCCGGCGGGAGATAGCGTCCCACGCCCGGATGGTGAGCGAACTGCTGTCCATTGGGGAAATGCTCGATGCGGAGGCGCTGGTAAACCAAGAGGGGACCAGGGCCATGCTCGAATTTCGCGGCGAAGGCCTGGCGAGAGCCACCGGGAAGCCGTATCGCCAACGCTACGTTTCCGTGATCACGCTGCGCGACGGCCGGATCGCCCTGTACCGGGATTACTGGAACCCGCTTGTCGTTATTGCCGCCATGGAGGGAAACAGGACATGACCGTCGGCAGCATCCTTGTCACCGGCTCCACCGGCAAGACCGGGCGCCGCGTTGTCAAACGCCTGCTTGACCTGGGCCGCTCCGTGCGGGCCGCCAGTCGGGCAGGCGACGGGGCGCGCTCGGTCCGCTTCGACTGGCTCGACCCGACAACCTTCGAGTCTGCCAGCAAGGACATCGGAGCGGCCTACCTGCTCGCCCCTTCGGGCGTGTCCGATGTCCTCGCGGCCATGAAGCCCTTCATCGACCACCTGCTCGCGGCCGGCGTCGGCCGACTGGTTCTGCTAAGCGCCTCTTCCCTGGAACCCGGAGGTCCCATGATGGGCGCGGTCCACGCCTATTTGGCCGCGAACGCCCCGAGTTGGGTCGTCTTGCGGCCCAGCTGGTTCATGCAGAATTTTTCCGAACAGCAACACGCGGCCACGATCCGGGACGAGCGCGCGATATACTCGGCCACGGACGACGGCCGGGTCGGCTTCATCAGCGCCGACGACATCGCGGCCACAGCGGCCCAAGCCCTGTGCGATCCGGCCATGCCCAACACGGACCTCATTCTCACTGGCCCGCAAGCGCTGTCCTATGACGCCGTCGCCGGCATCATCAGCAAGGCCATTGGCCAGCGCGTGACGCACCGCAGACTTGCCCCCGCCGACCTCGCCGCCCGCTTCGAAGCGCTCTCGGGCCTGCCGCCCGACTATGCGCGCATCCTTGCCGGATTGGAGTCCGCCATAGCCCAGGGAAGCGAAGACCGCGTGACGGACAGCGTCGCCCGCATCACCGGTCGCCAGCCCATCGGTTTCGCGGAGTTCGCCGCGAGCGCCGTAGGGGCCTGGATGCCTTGATCCAATGCCCTCGGACGGGCTATGGGCGCATCGGATGCGTGGAGGCGGAGGCAGCTCGCCGTTGTCGCCTCGTTCGCGGTTGCGGCGTTGCGGGAGAGGGCAAGGGGGCGACCCACGCCCGAGCGCGTCTCCGGCCGCCCAAGGGCACGCCGCCCTATCGGGCGAATTGGGGCATGGCTTTGTTGAGTTCGTAGAGCAGGGTGGTCAGCCGCACGAGATAGGTCTCGTAGAGCTTTTGCACCTCTGAGGAGGCGGGGACGTCGTACTCCTGATTGCGGGTGGTCAGGAGATAGACCATGTTGTTGAGGAAGGTGACGATGTTTTTCGTGCGGTTGACGACATAGGCGTTGATGTCGCTTTCCTTGGAATTGCCGAGCTTGAGATAGATGTAGAGCATGTCCACCAGGTTGTTGAGGCTGGTGGTGGCTTTCTGGTAGGTGTCGAAGAGAAAGCGCAGCTTTTTGTATTCCGGACTGTCCTTGCTCTTTTCGTGGACCGGCAGCAGGGCCACGATCTGGCTTTCGGCCGGCCGGGCGTCTTCGTAGTACTTGATGAGGTCGTCGAGCATGGCCACCAGCACGGCCTCGTCCAGGGTGACGACGGTCGATGGCGGCGTATGCTCTTCGGCCCGGGCCGGGGCGGGCGCGGCGGCCAAACAGGCCGCAAGCAGCAGGCTGCCCAGCAGCACGGCGTAAACGCGGGAACAAACGCGCATGGAGCGCCTCGCTTGGGGGTGCGGACCGGGCGTGGACATCAGGGCTTTTTCTTGTCGCAGGCGGCGCACGGGGCTTCCTGTCCGCCGCTGCGGGCCACCCGGCGCAGCACGTCCTCGAACTCGGACAGCGGGGCCGCGCCGCGCACGGACACGCCGTTTATGACGAAGGTGGGCGTGGCGTCGAAACCGAAGGCCCGGGCCTCGGCCGTGTCATCCTCGATGCGCTTGGCCAGTTCGGGGCGTTTGAGGTCGCGCTTGAGCTGGTTCACGTTGGCCCCGAGCTTGATGGCCAGGGCGTAGACCACGGGTTCGCCGCCCTGCTCCACCTCGGTCTGGGCGGCGAAGACGGCGTCGTGAAAGGCGAAGGCGAGCTGGGGGTTCTGGGCGGCCAGGGCCTCATAGACCAGGGCGACCTGCTTGGCCAGTTCGTCGGTGGCGTAGTGCTTGAAAAGCACGCGCACGGAATCGGGATGGCGGGAGGCGAATTCCTTGAGGGTCGTCGCCCCTTTGGCGCAGTAGGGACACAGGAAGTCGGAGTAGACCACAACAGTGGTGGCGGCGTCGGCCGGGCCGCGCATGGCCCGGGCCGGATCAATGGCCGGAGACAGGGGTTTTTGGAGTTCGGCTTCCTGCCGGGCCTGGCGCTGGCCGGTCTGGTAGTCCTGCTGGCCCTCGACGACGAGGGCGAACAGTTCGGCCTTGCGCTCGCCCAGGGCGTCGAGCACGATTTCCGGGTGTTCCTTGATGGCTTCCTTGACGCCGTCCCGGGACGGGGACGGCGCGCAAGCCACCAAAAGCAGCAAGGGCAGCAAAGCCAAAACGGTGCGCGAAACCATGGGAAACGTCCTTTGCCTGGAGATGTCCACGACGTGCAAGCCTACCCTGGGCTGGTGGAAATGCAACAAAAATTTCCGAAATGCAAGGCAAACACAGTGAAAGCATTGCCTTTTTAAAAAGTCGGGATATGGTGAAAGCGATCTCCCGTCGTGGGGCATCACCGGGAACACACCCAAGGAGGATCGCATGAAACGCATCGGCATATTGATTTGCGCTTTGGTGCTGGGGCTTTGCGCCCTGGCTTACGCCGCCGGCGACGCGGCCAAGGGCGGCGAGTTGGCCAAGGGCTGCGCCTGCCACAAAAGCAAGGGTGATCTTGACGGCCTGGACGTCGCCGCGCTGACCGCCAAAATGCAGGCCTACAAGGACGGCAAAGGCGACAACAAGGCCATGATCGCCATCATGAAAAAACAGTCCGATGAGAACATCGCCGATCTGGCCGCCTATTACGCCTCCCTGCCCAAAAAATAACCACCTTGCCCGTTGCCGCGAAAAAGGCCATGGAAGCCCTTTCCATGGCCTTTTTCACGAGGTTTCCCCACCATGCGCCAATGCCTTTCCCTGGCCGCACGCTTCGGCCTGGCCGCCGCCTGCCTGGCCTACGCCCTGTGGGGCGTCGATTTTCACCGGCTGGGCCAGGCGCTGGCCGGTTTCCCCGTCTGGGCCATGCTGCTCTATGCCGTGACGGTTCTGTCCAGCGCGCTGGCCCCGGGGCTGCGGCTACGTTTTCTGGTCGGCGACCGGATCAGCCCCGTCACCGGGGTGCGGGCCTGCCTGCTGGGGCTTGGCGTCAACAACGTGCTGCCGGCGCGCCTGGGCGAAATGGCCAAGGCGGCCTACCTGTGCCGCGAGGCCGGGCTATCCCTGGGGCAGGCCCTGGAAGCGGTCTTTTGGGAGCGGTTTTTCGATCTGTCGGCCCTGCTCGCCCTGGGCGTCGCCGTGGCCGCGATGCTTGGGCAGGGGCTGCTGCTCTACCCTTTGCTGGCCATCGTCGGCGGCGGCTGGGCCTTTCTGGCCTTGCTGCGGCTGCGGCCGGCAGCGGCCCATGCCTGCCTGCGTCTGGTCCCTGGCGAGCGGCTCAAGCTCTTCGCCGGGGAGATGCTGACCCTGTTTGAAGGGCGGTTGCGAGCCGGATTCCTGCTGCGTCTGGCGGCCTGGACGGCGCTTTGCTGGACCGGCTTCATCCTGGTCTGCGCCGTGGGGCTGACCAGCATCGGCGGCCTGCCGGCCGATCCGACCGTGATCCTCACGGTGTTCGCCGTCATCACCCTGGGCTTTGCCCTGCCGGCCGCCCCGGGGGGCATGGGGGTCTATGAAGCCTCGGCCGTGCTGGCCCTGGGCTGGTTCGGCGTGGACCGGGACCAGGCCTTTGCCCTGGGACTCACCCTGCACATGCTGCAATATATCCCGGTGACCCTGGCCGGCCTGTGGGTGCTGGCCGCAAGCGGCCTGTCCCTGGCCGATCTGCGTCGTCGGGCCCAGACGCCGGGGCTGTGATACCGGGCCACTCCCTCGAGGAGCGCGGCGAAGTGCGGGAGTGCCCCGCCGGGCGCTGCTTTGGACGCTAGCCCTGGCGTTCGCGGTGGCGGTCGAGGTGCCAGTAATAGAGGATATCGGCCAGCTCCGGAATGACATGCCCTTCCACAGGCTGCCAGCGGATTTTGCCGACCTTGGCGTCAAGGCTGCCGTTGGCCAGAAATTGCAGTCCGAACTGGCGATCGCCGCTGCAGCCCGAGGCTGCGACGTGGCAGACCTTGGCCACCATCCAGAAATCGCCGGCTGCAGCCGCCCTGGGTTCGTCCAGCTCCAGACGCACCACCAACCGGTCGCCCTTGACGGCCTCAATGCCCCGCGGGCCGGCCAGGGCGGCGCTGACGGCCAGTCCTAGGCCGCCGGCCGAGAGATTGACCAGCCGGGCCTGGCCGTTTCGAAAATCCGCCGACCGCAGGGCCGGATAGTCCAGGGAAAAGCCCGCCGCCTTGTCGTAACGCCAGAAGAAGGCCTCGCGCAGCCGGTCCAAATCAGGCTCCAGACGCAGGCTCTTGCGGCGTTGGCCAAAAACCAGGCGCTCGGGTTCGGCCAGCCGCATCCGGGCCAGGCCGGCCGGGCTGGCCGCCGCCGCCTTGATGCGGCTGTCGAAGGTGTAAAACGTCTCCTCCACCGTCTGGCGTTTGATGACCACCCGGAAATAGCCTTTCACCTCGAGGCCGACCCAGTGCGAACCGGCGGCGGCCTTGCCGATGCTCTCCAGCAGGATGCCGCGGTTGGTGGCTTCCAGGATGGCGCAATCGAGGTTTTTGAGCCCGACCACGTTTTCGGGCAGCGACAAATGGCAGCGCGAACGCTGGGCCAAAGCCTCTTCCAACAGGCGGCGGGAGACGTCATTGGGCGTACTGCTTCATTGCCCAGGTCCGCGACGCCCCGGACGAGGCGCTGACGGACGAGGATTCGTTTGCCGCGTGCTCACGGCGTTGAGGCACTCTGTCTTATTTGAAAATGAAAATCAATACCATAAAAGTCCTGTTCCCGAGAAGGCCATGAAAAACGGGGAACTGCCTGGACGGGGGACTTTTCAATCGGTTCGGGCCGTGCTACCAGCTGCCCCGTGTTGGATTTTGCCCAGGGGATGGATGTATGCGCATAAAGAGGGGAGCAATGGTGTCGTTTTGGTTTCGCGCGACCGTCATTTCGGCGGCGCTCGTGTTGTGCGCCACAGGGGCGCTGGCCAAGACCGTGTTTTTGGGCGGCAGCCAGACGGCCGGTTGGAAGCACATGGGCATGTTCAAGGATGTGGTCAACAAGGGCGCGGTGAGCAACACCACGGCCAAGATTCTCAAGAGTTTGGGGCCTGTTGTGGCCCAGAAGCCGGAGAAGGTCTTCATCCTGGAAGGCATAAACGAGCTGTATAGCCCCAATGCCGCCATTTTGGCCCGCTACCGCGAAATTTTGCTTCGCATCAACAAGGGATCGCCCAAGACCATGATTTTCGTGCAAAGCGTGCTGCCGGTCGTCAACCGCCAGGACCTTTCCAACGACAAGATCATGGAACTAAACGCCGGTCTCAAGACGCTTTGCGGCGAGATGCAAAACTGCGTCTACATCGACCTTTACAGTCATTTCGCGGAGGGCGGCGCGCTGCGGGAATCCCTGACAACCGACGGCGTGCACCTGCGGCCCGACGGCTACAAGCTGTGGCAGGCGCTGATCGAGAAGTACGTGACCCAGCCCAACGACCAGCTCACCCGGCCCGAGACCGTGGCCGGCCTGGCCCAGCCGGCGGCGACAAGCGCCAATTAAGGCTTCGGCCGCTTGGCGGCCTGTTCGCGCCCAAGCGACTATCCAGCCCCCGCCCCGGCGGGGGCTTTTCGTTTTGCCAGAAGCCGGTCGCGCCTGGCCTGGCCTGACATCGGCCTGAAAAGTCCACCCCACCCGCCGAGAAGGTGAAAACAACATGACGGCCAAGACTGGCTCGTTGTGATCATCATAAATTCAAGAAACGATCAGACTACACACGTATTCAAAACTCCTCATCCACAGCGCCGTCAACGAAATAGACTTGATAGCCGCACTTTTCAAAGACACCATTCTTGGGCAAAATTTTTTCACCATTTTCATAATACCATTGGACAAACAATGGGTTGGTCAACACAAATTTATCCCTATCCATAACGCTTCCAGGGTAATCACAAAAAAACTCGAGGCAATACCGTCCTTCGGCCGAATACAGAGAGGAGTTCTTGCGATCTAGATATCTTAGATGACCGCCAGAAAGATGCTCGACAGACAATTCAAGGATATTGATCGAAGAATAAAGGTCAATCAAGCGCCACAAATGGCACCCATCGAGACGCGGAGAAACTTCTATAACATACGGCTCGCCAGCACTTATCATTATTTGAAAATAACAGGGCCCGTCAGAAATTCCAAGCCTCGCAAGAATCCTGTTGACGAGGTCGATAATTTTATCCTCGACCTTCGTACCAACAAATTTGCTTGGAATAACATGTTTGCGAACCAAGCCTCCATCAAATTGTGGCCAGCTAAGTCTGTCGGAAATATAGCAAGCAACGATCTTGTTTGAAATTGAGTATGTATTCACAGACACTTCAGAACCAAACATTGCCCTTTCTATAATGACTTCACCCTTGCGAGAGAAAGTCTTTGTTGATTCAAGATACTTGTGTAGATCATCAATTCTGCGTACGGCCTTAACGCCTCGCTGCCCTTGCGAATCGACAGGTTTCATGATCAAAGGAAATGGACTACCCCGATAATCTTCAACACTCTTCAAAACCTGATAATCAATATTGCCTCTAAAATCCTTTCCAAGAAACTTTCGCAAACTTGACTTTACTCTGCACAATTTAGCGATGCCGTGCGAAACAAAATGGGGCAGCCCCAGCATGCGACTCACAGAACAGATAGTAGGCATGGCGAAGTCAGACCCAACAGAATAGGTTAAATCAACAGAATTATTTTCAGCAACTGCCCTCACACCAACAATGTCACATATGTCTATCCGCGAAAAAGAATCTGCTAACGCGACCCCGGGCCCTTCCTCGACATTGCTGCAGGCAATAATTTCAAAACCGAGAATCTTACATACATTAAAAAGATCCAACTGGGCATGGCCGACGCCAAGTATTAATATCCTAGCCATAGATGCAACAACTACTATGAGATATTCCCATCTAGTATCCGGCTTACAACGTAAAGCGGTTTGTTGCTTTTTACACAAAACAAGTTACTGCCCCCCCAAATGTTCACTAACACGTCGAAACTTGAGCTTATCAATTTCTTTAAGGTATAACCCGATTTCCCCGTTGACCTTGACATGTGGTCAATAGGCACGCAAGCAATACCCTTTGCATTTTTCATAATGAGAACACCAATAGCCGGACGCCGATGATTACAACCTGCAATAATTGAGACCAAAGATTTCCTCAGGCACCGAAACGACGTCATTCGCATGTCTTTAGGCAAACCGAAAGCCAGCCTCTCCAACAACCACATGAAATAGCTCCCCAAATTACGGGAGACAGGATGATTGTTTAATACAAACTTTGCCACAACTGCATCTAGTTCGCTATTTAAACTTATGCTTTCGTAAAGACTCAAAATCCCGTCTGGGGGATGCTGAAAATCATCATCCATGGTTATAACAAAATTTCCTCTGGAATGCCTCAAACCACAGAGTGTCGCCTTAAACTGGCCGACATTAAATTCAAGTTCAATATATACAACATTTTTGTTATTTCTAACTATTGATTCGGCAAGAGCACTGAAGTTGTCTGGCGAGCAGTCATTCACAAGTATTATTTCGTATGCTTTTCCAATAGACTTCAGTACATAATCAACTTTTTCCAAGAGTCCACAAATATTTCCTGCACTTTGGAAGCACGGAATTACAATTGATATTTCAATGGCAGAGTTCGGCATTACAGTATTCACCCACGTTTTGACGTGCCCACGAGGCGACTTCTTTGACAGGTTCGAGATTTCGGTTGCAAGGTCGATCGGCCTTCTGCCCATGCTTCGACAACCTTGACGTGATCGCTCAGCGCTGTGCTCCTCAAGCCAGACAACGATCCTTCTGGAGAGACGCCGCCGTTGCGGACATGGCCCTGTGGAGGGCTTTGATCAGGATGTTTGGGATGGCGGGCGAGCTTGCTGAAATGTCCTCCAACTGCAGCTGGCTGAAGAGCCGAAGGCAGCCCCGGACTAGATGCTCCAGGCGCATCTGCAGGATGCGTGAAACCACGTCATCCGGCATGGTCATGGCGTGAAACTCGGCATCGGGGCAAGTTCTTATGACCTTCAAGGCCGGGAGCCCGGAAGCGCCGCTTATACTCGCAGAAGGCATTTCGGCACATGCCGCGCCACCGGCAGGCCTTGATGTGCCGAGCTGTTCAGCCAGCTCCAGAACACTCCACCGCGGCCTGACGATCTTAAACGTCTGCCCTCATTGAGGCCTCTCGAAGGCCATTTACCCCAAAAAGCGTCTGAAAACCAGCCGAGCAAAACGCCTAAAGCACAAAACAAAGCGGGTTATCGTCCGGTCTTCCCGGTGCGATAACCCGTTGTTTTTCTTATGGTGCCGAAGGGGAGACTCGAACTCCCACTCCCTTGCGGGAACTAGACCCTGAACCTAGCGTGTCTACCAATTCCACCACTTCGGCGCGGTGCAGAAGAAAGCTTTTACGGACCTCGGCCCGTCTTGGCAAGCAAAAAAATGCGGCCCGCGAAAATTTTTTTCCAAAACCCGCCCGCCGGCCTTCCACCTCCCTGCCCGGTTGAAGGGCGACGCCTTTTGCGGTAGCACCTTCCTTGAACGGGCCACGCTTCGCCACTTCGCGCCCGCCGGACCACCCGCCATGATTGTCGTCAACCGCGTCGAGGACATCCACGAAGCCCTGCACGGCGTTTGCCTCACCATAGGCAATTTCGACGGCGTGCACATGGGCCACGCCAAGCTGTTGCAGCGCACCCGCGAACGGGCCGCCGCCGCCGGCCTTGTCAGCGCCGCGCTGACCTTCGATCCACACCCGCGCCGGGTGCTCATGGGCAACGCCGCCCCGCCGGCCATCACCATGCTGGAGCACAAGCTCGAATGCATCGGGCAAAGCGGCGTCCAGGTCTGCGTCGTGCTGCCCTTCACCCGCGAACTGGCTGCCCGCGAACCGGAAGATTTCGTCAGCCAGGTGCTGGTCGGCGGCCTGTGCCTCAAACACCTCGTCATCGGCTACGACTACGCCTTCGGCAAGGGCCGGCGCGGCAACTTCGAGATGCTCTCGGCCATGGGCCAGAAACACGGCTTTGGCGTCGAACGCCTGGACCCGGTCATCATTAACGGCGCCGTGGTCTCCTCCACCCGCATCCGCGACATGGTCCAAGCCGGCAACGTCTGGGACGCCCGGCCGCTGCTGGGCCGCTTCCATCAGGTGCGGGGACTGGTCGTCCACGGCCAGAAGCGCGGCCGCAAGCTGGGGTTTCCCACGGCCAACGTGGGCGTGCGCGACGAACTCGTGCCGCTGTCAGGCGTCTACGCCGTCTGGGTCGAGGTGGACGGCATCCTGCGGCCCGGCGTGGCCAACATCGGCAAGAACCCCACCTTCGGCGACTTCGACCTGTCCGTGGAAGCCCACATCCTCGACTTCAAGGGCAAGATCTACGACCAGCCCATCCGGGTGCATTTCGTCCAGCGCATCCGCTCCGAAAAGAAATTTTCCGGCCCCGAGGAGCTCATCACGCGCATCCGCGAGGACATCGGCCTGGCCCGCATGATCCTGGCCGCGCCCGACGCCCGGCCCTGACCGCCATGGACGCGCCCCAGGCCCCAGCCGCCAGCCGCCCGACCTTTTTCCGCCGCCCCCGCGCCCTGTGGCGACTTTTAGCCCGGCGCTACACCCACATCGCGCTCATGCGCTGGCTGGTCCTGGGCGTGGTCGCCGGCCTGGGTTCCGGAACCCTGGCCATCGCCTTCCACGCCGGCCTCGAAGGCCTGTCCCATCTGCTCCAGGTGCATCTGGCCGGACTGACCCTGCCCCATCCCTCGGGCGAGAAGCTCATCTCCGGCCTGCCCGGCCCCTACCGCCCCTGGCTCATCCCGATCTTCACCACCGCCGTGGGGCTGGTCACGGGACTGCTCGTCACGCGCTTTATCCCCAAATCCCTGGAAGGCGTCACCGATGGCACCGACGCCATGATCAAGGCCTTCCACACCCAGGGCGGCGTCATCCGGCCGGCCGTGCCGGCGCTGAAAAGCGGCACCGCCATCCTGACCATCGCCGCCGGCGGCGCGGCCGGCCAGGAAGGCCCCATCTCCCAGCTCGGGGCCGGTTTCGGCTCGCTTCTGGCCCAAAAGCTCGGCCTGACCGCCAGACAACGCCGCATCCTGCTCCTGGCCGGCGCGGCCGGGGGCCTGGGGGCCATCTTCCGCGCGCCGCTGGGCGGGGCCATCACCGCCGTGGAAGTGCTCTACTGCGAGGATTTTGAGGCCGAGGCCCTGCTGCCGGCCGTAGTCTCGTCGGTGGTGGCCTACACCCTTTTTGCCTTTGTCTTCGGCGGCCGGGCCATCCTGGCCACGCCCGACTACACCTTCACCAACGCCTTCGAGCTGCCCTTCTACCTGGCCCTGGCCGTGGCCGCGTCCCTGGCGGCCAGACTGTTCATCCGGGTCTTTTTCGCCGTCAAGTTCAAGGTCTTCGGCCCCATCGCCAAGCGCTTCGGCCCCACCGTGGCCATGATGGCCGGGGGGCTTGGCATGGGGCTTTTAGGCTGGCGGTTCCCGGAACTGTGCGGCGGCGGCTACGGCTGGCTGGAGCTGGCCGCCGGCGGCAAGCTCGACATGCTCTTTTTGCTCGGGCTGTTCGGCGGCAAGCTTATCGCCACGGCGCTTACCATCGGCTCGGGCCTAAGCGGCGGCATGTTCGCGCCGGCGCTGTTTCTGGGCGGCTCCGTCGGCGGCGTGGTCGGCCAGGCCGGACATATGCTGCGGCCCGACGTCGTCACCCAGCCCGGGGGCTACGTCCTGGTCGGCATGGCCACCTTTTTCGCCGGCGTGGCCCACGCCCCCATCGGCCCGCTGGTCATGGTCTGCGAGATCTCCCAGGGCTATGGGCTGCTGGCCCCGCTCATGCTCTGCTCGGCCGTGGCCCTGGTCCTTTGCGGCGACATCCACCTCTACGAAAACCAGGTGGACAACAAATTCGCCTCCCCGGCCCACGCCGCCGACGCCACCACCAACATCCTCGAAACCCTGCCCGTGTCCTCGGTCTTCACCCCGGGCCGGACCGTCGTTTTGGAGGAATGCGTGACGCTTCGGGCCATCACCGACGTCATCGCCGCCACCCGGGACTTTGTTTTTCCGGTGCAAAACGAGCACGGCGTCCTGACCGGCCTGCTCGACGTCCACGACGCCCGCAGCGTGCTGTTCGAGACAAGCCTGCGCGATCTGGTGGTGGCTCGCGACCTCATGCGCCCCCTGGCCGTGGTCCACCCCGACACCTCCCTCTACGACGCGCTCATGCTGTTCGTGGAGACCGACCTGGGCCAGCTGCCCGTGGTCGCGCCGAACAAGCCCGATACCGTGCTGGGACTGCTGGATCGCCGCCACGTCTTCACCGCCTATTCCAGCACCCTGGCCGCCATCAAGACCGAGGCCTGAGCCCGACCGACGCGCCGCTCCTGTCCAGGCTCCGGCATGGAAACCAGCCGGCGCGGCCCGGCAGCAATCCGGCCGCGACCGGACGGCAGCGATCACGCCGGCCGCGCCCCTTGCCCCCGGCGCGCATCCGGCCTATGCACGGGGGCGATTCCAAAACCGATTCCCGGAGCGGCCATGCGCATACGGACCAAGTTGCTGTGCTTCCTGCTGGCGGTGGTCATCATCCCCCTTTGCGCCCTGGGGCTGTATTCCTGGTCCCGAACCAGCGAACTGGGCCGTGAGCTGGCCCGGGGAGCGGCCCGGGCCCTGGAGTCCAACGCCGCCGGGGAGCTGGTCCAGACCGCCGAAATGTTTGGCGAGCACTGCGCCGACACCCTGGACCTGCTCGAAACCTCCCTGTCGCTGACCGCCGACGCCGCCGTCCGCCTCCTTGAGGTCCAGCCGCCCCAGGCGGCAAACGGCCTCATGCCCCTGGCCACGGACTTCGACGACGGCGCGGTGTCGGACGCCCCCCTGACCCCCATCCCCGGTTCGGACGTCACCGCCAGCTACGACCATGTCTCCTTCCATCTGGCTCCGGGCCTGTCGCGTCAGGCCGCCCTGCCCGACATGCGGGCGCTGTCCGGCCTGCTCCCTTTTTACCGCACCCTGTTCGCCCGCCACAAGGACCTCATGCAGTTCGGCTACGTGGGCCTGGCCACGGGCCTGCATTGCGCCTACCCCGGCCACGGCGGCTATCCCGCCGACTACGACCCCCGGCGGCGGCCCTGGTATCTCGATGCCGCCGCCAAGGACGGCATCACCTGGAACATCATGACCGATGCCGTCACCCGGCAGGTCATGGCCACCATGGCCCTGGCCCTGCGCAGCCCCTCGGGCAAGGTCCTGGGCGTGGCCGGGCTGGACGTGCCCATGGGCCGGCTGTTTCTGGACAGCGACCTGTCCCGGGCCTTTGACGGCCGGCTGCGCTCCATGGTGGTCACCCTGTCGGACAAGACCCTTTCGGGCAAACCCGAGCTGGTGGTCGTGGCCGGCCGTGACTATGCCCAAAAAAGCCGGGACTGGGCCGCGCCGGTGGAGCTGGAGCGCGTCGAATCCCCGGACGCAGCCGTTTTGGATGATATCGCGGCCACCCTGGCCGCCGGCAAAAGCGGCGTGCGCCGCCTGTCCTACCGGGGCGAAGACACCTTGCTTGCTTTCGCGCCGGTGACCAAAAAGCGTCTGGCCGTGGTCCTGGCCGCCCCGCGCGAGATGGTGGTGTCCGAGGCCCGGCTGGCCGAGGCCAAGGTCATCCGGGCCACCTCGGGCCTGGCCGGCCAGATCGGCCTGTTCCTGGCCGGCGCGGTGGCCTTGGTGGCCGTGCTGGCCGTGGCCGCCTCCAAGACCGTCACCAAGCCGGTGCGCGAACTGGCCGAGGCGGCCCGAAAGCTCGCCTCGGGCGATTTCTCGGCCCGGGTCACGCCCTACGGCCGCGACGAGCTGGCCGAGATGGCCGCCTCGTTCAACGACATGGCCCCGCAACTCGTCGAGCGCATGAAGCTCAAAAACGACATGGCCCTGGCCATGGAGGTGCAGCAGCATCTGCTGCCCGGACGGCCGCCGGCCATGGAGGGCATGGACATCGCGGCGCTGAGCCTCTACTGCGACGAAACCGGCGGCGACTATTTCGATTTTCTGGAATTCGCCCAGGACGACGCCAGCCATGCCGACATCGTCATCGGCGACGTCACCGGGCACGGCGTGTCGGCGGCCCTTTTCATGGCCACGGGGAGGGCGCTGTTGCGCGGCCGGGCCGTGGGCCAGCCCGGGCCGGGCGCGCTGTTAACCGAAGTCAACGACCTGTTGTGCCAGGACACCCATCTCACCGGGCGCTTTATTACGCTGTTTTTCCTGCGCCTGGACCGCGCCGCTACCGAAATGGTCTGGTGCCGGGCCGGGCATGATCCCGGCATGCTCTACGATCCGGCCGCCGACGCCTTCGAGCTGATGCAGGGCTCGGGCATTCCCCTGGGGGCCGTGCCGGACTGGAGCTACGAGGAAATGCGCCGGCCGTGGCTTACTCCGGGGCAGGTGCTGGTGCTTTTCACCGACGGCATCCACGAGGCCCGCAGCCCTGGCGACGGCATGTACGGCAAGGAGCGCATGGAAGCGGTGATCCGCCGCGAGGCGGCCGGCCCGGCCTCGGCCATCGTCAACGCCCTGGTGGCCGATCTTAAGGAGTTCAAGGCCGGGCTGCCCCTGGAGGACGACGTGACCCTGGTGGTCATCAAGGCCACGGACGAGGGGAAGGCGGGGTAGCGAGGCGTCCCTAAAAAATACCATAGTATTTTTAATAAAATAAATGATTTTGACAAGTTGACTACAAAACGCCATAGGCGCTTTTCGCGGACGCGACACGAGCGAGGGAGGAGCGGCAGGTCAGGAAAACAGCGCGCGCAGATCCCGCGCGCCGTGGAGCACCCGGACGACCTCGATACCGCCCTCGATTTCCCGGTATAGGACCAGATAGCGCCCGGCCAAGCCGTAACGCAGTTGCGGGGCGATGTCCGGCCTAGCCGGACCGGCCTTGGGATTGGCCGCCAGAAAAAGGCATTTCGCGTGGATGTCGCGCAGCACGGCCGTGGCTGCGTCCTGGTCTTCGTCGGCGATGTAGACCCAGATGGCGAGCAGATCGTCTTCGGCCGCCCGCGTGAAGCAAAGACCGGGCACGGCCGCTCAGCCGTTTTTCCGGGAAGCGTCCAGACGGCTTCGGGCCTCGGCCATGAGCGCCTCGAAATCCTCAAAACGCCCCGGTCCGCTGGCCAAGCCCTCTTCCCAGGCGCGCCGCACCGCGCCGACGGTCTCTTCCAGCCCGGCCCGCCGGTCCCGCCAGTCGCGAAGCGCGTCGGAAACCACCTCGCTGGCCGAGGCATACGCGCCGCTGGCCACGGCCCGACGCACCATGTCGGCCATCTCGGGCGGCAGGGCGATGTCGATTTTTTCCATGGCTGGCATAGGCGCTCCGGCAGGCGGTTTTGTCGCTATCATAAGACCGTGGCCCGTTGCGGGCAAGCCCCAGCAAACCGGCAAGCCCTACTCCCCGGCCACGTCCCCGGCCACGTCCCCGGCCGCGTCTCCAGCCGCCGCTTCGGCCGCCGCCAGCGCCGCTTCAGCCTCGCGCAGCACTTCCTCGGCCAGCTCCAGCACCTCCTTGCCGTGCACGATCTCCACGATGCGCCGCATGGCCTCGGTGGGGTTGGGATGCTGGAACACGTTGCGCCCGATGCAGGCCCCGGCCGCGCCGGCGCCCATGGCCGCTTCCACCATGGCCGCGAAGCTCTTGAAATCCGCCCGCGACGGACCGCCCGTCACCAGCACCCGGGACGACGAGGCGGCCACCGCCCGGCCGAAGCTGCGGGCGTCGCCGGAATACGGCACCCCGGTGACGTCGGCTCCAAGCTCGGCCCCAAGCCGGATGCAGTGGTTGATCAGGCTCGGGTCCATCTCGTTGACCACCCGCTCGCCCTTGGGGGCGATCAGCGCCAGCACCGGCGTGCCGAAACCATGCGCCTCGTCCACGATGGCCCCGAGATCGGCCAGCATCCGGTCCTCGAATTCGTTGGCGATGTTGACCTGCACCGCCACCATGTCCGCGCCCAGGCGCAGGGCCTCGGCCGTGGAGCACATGAGGCTTCGGGCATAGGGCGGCTGGCAGTGCCGCGTGCCGCCGGAAAGCTGGAGCACGGCCGAGACGTCCACCGGAATCTCGTGCAGATAGGCACGCAGCGCCCCCTTGTTGAGCATGATGCCCTGCACCGGAAACCGCGACACCATCTCCAGAAGGCTCGTCAGCTCCTCCAGCCCCGAGAGCATCCCTTCCGAGACGCCATGGTCCAGGGGAGCCACCACGGCCTTGCCGGTGTGGGGATGGAAAAGCCGCGCCAGTTTGCGATCATTGCCGTGCATTGATCCTCCAAAAACAGACTTATCGGTCGGACCACAAGGCCCGGGAACCTTTCTTGGTCAAAAATCCCAGCGGCAGCCCGCGCCAGTACAGGCCCGGCCGGGCCGGCAATTCGCCGGCCGGCAGGCTCTGGCCGGCGAGCAGGGCCTCGATACGGGAAAGCGCTTCCTCGTTCAAGCCCGTCCCGCCGCGCTCCACAAGCAGCCGCGCCCGGCCGTGGGGCCGAAACACCTTGGAACGATACGAACCCACGGCAAAGCCCTGATACCGAAAGCCGGCCGGCAGGCAAGCCGCCCCGGCATGGAGAAAAAAGGCCTTGTCGCCAAAGGACCGCACCGCCCCGGGCGGCAAGCCCGAGGGGGCGCAGCCGGCGGCCGCCATCGCCGCGTGCGGCACGGGCTCGCCCGGAAACACCCCGTCGTCGGGATCGTGAGCCTCGCCGCCGATCTTCTCGAAAAGCGCCATGTAAAAACCCTGGGCGGCGCTGGCCGCGCTGTCCACCCGCAGCACCCCGGACACGTCGCCCCGATGCGGGGCCTCGAACACGAACCCGGCCGGCGCGGCCAGGGGAAGCTGGCGCAGGGGCAGCTCGTCCAGGGCAAAGCGCGTCTGGTCCTCGTTTTCGGCCACGTTGGTGGTGCAGGTGGAATACAGCACCCGCCCCCCCGGGGCCAAAAGCGCGGCGGCCGTGGCCAAAAGCTTGCGCTGCAGCGCCACCAGGGGCGCGACCTTGTCCCCGGCCCAAATCTTGGCCGCCTGCGGGTTCTTGTCCAGGGTGCCCCAGCCGCTGCACGGCGGATCGAGCAAGATATGGGTAAACGAGCCGTCCGGCAGCTGGGGCGAAAGATCAGTAAACGAACAGGTGGCCGTGTTGGCCAGGCTTTCCCGGAACAGCGTCTGGCGCAAGGTGGCCAGCCGGTCGGGCGAGGGCTCGTTGCCCAGCACAAAGCCCGTGGGGCCCACGAGCTGGGCCAGAAACCCCGTCTTGCCGCCCGGCGCGGCGCACATGTCCAGCACCCGCGCCCCGGCCGGCGGATCAAGCAGCAGCGGCGGCAGCATGGACGAACGGTCCTGGATGTGGATGTAGCCAAACCGCGCCGCCAGCGACGCGCCCAGGGCCGTGGGCTCGGCCACGATGCGCCGGCACCACGGCGAAAACGGTTCCGCCTCGGCCACATGCCCCGTGGCCGCCAGAAAAGCCTCCACGAGGTCCCGCTCGCCCGCCTGGCACACCAGCCGGAAACTGCGCCCCGATCCCTTTGCCGCATCCGTGTCGCAAACCGCCATGCCCACACCCTATCGCGCCGGCAACGCCTTGAAAAGCCCCGACGCCGCGCCTGCCCCGGCCGGGCACAAGGCGATCCTGCCGCGAAACGCCCTTGCCAAATGCCCAAGCCCTGCATAGGTTCTGGCCCATCCCGAACAGCACAGAAGGAGCCGTCATGGATCTGCTCATGCAACTTGTCGACATGGTGCTCCATGTCGACAGGCATCTCAACGCCCTCGCCGCCGACTACGGCACGTGGACCTACTTCATTTTGTTCATGATCGTCTTTTGCGAAACAGGCCTTGTCGTCACGCCGTTTTTGCCCGGCGATTCCCTGCTTTTCGCCACCGGGGCCTTGTGCGCCGGCGGGGTGCTCAATCCCCACCTGATATGCATCCTGCTCGTGTCCGCCGCGTTTATCGGCGACAATCTCAATTACTGGATCGGCCGCCGCGTCGGCCCGGCCGTGTTCGAGCGTGAAAAGACCCGCTTTTTCAAGAAGGAATACCTGATGCGCGCCCACGCCTTCTACGAGAAGCACGGCGGCAAGACCATCATCCTGGCCCGGTTCGTGCCCATCGTGCGCACGTTTTCCCCCTTCGTGGCCGGCATCGCCCGCATGAGCTATCCACAGTTCTTGGCCTACAGCATCGGCGGCGCGGTGATCTGGGTCACCTTTTTCGTCTACACCGGCTTTTTCTTTGGCAACATGCCGTTTATCAAGCGTAATTTCAGCATCGTCGTCTTGGCCATCATCGTCATATCGGTGCTGCCCGGCGTGATCGAATATCTGCGCCACAAAAAAGCCGCCGCCGCCGTCGCCAAGTAACCGGGCGCTGCCCGGACCCGCCGGGGGGATAATCCCCCCGGACCCCCTGGCTGTCTGTGGCGGGCGGGAGGACCACGAGCGGAAGGGAAAGGTGAAGGGCGCAAGGGAGAAAGGCCGTTGCGGCCAGAGCGAGAAACGCCCCGCCCGGCAGTGCCGGACGGGGCGTTTCTCGTTGCGCGCTCCCGATGCTAGCTCAGGATGTTGGTGCCGGTTTCGCCGGTGCGGATACGGCGGGCATTGGCGATATCCATGACGAAGATCATGCCGTCGCCTTCCTTGCCGGTCTTCGCGCCGTCGGCAATGGCGTCCATGACCATGTCGACTTTCTCGTCGGTCACGGCCACTTCCAGACGGACCTTTTTCAGCAGATTCACTTCGACGATAACGCCGCGATACTGTTCGGTATAGCCCTTCTGCCGACCGGAGCCGGCGATGTTGGTGACGGACATGCCGTGGATGCCCTTGGCGTAGAGCGCCTGCTTGACGCTGTTGAGCTGCTCGGGCCGAAAGTAGGCGATGACGAGTTTCATAGACGTATCCCCGCTAGTCCGTGGTTACTCGGTGATGAAGATCTGGAAGCCGCTGTAAGCCTCGGAGCCGTGCTCGGTGATGTCGAGGCCCTTGAGTTCCTCTTCCTCGCTCACGCGGATGCCGACGGTGACCTTGAGCAGGGCGAAGACGATGTAGCCCGTGCCGAAAGCCCAGATGAACACCGAGCCCACGCCGATGACCTGGCTGATGAGCTGGGTCAGGCCGCCGCCGTAAAACAGGCCGGCCACGCCGCCGAAATCGGGATGGGCGAAAAGGCCCACCATGAGCGTGCCGAACGCGCCGCACACGCCGTGGACGGAAATCGCGCCGACCGGATCGTCGATCTTGAGCACCTTGTCCACGAACTCCACGGACATGACCACCAGGATGCCGGCGCAAAGCCCGATGATGATGGCCCCCATGGGCGAGACGTTGGCGCAGCCGGCGGTGATGGCGACCAGACCGGCCAGGACGCCGTTTAAGGACATGGACACGTCGGGCTTGCCGTAGCGAATCCAGGTGGTGAGCATGGCGGTCAAAGCCGCGGCGCAGCCGGCCAGGTTGGTGGTGACGGCGATAAGCCCGATGTTGCCCGTGGCCGTGGTGGTGGAGCCGGGGTTGAAGCCGAACCAGCCGAACCAGAGGATGAACACGCCCAGAGCCACCAAGGGCAGATTGTGACCAAGAATGGCCTTGGACACGCCGTCAGGGGTGTATTTGCCCAGACGCGGACCGATCAGCATGGCGCCGGCCAGGGCGATCCAGCCGCCAACCGAGTGGACCACGGTGGAGCCGGCGAAGTCGATCATGGGCGCTTCAAGCTTGGACAGCCAGCCGCCGCCCCAGATCCAGTGGCCGGACACCGGGTAAATCAGCGCCGTGACCGCGAAGCTGAGAATGAGGTAGGCCACGAATTTTGTGCGTTCGGCAATGGCCCCGGAAACAATGGTGACGGCGGTGGCGGCGAACACGCACTGGAAAAACCAGTACGTGTAGGCCCACAACCCGTCAGGCGTGGCCGGAGTGGCCTCGGACAGGCCAAAATTGGAAAACCCGACAAAACCGCCGATGTCGGAACCGAACATCAACGCGTAGCCAAAAAGGAAAAAGGCGATGGAGCCGGCGGCGAAATCGAACATGTTCTTCATGAGGATGTTGCCGGCGTTCTTGGCCCGGGTCAGCCCGGTTTCCACCATGGCGAAACCGGCCTGCATGAACATGACGAGCACGCCGGCCAGCAGGGTCCAAACGGTGTTGCCGTTTAAGATGGACAAAAATTCGGGCTTGGGCGCTTCGTCCTGGGCCAGGGCCAGGGCGGGCAGGGTCAGGATGACCAAGGCCATCAAGGCGACGTCGCGCGTCTTCGGTCTGTGCAGCATAAAACCCCCCTTTCACGAAAGCGTTGAACGTTTTGTCTGGCCTGCGGCCACCGCGCCCGGCGCGGCGGCCCGGGGTCGGCCCTCCCCGGCCCCTCCCGGAGAACTGCAAACCCGAGGCCATTTACAACATGCTTATTTTTTTGACTTTTTATAAAAACGGTCGGGCTTCATACATTTTTGAACCCCAAAAAAGTCAGTGAGCTACATTTTTGAAAGACATTGCTCTTGTGAAAGGCAACAGCCAATCATCTCAAAAACAGGCTTTTTCTGGCACACCAGGGCACGAGTCGCAAGAATAAAAATGCTTATTTTGACATTTTCGATATATCAGCCCCAAACCTTCAAATCCCCCCAATGCTTCGGCTGCTCTCGTGCGGCAGCTCGCCCGGCCAAAAGCCGCAAGACGAAAAAAAACCGCCGCCCGGACATACCGGACGGCGGCTTCCACAGCGCGCCTGGGGCAACGCGCCTGACAAGTTACAAAATCGGCAGATACCGTTCGATCTCCCACTCCGTGACCTGGGTGCGGTAGGCGTCCCATTCGGCCTTCTTGTTCTCCACCAGGGCGGCATGGAGATGGTCGCCCAGCACCTCGCGCATAAGTTCGCTCTTCTCCAGATTGTCCACGGCCTCGCGCAGGCTGCCCGGCAGCGAGGTCACGCCCTTTTCCTCCATCTCCTCGTCGGTCATCTTGAAGATGTTCTCCTCAATGGGGTCGGAGAGGGTGTAGCCTTCCTCGATGCCCTTAAGCCCCGCGCCGAGCATGGCGGCGAAGGAGAGGTAGAGGTTGCAGGCCGGGTCGGGGCTGCGCAGTTCGATGCGCGTGGCCGATTCCTTGCCGGGCTTGTACATGGGCACCCGCACCAGGGCCGAGCGGTTGCGCCGGGCCCAGGCGATGTAGACCGGCGCTTCGTAGCCCGGCACCAGCCGCTTGTAGGAGTTGACCCACTGGTTGGTGATGAGCGTGAATTCCGGGGCGTGGCGCAAAAGCCCGGCGATGAAGCCCTTGGCCTCGGTGGACAGGTGGTAGGGGTCGGAGGCGTCGTAGAAGGCGTTTTTGGCTCCCCGAAACAGCGACTGGTGGCAGTGCATGCCCGAGCCGTTTTCGCCGAACAGGGGCTTGGGCATGAACGTGGCGTAGCAGCCGTGCTTGCGGGCCACTTCCTTGACCACCACCCGGTAGGTCTGGGCGTAGTCGGCCATGATCAGGCCTTCCTGGTAGCGCAGGTCGATCTCATGCTGGCTGGGGGCGACCTCGTGGTGGCTGTATTCCACGGCCACGCCCATGGATTCCAGGGCGAAGTTGATGTCGCGGCGCACGTCGTTGGCCAGATCGCGCGGCGGCGCGTCAAAATAGCCGCCGTGGTCGAGGATCTTGGGTTCTGTGGAGTTGGCGAAAAGGAAGAATTCCAGCTCCGGGCCGACGTAGTAGGTGTAGCCCAGATCGGCGGCCTTCTTGAGCATCCGCTTGAGCACATAGCGCGAGTCGGCCGCAAACGGCGTGCCGTCAGGGTTTTTCACGTCGCAAAAAAGCCGGGCCACCGGCCGGTCGGACGGACGCCAGGCCACGAGCTGGAAAGTGGCCGGGTCCGGGAAGGCCACCATGTCCGATTCCTGGATCTTGGTGAAACCGGTGATGGACGAGCCGTCAAAGCCCATGCCCTCTTCAAAGGCATTTTCCAGCTCCCGGGGCGTGATCTGGAAGCTTTTGAGCACCCCCAGCACGTCGATGAACCAGAACTGGATGAAGGAGACGTTGTAATCCTTGACGGCGCGCAGCACGTCGTCGGCGTTTTTGCAGTTGAAAACCGCCATCGGCCTGTCCTCCGTTTGCGGGTTGCTAGGGACGCAGCCTTGAAAAAGGCCGCTTCTAGATTTTTCAAGGAAAGGCTGCCGCATCTCCAGGCGGACGCGTCGCCCGGCCGTGGCCGCCCCGGCAACGCGGGCGAGGCCAGGGCGGAAAGTCTCCTATTCTTGCCCAGTTGGCCCGCCAAATCAAGGGAAGCCCAGCCCCCGGCCGCGCCCCCCAGCAACAAAGATGGCGGCGTGGCGACGAAACGTCCCGGGCCGGGCCGAACCCTACAGTCCCTTGCGTTCGATCCACCGCAAAATAAGGACGAAAGCGATCAGCAGGACCGCGATGACCAGCCAGTGGTTGACGCCAAGGACGCCGGCCAGGGTGATCTTGCCGTAGTCGCCCCAGGTGTAGACCGTGGGCAGCAGCCCGTCGTAGGCCCGGGCGAAGATGCCCGCGCCCACGAGCATCCCGGCGATGGCGGCCAGGGCGTCAAGCCGGCCTTCGCCCACGGCCCCCAGCGACGTGCCCGGGCAGTAGCCGACCAGCCCCCAGCCCAGGCCAAAAATAAGCCCGCCAAGGGCGTTGGCCCCGACCACGGTGGCCTTGAGCGAAAGCTTCACCAGCCCCAGATCGTTCAAAAGATAAATCCCCACCATGGCCACCATGATGTGGGAGAGCATGAACTTGACGATGGTCATGTCCTTAAGCCGCAGCGCTCCGAGCTGCATGTCGTAGCGCAGCACTTGCCCCCGCTGGAGCAAAAATCCAAAGAGCACGCCGGTGAGCAGGCCGAAAAGCAGGTCCATGTCATTTCCCCCGGTAAAGGAGCCGGGCCATGAGGATGCCCCCGGCGAAAAAGCCCGCCCCGGCCAGATAGCCCGAGACGGCGAGCTGCGACATGCCGGACAGTCCGTGGCCGCTGGGGCAGCCGTCGGCCAGCCGCGCCCCGAACATGGCCACGGCCCCGCCGACAAAGGCGGCCAAGGCCCGCAGCCCTACCCCGTCGCCAAACCGCGCCCGCCAGGTGTCCGGCACGAGCTGCACCTTGAAATCGCCTGTCGCCTTGGCCGCTATAAACGCCCCCAGGGCTATGCCGAGCACAAACAGAAACTGCCAGTCGATGACCGGCTTTTCCTTGAGATAATAGGCCAGCGTCGCCACCGCGTCCGGGGCGTAGAGCCGCTCGGCCATGCCCGCGCCGCGTACGAAGGTGGTGGACGCGCCCAGATATTTGCCGGCGACCCACACCGATCCCACCGACACCAGCCCCGAAAGCGCCCCGGCCAGATACGGACTCCAGCCTTTTGCCTGTCGCGCCATGTTGGTCCTCCTTCCGCAAAACCCTTTTGCGTCATAGCAGCATTAGCGCCTTGGCCGGCCCGCGTAAAGGGAGGCGGCGCAGGTTCTTGCATCCGCCGACGCAACGGGGCACAACCCCGGCCATGACGCACCCGCCACACACCGATCCGTCGCAGGACGTTTTCCGCCATCTGGCCGAGCGCATGGCCCAGAGCGGCCTGCCCCACGTTGTCCACGTCCACGCCCCCACCCGCACCGTGGCCGAAGCCGAGGCCAATCTTGACTTCGACACTTCCCGCATTGTGAAGACCATCGCCTTTGCCCTGCGCGGCGGCGGGCTGGTCCTGGCCGCCCTTCGCGGCACGCGCCGGGTGGCCTATCCGGCCCTGGCCGGGCTGCTTGGCGTGGGGAGAAGAGATTTGTCGGCGCTGTCGCCGGAGGAAGTCATAGAGCGCCTTGGCGTCGCGCCGGGCAGCGTGTCGCCGCTTCTGGCCGAAGGGCGTGGGAAGCTCTTGGTGGACGCGGACGTGCTGACGATCAGGCCCACGCTTTATTGCGGCCTGGGGCGCTCGGACCGGACGCTGGAAATCGCGCCGGACGATTTGGTCGCGGCGGGGGGAGGGTCAGGAGAAGTGGTTGTGGGGGAGTTTTCGAAAGAATGACGGGGAGGAGAAGAAATAATATCTTGTGAATTTCCCTGTTGCTATATAATATCACAAAGTAACGAGTCGTCAATATTGCCATATCGGAGGCAATTTCATGAACCTGACAGACCAGGATTTGGCTGTTCAGTTAAAGATTACTCGCCAAGACATCCGCAGGCGCAAAGAGCTTCTGGGATTTACCGAAAAAGACGCCCAAACCCTGGCTGAATTAAAACCAGATATAGGCCTTATTGTGTCTTCAATTGTTGACGAGTTCTATGACGATCAAGTCACCAAACCCGAGATCGAAAGAACAATTGGAGACTCCGGCACGCTCGGGCGATTGAAACACCACATGTCGAACTACATTCTAGACATGTTTTCTGGTATTTACGACGACGTATACGTTCTCTCACGCCTCAGGATAGGCTTGGTCCATGACCGCATCGGCGTTCCGCCGATGCTCTACATTTCTTCCATTCGTACGCTCTTTCAAATACTGCGACAACGCTTGACCAGCAAACTGTCCGCGAGCAAGCAATGCAGCACGTGCCATAAAATTCTAGAAGCCCTTGAAAAAATTATACTTTTTGATCTCACTCTGGTCATAGACACCTACATTCATGCTCTTGTCAAGCAAGTCACCAACAGCAAGATCGAGCTGGAGAACTACGCCAAGAGCCTTGAAGAAGAGGTGTCTGCCCGAACAAAGGAACTCATTGAATTCGCGCAAACAGATGCATTGACGCAACTCAACAACAGAAGAGCGTTCTTTGATGCATTAAGAAGAGAAGTAGCCCGTTCACTTCGACATAAAGAAGAGTTCGTCCTGGCCTATATCGACCTTGACAATTTCAAGCAGGCCAATGATACGCTTGGACATCAGGAAGGCGATAGGATTTTGATTTGCCTGGCCGAGGCCGTGCGCGAGTCCTTGCGGGCCGAAGACCTTGGCGCGCGAATTGGCGGCGACGAATTTGCTGTCATCCTCGCCAATGTTGACCTTGCCAAAGCAAAAGAGGCCATTGACAGATTGATGACAACGTTCGAAACGACAAAAAAAGATTCCTCAGTAACGATGAGCGTCGGCCTGGCTCGCTTCAATTTAGACTATCCACAGCTCCCTGACGCGTTGATGAAGGAAGCCGACATAGCCATGTACAACGCCAAAAAACACAAAGGGAACAGCGTCGCAGTTTTTGACCAACCTTAATCGCTTCTTTGATACTATTTGATCCTTCCACATCGTTGAGCCCCTCCTGACCAGCGCAAGGGGCTCAACGACGTGCCGGAAATTAACCCCTTCTGGCCGCCCGGCAGGCAATGAGCTCGGCCACGATGCTGACCGCGATTTCTTCCGGCGTCTCGGCTTCGATCTCCAGACCAATGGGCGAATGGCAGCGGGCGATGTCGGCGGCGGTGAAGCCCTCGGCTCGAAGCCGCTCGTACACCGCATCCCGCTTGCCCAGGCTGCCGATCATGCCGATGTAGCCGGCCCGGGTCGTAAGCGCCAGGGCCAGCACGTCCTTGTCCTGGGCGTGGCCGCGCGTGACGATGACCACCGAGGCGTTTTCCTCAAAGGAGCGGCCCGCGAAGCACTCGGCCAAATCCTTGTAGGCCAGGGTCTCCCGGGCGTCGGGGAAACGCTCGGGATTGGCGAATTCCGGGCGGTCGTCGAAGACCGTGACCCCAAAGCCCACCATGGCCGCCATGTGGCAGGTCGGGCGCGACACGTGGCCGCCGCCGAAAATGTAGAGCGGATCGCGGGCCAGGGCCGGCTCCAGCATCCACGACGCACCGGCCGCCTCGAAACAGATGGGCGCGGCGATGCCCCGGCCCTGCTTGCGGGCCGCTTCCAGCGCCTCGGGCGGCAAGGCGTCGCCCATCACGCCGTCCGGCGCGATGAGCGCCCGGCCGCTGGCCCCATCGCCGATGCGGGCCACGATCAGGCAGCTATGCCCGGCGGCCAGATGGCCGGCCAGGGCGGCGAACAGCTCCCGGGTCGCCGTATCGGGGTCGATCCGTTCGATAAAAACGCGCATCCGGCCGCCGCAGATGAGATCGGCCCCGGCCGATGCCTGGCCGGTCATGTCGATGCCCAGAAGCCGCGACGGCCCGGCGGTGAGCGTCTCCTTCGCTGCGGCGATGGCCATGCCTTCGCCCAGGCCGCCGCCCACGGTGCCGGCGATGGAGCCGTCGGCGAAGACCAGCATCTTGGAGCCGGCCGTGCGCGGGGTGGAGCCTTCGTTGGTGACGATGGTGACGGCGGCCAGGGCCTCGCCCCGGGACAAACGGTCGTTTATGGCGGCCACAAGCTCGATCATGATCTGCCCTTTCCCTTGTCCGGGGTGACGACGGCAAAGCCGCCGGATGTTTTTTCGATGCGCCCCAAAATCGGTCCCAGCCGCCGCAGCGGGCTGCCGCACGGGCACGGCCCGGGCAGCATGGCCGCCGCGTCGCCGGTGCGGTAGCGCACCAGCGGCACGCCGCGCGGCGTGAGCGTGGTGAAGGCCACCTCCCCCACTTCGCCTGCGGCCAGGGGGGCGTCGGAGCATGGATCAAGCACCTCGAAATAGAGCTGCGCTTCGCGCAGATGGTAGCCGGCCCCGGCCAGACATTCCATGCCGCCGCCGTAGGCCATTTCCGTGGCGCTGTAATAGTCAAGGACGCGGCAGCCAAACCGCGCCGCCGTGCGCTCGCGAAGCTCCGGGGAAAGGTAGTCCGAGGCATAGACCACCGAGCGCAGCGTCTCCCGGGCGGCCTGCATGGCGGTAACGTCCTCCAAGGCGGCGCGCAGCTGGGACGGCGCAGCAATGAGGCTGGCCGGCCGATGGGCGGCCAGCGCCTCGGCCAGCCGGCTCGGATTGCCCATGGGGTCGCCGAACACCGGCAACGCCCCGAGCCGGCGCATGCCCCGGCCGATGAGGTCGCCCACGCTGTCGGGCTTGTCGGCCGGAAACAGAATCAGCACCGTCTCGCCAGGATGAAGCGTCACGGCCATGACCACCTGGAAGCATTCCAAAGTTTCGGCGATGTCGGCGTCGGTGAGGCCCATGCGCTTGGGCGCACCGGTGGTGCCCGAGGTGGCCACGGTCACCATGCGGGCGACCTCCTCCTGGGGCACGGCCAGAAAGAGCGGGAACGAGGCGGCCAAATCGGCCGGCGTGGTGGTGGCCAACGTGGCGAAGGCCTCGAAGCTGTCTGGGAAGCCCGGCGGCAGCTGAGCCAGCCGGTCGCGGTAAAAGGGCGCTTTGCGGGCGTGGTCCAGGGCGCGGCGCAGGGCAACAAGCTGCCAGCCGGCCAATCGGGCCGGGTCCGGGGTGTCGCCATCCTGGCCGATGGCCTTGGCGATCCAGGCGTCAAAAGGGCTTACGCGCATGTTTTTTGGCGATACAGCGCCGTCCCGTCGGCGGCGGTAAGATTGTAGAGGCAAAAGGGAATGAGCCGGCCATCGGGCACGGCCACGTGGATGCAGCAGCCGCGCGCCCGTTCCAGGTCCAGGGTCCAGGCGTCCATGAAGGCCATGGCCGAGACGCTTATTTTCGGCCGGCTGGCGGCGGCGGCCAGGAAACGGTCGAAGTCGTCGCGGATGGCGGCCGGCTCGGGCGCGGCCTTGGCCGGTCCCCACTGGCGGGCGACAAAGGCCATGGACTGACGCGCCCCGTCTTCGGCCTGGATGGGGGCCGTACCCGTGTCGCAGCAGCCCCCGCCGCCGGCAACGGCCAGCCGGCCGTCCGGGGCCACGACAAAGGAGGCGGAAAAGGAGCACAGGGAATGCTCACAGCACGGGGCATGGAAGTCGGCGGCGTGCAGTTCGCCGCCGGTTTGCGCTTCCAGGGCGGCCATGAGTTCGGGCAGGGTCAGGCGCGGGACGCTCGCCCCGTCGCCGGGATAACGGCCGAAGCAGGCGGCCGGCTGGAAATGGACGCCGCGCACGCCCGGGGCCAATGACGCGGCCAAGCGTACGAGATCGCCGACCTCGGCCACATTGACGCCCGGGACCAAAGTCGCCACCAGCACCACGCCAAGCCCGGCGGCGCAACACGCCTCCATGGCCGCGCGCTTGTCCCGGGCAAGCGGCCGGCCGCGAAGGGCCGTATGGGCCGCGTCGGAAACGCCGTCGCACTGCAAAAAGACCGAATCCAGGCCGGCCGCCGCCAGACGCCGGGCCAAGGCAGGATCGACGGCCAGGGCCAGGCCGTTGGTATTGAGCTGGACAAAGGGAAACCCGGCGGCCTTGGCCGCGGCCACGATGTCGGGCAGGTCGGCGCGCATGGTCGGTTCGCCGCCCGAGAGCTGCAGATTGGCCGGACCGGCCTTGCCGCGAGCCTGGACCAGCCGGGCCGCGATTTCGGCCAGGCCTGGATCGGGCGCGGCGCTCCCGGCGTCGGCGAAACAGACCGGGCAGCCGAGATTGCAGCGGCCGGTCACTTCCAGGACCACGGTGCAGGTGCGCTGGTGGTGCTCCGGGCACAGGCCGCAGACGTAGGGACAGCCAGGCCCCGGGGCCGCGCCGATGGGTTCGGTCCCGGGCTTGGGGATTTTCGGCCGGTCCCAGCCCTGGGGTCCGGGCGGGCCATGCCAGTAGCGCGTACGGAACAGCCCGTGCTCCGGGCAGGTCCGCACCAGCCAGCCATCGTCGCCGTCCTGTTCGCGATATGCCGGCAACCGGGCCAGACACACCGGACAAACGCTCTCGGTCGCCGTTATCATATCCCTTTTTTCCTCACGCCAAGCGACGCTCTCCCGCCGCCCGCGCCAGCCCCCGTTAAAAGTCTTTGGAAGGGGGCCCGGGGGAAACCTTTCTGAAGGAAGGTTTCCCCCGCTCTTGCCCCTATTCGCGCCCTTCGGACGGGTCGATGCCGTAGGCCACGAGCAGTTCGAGGATCTTGTTCCAGGCGTCGGCCATAAGGCCCCCGCAGCGGGTGGAGTCGGGCTTGCCGTCGTTTAAGATGGCGGCGCAGGTCGTGGCCCCGTAGTCGTCCTGGACGCGCTCGGTGAACCAATCGACGAAATCGCCGACCAGGGCGTCGCCCTGCTCGAAGGGCGTTTCCTCATCGCGGCCCTTGCCGCTGTAGAGTCCCAGGGCCAGACAGCCGCCGGTCATGATGCCGCAGGCCCCGCCCGTGCCGCCCATGCCGTGGCACAGGCCCATGGCGGCCCGGACAAGTTCGGGGTTTTCCCGGCCCTGGGCGGCCAGGGCCAGCAGCACGAGGATCTGGCTGCAGCAGTAGCCCTTGTGGGCCAGGGGCAGGATTTCGAGCAGCGTGGGATTCATGGTCACGCCTCCTTGCGGCAAATCCACAGGCCGTAGCCCAGACGCGGTTTTTGGCCGTCCCCCGCGCAGCCCGGCTCCCGGCCGGTCAGGACGGCCATGACCTCCCGGGCGGAACCGAGTTCAAGGACAAGACGGCAGGAAAGATCAATGAGATGGCGGGTGTGGTCCTCGAAGACCACGGCAGGCAGCCCATGCCGGGCAAAGCGCAATTCGGCCACTTCCCGGGGCAGGGCGCCGGCGGCGCAGCCCGTGCCCGCGCCGCCGCTGCCGGGCAATCCGGACCGCAGATAGAGGTCGGAGACGACGAGATAACCGCCCGGAACGATGACCCGGGCGATCTCCTCCAGGGCGGCCTCGGGCCGGTCCAGGGCCGAGAGCACGCATTCGCCAAAAACGCCGTCAAAGATGGCCGGGGCAAAGGGCAGCGCTCCGGCCTCGGCCCGCAGCGCCCGGCC
>DLGG01000114.1:0-5511 GCA_002482565.1 Solidesulfovibrio magneticus
GCCCGGCCAGGGCGGCGGCCCGGGCGTCGTCGATGACGGCCAGCACGGCCGGCCGGAAGGCGGCGGCCTGCTCGGCCAAAAGCTTGACGTTGGTCGCGCCGGCCAGGGCCACGACGTCGTATTCCCCGGGATGTTCGGCCGCGACCCTAAGCGTGCTGACGCCGATGGAGCCGGTGGCTCCAAGCAGGGCCAGACGCCTGGGCCGGCCGGGATCGCGGGCGGACAGGGAGGAGATATAGCCTTGGCCGGGGCAGGGACAGGGACCAGCCGCGTTGGCGGCGGAAATCGGGGTCATGCGTCGCGTCGCGCCTTTGCCGGATCGGCGGCCCCGGGCGGGGCGATGCCGTAGCGGCCGAGAATTTCGGCGACCCGGGCCGGGAGGTTGGTGGCCACCTTCCCCAGCGCCGCCAGATTGATGCACAAATAGAGATCGACCTTGAAGCCGGCCTCTTCCCACAGGACGACCAGGGCCTTGGCCAGCTCGGGTTCGATCTGGAAAAGCTTCAACTTTTCCTGGAACTCGGCCGGGTTTTTGGCCCGCCACAGCAGAGACTCCGGCTGGTCCGGGTCGTCGTCGAAAAACTGCTTGCGCCGGATCTTGTTCAGTCCGGCCTCGGTCAGAGCGTCCACGTCGGCCTTGGCGGCCCGACGGGTCCGGGCCGGCTTGACCTGGATGCGGGCGGCGTCGGCCTCGCCTTTTTCGCGCAGCAAATGGGCGAAATCGAGTTCCATGACGTGCTCAAGGACATTGCCCAGGCGTTTGGCCTCGAAGTAGCCGGCGGCCTGGACGAGCCAGGCGACTTCCTTGGCTGAAAAGTCGCGCAGCGCCTTGGAAAAATCCTCGCGCACCACCCGCAACGACACCATGGCCCCCAGGGCCAGGGCCACGCACAGTTCGCCCAGGCGTTCGCGTTTTTCCTCGGCGTCCTCGGCGGCGTCCGTGAGCGCCTCACGATATTCGCCGGCCACGGCGTCCATGGCCCCCACCCGGGAGGCGAAGGTGAGCTCGTCGCGGTCCAGGCGCTTGTCCGCGTCGCCGAGGTCGGCGCGCAGGCACAGGGACAGGACGGCTTCGGCGTTTGCGCGGCCGTCGTCGCCGCTGACCGCTTCCTCGAAGCTGCTCTGGACGCGGGTCTTGGAGATGGCCTTGGTGGTGCCCTTGAGGCCTTCGAGCACGGCGTCGAAGGGGTAGGCCACAATCAGCAGCTGGCCTTCGCGCAGCAGACGGTAGCGGCGCGCGGCCAGGATGCCGTCGTAGGCCCCGCGCACCTCTTCCTTGATGAACCGGTCGATGTAGGCCCGCCAGTAGAGCTCGTCAAAGACCATGGTGGCGGTGATCTCCTCGATCTTGACCAGGGAATCCTCGCCGAAGTGGCGGATGACGGCGTCGCTGAAATTGTCCTTGACCAGGCTTGAGGCGTAGACCGCGCCCTGCAGGCACTTGGCCAGGATGGTCTCCTGGCGTTCCAGGCGGCGGGCCAGCTTTTCCTGGGCTCCGGCGTCGCCCACGGCCTTGGCCTTGCCCCAGTGGTTGAGCTCGATGAGATAGGCGGAAAAATGCTCCTTGAGAAAGGCATGGCCGGGATGCAGGCCCTCGGCCCGGCGCAGGAGCATATCCATGAGGCTTTGCTGCTCGGTTTCGAGCAAGGGAAATTCGTTGATGCGGCCTCGGTTGGCCCGCAGAAACTCCAGGAAAACCCGCTCTTCCAACACTTCCCGTCGGGCTTTTACGGCTTTGAGTTCCTCCAGGCGCTCCAGGCAGGAGGCAAACCGGCCGTCGCGGTCGAGGGAGGCGGTATCGTCCATGGGTGGCGGCTCCTATCCGGCCAGTCCAAGCCAGGACCGACAGGCGGCGTAGGCCAGGATGGCCGGGAGCAGGCCGTCGACGCGGTCGAGCAGCCCGCCGTGCCCGGGCAGGACGGCCCCGGAATCCTTGACCCCGGCGGCCCGTTTGAGGGCGGATTCGAAAAAATCCCCGAATTGGGAAATGACGGCCAGGCCCGCGCCGAGGACAGCCAGGGCCGGCCACGCGGCCGGCGTGACGGCGGCGAAGCACGAGGCGACCAGAGTCGAGGCGACAACGCCGCTTATGGTCCCGGCCCAGGTCTTGCCCGGGCTCACGGCCGGCCAGACCTTGGCTCCGCCAATGGCGTGGCCGCCGTAGTAGGCCCCGGTGTCGGCGGCCATGACCACGGCCAGGACCAGGGCCGTCTCCAGGGGCGAAAAGGCGCAGATAAGGCCAAGGCTGACAGGCACGTAGAGCAGCGCCAGAGCCAGGCGGCCGCGCGGCGGCTCGGTCTCGCCCCGGGCGGCGAAACGGCGCAGGAAATCAAACTGCTCCAGCCAAAGGGCCAGGGCCAGGACGGCGATGACCGCCGGCCACAGCTTGAACCCCAGACAGGCCACGCAGGCCGCGCCCAGAATGTAGGCCACGGTTTCGAGCACAGGCCCGGGACGGCCGGTCATGGCGAAAAATTCCCGCATCCCCAGGATCGAGGCGGCGGCGACGAGAACGATCAGGGGCCAGCCGCCAAGCCAGACGGCCGCGCCCAGTACCGGCAGCCCGACGGCCGCCGTCAAAACGCGCTTGTTCTTCAAGATGACTCACATGCCTTGCGTCGTCGGCCCGCACAGGCCGCACCCCGTTTCTTAGGCCATTTGCCGGACCAGGGCAACGCCCGCCCGCCACGCTTTGCCGGGCCGGACATCAGGCCCCCTCCCACCAGTTCACCGGCTCGAAAACCACGGGCATGACCCCGGCCAGCCCCGGCAACACGGCCTGCTCGATAAGCGCCCGCAGCCGGCCGGCCAGTTTTTGGTAGTACAGGTCGAACTCCACCACGAACCAGATGTCGCCATCGACCAGGCCGTCGTTCACCACCATCAGGTACTCGAATCCCGGGCCGAAACGCGCGCTCCCGGCGGCCGCGTCCACAGCCTGGGCGAAACGCCCGAAGCGGTCGAACACCCCCGCCAGGGCGGCGCGCCGGCTGGTTTCGGCATCAGGGTCGGTCTGGAAGGTGAGGGTGATATAGCCGGATTTGTCGGGCCGCACGAATTCGGCGATTTTCAGCACACCGTCCTTGGCCGGGCCGCCGTCGCCGAGATCCAGGCGAAAACCCGTGAATCCGGCCAATTTCTCGTGGGCCTTGAGTTCCTTGAGCTGCTTTTTGAGATCAATGACGCCGTCAGCCATGAGGCCTCCATTGTGTCTGGCATGAAGGATTGGCGCAGCCGCCTTGTAAAACCATGCTCTCGGACGTATGCTTTTTCCATGCGTTTCGCCACTGCCTTTCCCGCGCTCGCCGCCCTTGCCGCGTCCTTGGCCGGAGCGGGCGCGTGAGCTTGCGGGCCGTTCTGTCCCGCTCCGGCGACTGGTCGTGGCTGGCGCCGGCCTTGCCCCTGGCCCCCCTGGCTCCGCTTCTGCTCTGCCTGGCCCTTCTCGACAGCCAGGCCCGGACGCCGGGCGTCTGGCTGGCCGTCCTTTTCGGCGGCGCGGGGGCCGTCGGCGCGACGCTGCTGGCCATGCGCCGGGACGCCCGGCTGGCCACGGCCGAGCGCGAGTCCATGGTGCTGGCCGAACAGGTCCTGCGCCTGGGCAAGCTCGCGGCCATCGGCGAAATGGCCGCCGGACTGGCCCACGAAATCAACAACCCCGTGGCCATCATGATGGAGGAAGCCGGCCTGGCCGCCGACATCCTGGCCGACGGGGCCGTGCCCGGAGCCGAGGACCTGGCCGAACTGCGCCGGGCCCTGGGGCAGATCAACACCCAGGGCGCGCGCTGCAAGGAAATCACCCACATGGTGCTGGCCTTTGCCCGCACCCCGGACGGACGCGGCGACGCCGTGGACGTCAGCGCCCTGGTGGAAGAAATGGCCGGGCTCACCGCCAAACGCGCCGACTACGCCAAGGTGAAGCTCACCACCCGTCTGGCCCCGAATCTGCCGCCGGCGGCCTGCTCGGCCTCCCAACTGCAACAGCTGCTGCTCAATCTCATCAATAACGCCCTGGACGCCATGGAGCCGGCCGGCGGCGAACTGACCCTCGAAACCGCCCTGTCGAAGGGCCGGATCGTGCTCACCGTGTCCGACTCCGGTCCGGGCATCCCCCAGGCCGTGGCCGACCGGGTGTTCGAACCCTTTTTCACCACCAAGGCCAGCGGCAAGGGCACGGGCCTTGGGCTTTCCATCTGCGCCGGCATCGTCCGCCAGCTCGGCGGCGACATCGCCGTGTCCTCCACCCCCGGACGGGGCGCGACCTTCCGGGTCAGCCTGCCCGCCGCCCCCGGCCGCTGATCCCCAGGGAGAGCCCATGTCGGACGCGCCCATCCGCGTACTGCTTGTCGATGACGAGGAAGGTTTTACCGAAGTGCTGGCCAAACGCCTGCGCCGCCGGGGCTTTGACGCCGTGGTGGCCCTGACCGGAGCCGAGGCCCTGGCCGCCGTGACCGGGCAACCTTTTGACGTGGCCGTGGTGGACTACCGCCTGTCCGACGCCGACGGCCTCACGCTGCTGCCCCGGCTGCGGGAAGCCCAACCCGGCCTTGCCGCCCTCATGCTGACCGGCCACGGCTCCGAAGAGGCCGCCCGGGAGTCCCTGGCCGCCGGAGCCGCCGGCCATCTCGTCAAACCCTGCGAAATCGAGGATCTGGCAGCCGCCATCCGAGCCGTCGCGCCCGGACCGGCCCCCTCCCCAAGGAGCGAATCTCATGCATGACGACGTCGCCCGCTTCGACGCCCGGGCCGCTGCCTGGGACGCCAGCCCCCATCGCCGCAAACTGGCCCGCGACATCACCGCCGCCATGGAAGCCGCCGGCCTGTTCCGCCAATCCGTGGCCTCGGCCCTGGACTTCGGCTGCGGCACCGGGCTTTTGACCCTGGAGCTGGCCGAACGCTGCGATAACGTCACCGGCCTGGATACCTCGCCCGGCATGTTGGCCGAACTTGCCGCCAAGATCGAACGGGCCGGACTGCCCAACGTCGGCGTCCTCGAAGCCGACCTGGCCGCCGGCGCGCCCGTGCCCGGCGGCTACGACTTCGTCGCCTCGGCCATGGCCCTGCATCACGTGCCCGAACTCGAACCCGTGCTCAAACGCCTGCTGGCCGCCGCCGCCCCGGGCGCGCGCTTCGCCCTGGCCGACCTCGACGCCGAAGACGGCAGCTTCCACGACGACCCGGCCGGCGTGCACCACAACGGCTTCGACCGCATCGATCTGGCCGACATGCTGGCAGGCCTGGGCTACACCGACATCAATGCCGCCGACGCCGCCACCATCGTCAAACCCACCAAATGCTGCGGCGACCGGCCCTTTGGCGTGTTTTTGATGACCGCCCGCAAGCCTGGGTAGACGGGTGATGAGGTGCGGTGAGGTGTGAGATGTGAAGAATGCCTCCGGCGGCCGGGGGGCTCAGCCCCCCGGACCCCTGGATTGGGGTGTGGTCGGTCGGTGAGCAGGGATGGTCGGCGGGCGGCAGGCCCGAGAGAAAATGGGGGCTGGGATTTTCGGGTTG
>DLGG01000114.1:5516-15021 GCA_002482565.1 Solidesulfovibrio magneticus
ACCCGAAAATCCCAGCCCCCAACTCGCCAGCGAAGCGGGCCGATTTTCACGCGATCAAAGCCTCGCGTGAAAATCGGCCCGCTTCGCATTTCTAGAGCTAGATCAATGAGATGAGGGGCTCGTCGTGTCCTGTCCCGTTCCGGGTAACCTCGGGCGACCCATGCGGCGCAGCCGCCAGCGCTCCGCGCCCAAGGGGTCTTCACGCGCTCCCGTCCACCCCGCGCCCTCGCCCGCAGTCAAACCATGTGGGGGTCCAGGGGCCTCAGGCCCCTGGCGGGTGCGGGCAGAGCCCGCTCTTCGTCTTCATCCTCTCCCCTTGTCCCTTACGACCCTGCTCCCGCGCCTGCTGGCGCGGGCGGCGGCGGGTTGGGGCTGGCTGGGGGCGGGGCTTTGTAGCCGTAGTTCCAGTTGGTGATGGGGCTGCCCATATCCATGGCCAGGGTGGCGGTGATGGCCGAGAGGGGTTCGGTGGGCATCCGGTTTTTGCGCAGGAACAGGATGTAGTCTTCGGTCAGGCCGGTTTCCATGGTGCCGCCGTGGGCCATGGACCACAGGCGTTCGCCGCTGCGGGCGTCGATGACGTCGAAGGTGAAGGACACGCCGGAATCGCCGCGCGAGCCGCCGGACATGATGTAGGTGAATTTGCCGACCACGACGGTGTCGATGCCCATTTTGCGGGCCAGGGCCACGGCTTGGGGGGTGGAGGCGTTTTTGAGGTTGGCTTCGTAGAGCAGTTTGGGGAACACGCGGTCGCGGGTCCAGGTTTGCCAGACGACGCGGGTGAGTTGTTCGCCGAGGTCCTGGCCGTAGGGGATGTCCTGGGTGACCTGGAAGGGCACGATGAGGGCCGAGACGGGCACGGGCGGGGCTTTTTGGGGCTCCACGTAGACTTCGGGGTTGTTTCGTTTGGTCCAGTTGTCGATGTAGACGGTGTGCTGGGCCGTCATTTTCGGTTCGACTGAGCAGCCGGCGAGCACGGCGGCGGCGAGGATGGCGAGGAGGCAGGAAAGCGTGGCGTGGCGCATGGGACCTCCTTGATGCGGCCTGTTATTGGGGCGTGGTGGTGATCACGGGGGCGTCGGAGAGGGTCTTGAGGAGTTGTTCGCGGGAAGAGAGCAGGCTGACCCGCAGTTCGTGGCGTTTTTTGGCCGAGAGCAGGCGGAATTCCGGGCGTTCGGCCAGTTGTTCGAGTTCGCGCATTTCCTGGCGGATGCGGCGGATTTTGAGCAGGAAGGCTTGTTCCTCGGGGCGCACCTTGGAGGCGACTTCGGCCAGTTCGGCCAGCTCGCCGGCCATGGCCCTAAAGGCGTCGGGGTGGAGTTCCCGGACTTTTCGCCGCCACTCGGACAGGGCGCGCCATTTGGTCTGAAGCCATGACAGCATGGGCCACTCCCGGGAAGAAACCCTGTGGGTATGCGTCCGTTATGGGCGTTTCGCGCCGGCCCCGTCAAGGCCGCGCCGGGCCTACTGGCCCGGGGTGAAGCTTTGCAGCATGGCCAGGAGCAGGAAGAGGTAGATGGACCATTTGATGAAGATGGCGGCCAGGGTCTGCGTGTAGGCTCCTTCGTGGCATTTCTTGAGGCCGATGGCTTGCAGGGCCATGTACCAGACGAGGATGACCGGGGACAGGAGCTGGCCGGCCACGGGCACGGCGGTGAGCACGGTGGGCGCGGCCGAGTAGCACAGCACCCGGAAGGTCTCGTCGAAGCTTTTTTTCGTGCTGCGGAACAGGATGAGCAGCAGATGGGTCACCCAGGCGTCGAGGTAGATGCCTATGGAAATGACCAGGGGCACCAGGAGCAGGGCCAACAGAAACGACAGGGGCGAGCTGCCGAGCACGCTTAAGGCGTCGGGTTGTTCCGGGCTGCCGATGCGGGCGCGCAGGCCGGCCAGGGTCCACATGAAGTCGATGAGCAGCAAAAATTCGCTGATGAGCAGGTTGAACACCAGCGCCTTGGACTTGGGGCGGCCTGCGGGAAGGTTGCCGAAGAAGTCGAGGGGCTGGAAGAGGATCTTGCGCAGGGTGAGGATGAGCGCCGGGAAAAAGCCGTAGGCGTCCTGGCGTTCCCAGGGCACGGGATCGGTGACGGTTTCCCGGGCCGGCTCCTCGGGTTCGTCCTCGGCCGGGCGTTGGTGTTCCAGGCGGGGCCGGGCGGCCTTGCGGTCGTCGAGGGCTTGCAGTCTGGCCCAAATGTCGCGCACGCCGTCGGCGCGCACGGTGGTTTCCTGGGGCTGGTCGTCGGCCGGGGCATTGGCCGCGGCAGGAGGAGCGGCGTCTTCGGGGGCCAAGGCCTGGGGCGCGGCCGGCGTTTCGGCTTTGGGAGCCGTGGCGCGCGGCGGAGGCGTCGATGCCGTTTGGGGTTTTGCGGCGCGCGGCGGAGCCGGAACCGGTTCGGGCGCGGCGGCCACGGGTTCAGGAATGGGGGCGGGGTCAAGTCCCTGTTCGACCCGGGCGCGGATGCGTCGGGCGACGTCCGAGGGGGCTTCGTCCGGGATGTCGGCGTCGGAAAAATCGGGTTCCGGCTTGGGTTCCAGTCCGGGTTGGCGGGTCGGCTGGGGAGGCGTCGCCACGCTTTCGCGGGTGGTCGGGGCCGGTTTGCGTTTGGCGGCGGATTTGGCCGGCCGGGGCGCGGCGGCCGTCTCGTCCTGTTCATCCAGGGCGTCAAGGCGGCGGCGCTGGACCAGGGGCTGGCGCGGTTCGGGCTGTTGCTCCCAGTGGGTGGGGGGCGGCACGACGTCGTCCTCGGCCGGGATTTCTTCCGGCTGGGGCAGGGCGTCGGCCCTGGGCGCGGGCTCGGGGGCGAAGGTGGCGTCGGCCACGGGAGCCGGGCCGGACGGCGCGAAATTTTCCGGTGCGGCCTGGGCGTCGGCCTCCACGGCCGGATCTTCCAGCGATTCCCAGGCGGCCGGGGGCGTGGCGGCACGCTCCTGTCGGGCGGCGGGGCGACGCCAGGAGGACACGCCGGGTTCGGCCGTAACGAAGGATTCTTCGACGGTCGGGGCCGGTTGGGGGCGGAACCGGAACCGGTGGCGGCATTTGGGACAGGTGGCCATGGTCGGTGTGACCGGGGCCTTGGCGTCGGGGATTTCCCGGAAAAAGCCGCATTGAGGACAGGTTATGCGCATCATGTACCTTCGCGAAACGCCCGGCGCGCTGTGGCAGGGCCTGCATGGACAAGACCTAGTGTAGCTTCTCCAAGCCGCCAAGGCAACCTCGGCCAGGCCTAGCCCGGACGTGGCGGTTTCGGGGCGCGGCTACAGGCCCGGGGGCAGCAGGAGGCAGCGGCCGGGGCCGTCGCCCGGGCCCAGGGACGTGAAAAAGTCCAGGGGCAGGGTCGGGTAATCGGCGTTTAAGCGGTGTCGGGCGGCTCCGGCCACCCGGCTGAAGGCTTCGAGCTTGTCGGCCACGCCGGCGGCGTCGGCCAGGAGTCGGTTGTGGTGGAGGATGGGGGCGTCCAGGGCCAGGACGGCGGCCCCGGGATGGCCTTCCAGGCGTTCGTGCAGGGGGCGGACGTAGCGCGGCCCGGGCGCGGCGTCGGTGCGAAAAAGGCGCAGTTGCCAGTCCGGCCACAGCCCGTGGCCGACCTTGGCCCGGCCGGGGTCGGGATAGAGGGTCAGGCGCGGGAAATAGGCGGCTCCGGCTTCCGGGCAGGCCATGACTCTGGCCACGGCGGCGGCGAAACCGGGGCCGGGCCGTTCGTCGGGGTCCAGGGACAGCACCCAGCCGGGCGGGCAGGCGGCCAGCAGCGCGTTGCGTTGGGCCGCGAAATCTCCGGCCAGGGGCCGGGCCAGATGACGCACGGGAATGCCCAGGCCGGCGGCGGCTTCGGCGGCCGGCGGGACCTCGCAGGCGTCCCAGAGGATGACCGCCCGGGAAGCCAGGCCCCTGGCGGCCTCGAAAAAATCGCCAAGGGCCGGTTCGCCAGCCCGGGCCAGCAGGGCCAGTGTCGGCAGCGGTTGCGCGGCCGGCGACGGGGTCAAGTCGGGCAGGAGTCGGCCGGCGGTCAGCAACCGGCGGACAAGGGCCAGGCCTTTGGCCTCGACGGCCTCGGCCGGTTCGGGATTCACCGTGACCAGGGCGTTTTCCGGGGTCAGGCCGTTGGCCCACGGCAGATGGCACACGGCCTGGACCGAAGTGTCGGCGACAAGCTGGGCCGGGCTGTCCGGGGCAAGCCAGGGCAACCGGCCGGCGGCCAGGCATTGCCGGGCCGTTTCCGGAGACAGGCAGACCAGGGTCAGACTGGCCCCGGCCGGCAGGGCGGCGGCCAGGGCGGCGGCCAGATCGCCGCTGCCAAGACCGAGCAGGGCGACGCGCCGCCGTCCGCCCAGGGCGCGCAGGACGCGGGCGGCCCGGGCGGCGGTCGTCTCGGGCGCGGCGGCCGGGGGCAAGGCAGGGTTTTCGCCGCTGCCGAGCCGCCAGGCCAGCACTTCTGCGCTGTACGTGAAAAACGGATGTGGTGCGGCGGCGATCATGGCCCAAGCTAGCGTGGCGGGGCCCCGCCGACAAGCCCGGGACGGCAAGGCCCCGTTTCCCGGATTTGGGCAAAACGGCTCGGGGCGGCAGTCCAATGCGGGACAAGCCGCCATGCCCGCCCTCGGGAGAGGCCGGGCGAAAGGCCCTTGGCCGCGACGCCGGATTCCGAGCGGCCCGGGTCGCGACCCTGAGAAAATACGAGAGTATTTTTTAATAAAAATGCGTGCGTTGAGTCTTTTGTCCGCGAATTGTCCGTAGAGGTTTTTCGTGGATGCGACACTAGCTGGTGGCGCGTCCCTGGGAATAGGCGGCCATGGCCCGGCGCACCGGGGAGATGGCTGGCCGGGGCGTTTCAATGACGACCGTGGCGCTGGGGGCGGCATTCGGGTCGGTTTCGGCTTCGACGGCCGCGGCCGCAGGCGGCGTGGCCGAGGCCACGGGAACTTCGGGGCGCGCGGGCGCGGCCGGGGACGGCGTCACGTTCGCCGCGACGGCCACGGCGGACGTGGGAGCGGCCGGCCGGACCTGGGCCAGGGGCCGGGTCGTCAGACCGGGATGCGGCAGGGAAGCGCCGGCCATGACCGCGCCGAGATGGTTGCGGCCAAGGGGCGCGGCCGTGACGCCGACCCGGGTGTTCTGGGTCGCCTCGGTGGGCACGGCTTTGGTGGCCACCATGGCGTTGGCCTCGACAAAGGCTTCGCGCAGGCCGGTCAAGATGCCCATCACCTCGTCGATCTTGGTCACGTCCATCTTGAGGTTGGCGGTGAGCAGGCGGGAGCTGCAAAAGAAGTAGAGCTTTTGCAGACGTTCGGCCAAGTCCCCGCCCTTGTTGACGTTAAGCGACCCTTGCAGCTCGGACAGGATGTCCAGGGCCTTGGAGATGAGGATGCCCTTTTGGGCGTAGTTTTTCTCGGCGATGCGTTCCTTGGCCTGGTGCAGGAACTTGAGCGCCGCGTCGTAGAGCATGATGACGAGGTCGCCCTGGGTGGTGGTGGACACCTGGGTCTGGAGGTAATTCTTGACGGCGTTTTGCATGGAGCTCTCTCCCTTTGCATGCTTATCGGCAGGAACGAATTAATCTGAAGAGAGCTGCTTGATTTGCGACTCAAGTTGGCTTTGCATCTTGTCGTAGGTGCCGAGCATGGAATCGACCTTGGCGAACCGCTTTCGCAAGTTGCTGGCATAGGTCGATATTCGCCGCTGTTCGTAGGCGATCTTGTCATCGATCATGGCGGTGATGTCGTCGTAGTTGTCGTCGAGAATGTGCAGCGGGCCATCCTGGCTGTCGGTCAGTTCCCCGAGCAGGTCGCTTAATTGTCCGGCCTTGCCCTGCTTGAGGGCGACTTCGCCGGTGTGGGTTCCGGGGGTGGTGTCCACGACCCGGATGACCATGCCGGCTTCGCCATAGCCGTGGGCGCCGGTGATGAGGTTGGAGTTGCTTTGAAATAGGGCGGCGTGGCCGTTTATCGTGGCGGCGGTGATCTTGCCGCTGGCGTCCGTGGTGTAGGAGAGCTGGTAGGTGCCGTTCTTGGTGGTGTTCTTGATGTAGGAGGAAATGGAAAATTCGGAAGAACTGGTGCGGCCTACGTACTGGGCGGCAAAGAGCTGGCCCACGGCGTCGGCGTTGGAGGCCAGGACGGCGTCGAGGACGTCGTCGTCTATGACGAGCAAGCCTTCCGTGGTCGATCCCTGCTCGGCGTCGGTGAGGATGCCCAGCTGGGACAGGGTGGAATACTTGTCCTGATCATAGTCGAAGCCCACGCCAAGCCCGGCCACGGCGCTCTTGAGATTGGTGTCGATGAGCTGGATGCCGTAGTTGCCGGTGAGCAGCGAGGCCTGCTTGGTGGTGGAATCCACCTTGCTGATCTCCCGGATTTTCGTGCGCACGAGGTTGACCTGCTCAACGAAGGTCTCGATTTTTTCCTTGATGGCGTCGGTGTCCGTGGTGGTGACCACGGTGGAAGACCCGGTGCTTTTGAGCGTCATGGTCAGGCCGGGGATCAGATCCGTGACGGTGTTGGATTCCCGGGTGATCCAGGAGCCTGAGGCGGTCGGCCAGCCGTCGAGCTTGAGCTGGGCGCTGGCGTTGGAGGTGATGGTGTTGAAATCGCTGTTGCCGAAGCCGGACAGCGTCGAGTTGCTGGCGATGACCAGGCTCGCCGTGGAGCCGGTGTCCATGCCTCGCAGCTGCAGATAATACTGGGAACCGTCGTAGGAAACGCTGGCCTTGACCCCGGGGTTGCCCGGGTCGTTGTTGATGATGCTGACCAGGTCGGTAAGGGTGGCGTTGTCGCCGATGGTGTTGGTGTAGGTCGTGCCTTTATAGGTGTAGGCAAACACGGCGTCGGAGCTTGAAGGATTGATGTCCGTCGAGGCGCTGGCGTAGCCGGTGGTGGTGACCATGGCCTTGGCCGTGGCCAGGCGGTTGATCACGACCTCGTGGGAACCGTTTTCCGCCCCGGCCCCGGCCACGGCCGAGAGCACGGTGGAATTCGAGGAATCCACCGTCTTGGTCATGAACTCGTCCATGCTGTCCATGTCCTCAAGGGTGGTCTTGAGGGTCAGCATCTGGGTGTTGAGTTCCTGGAAGGCGGCCTGCTTGTCGGTCCAGGATTTTTTCCAGGTCTGCAGGCTCGTGATTCGTGATTGCTCGACTTGGACGAGCTTTTTGATCATCGAATCGAAATCCGTGCCGTTGCCCAGGCCCGAATAGGTGATCTGCCCCGAGGTGGTGATCGGTGTATAACTGCTGACGGTACTCGACATGGTGCTCCCCCGGCGGCAAAAAATTCCTGGCGGCAGGACTTCGTCACGTCAGGAGCAAGGCGGATGCCAACTGCGAGGGGCCGGACCGCCCGAGGCGGTCCGGCCGGAATCGTCGATTATTAGCCGCCGATGAGCTGCATGGCCATCCGAGGCATGGAATTGGCCTGGGACAGCATGGCCACGGCCGACTGGGTCAGGATCTGGTTGCGCACGAACTGGGTCATTTCCGTGGCCACGTCCACGTCGGAGATCTGGGACTCGGCGGCCTGGAGGTTTTCGGACTGGATCTGCAGGTTGGAGATGGTGTTCTCCAGGCGGTTTTGCAGGGCGCCCAGGTTGGCGCGGATCTTGTCCTTGGACACGATGGCGTCGTTGATGGCTTCCAGGGCCTTCTGGGCCATTTGCTGGGTGGAAATGCTGCGGCCGTCGTTGCCCGAGGCGGCGCCGATGCCCAGGCCCAGGGCCGAAGCGGTGGAAGTGCCGATCTGGACGTAGTAGTAGTCTTCCGAAGATTCGTTGCCGGACCCGAAGTGCACCTTGAGCTTGCCGCTGGAATTGATGCCGGCGCCGCTGTGGGTCGTGCCGGACAGGTTGCCGTTGAGCAGATAGATGCCGTTGAAGTCCGTGGCGTTGGCGATTCGGGTGATTTCCGAGGCCATGGCCTGGTATTCCGAGTCGATGATGAGGCGCTGGTCCGAGGTGTAGGTGCCGGTGGAGGCCTGTTCGGCCAGTTCCTTCATGCGGATGAGCTTTTCATCGATGACCTGGAGCGCGCCGTCCGCCGTCTGGATCATGGAAATGGCGTCGTTGGCGTTGCGCACGCCCTGATTGATGGAAGCGATGTCCGCGCGCATGAGCTCGCGAATGGCCAAGCCGGCGGCGTCGTCGGCGGCGCTGTTGATGCGAAGCCCCGAAGACAGGCGCTGGGTCGAGGTGGCCAGGGCGGAATACGAGTTGGACAGGTTGCGGGCCGCGTTGGCGGCCATCAGATTGCTGTTAATGGTAAGAGCCATGGTTGTTTCCTCCTTGAATGCGACGGGCTTCCTTGCCCTTGTGTCATCCGCCGGCCGTGGGCCTTCGGCCTGGGTGGCGGATTGTGCCTCTTTGTCTTCATTATCGACGCCGTTAAACGCGTTCTTTAGGCCGGGCTTCGGGCGAAGCGACAAAAAAACCGGCTTGCGCCGGCGGGGAAGGACTGGGGGAGAGGCAGGCCGCGTCAGGCCCGGGAACGGCTGCGCCGCCAATCGGCCAACAGGGCCTCCAGACCGGCCTGCCGGCCATGGCCGGCCTGGAAATCCCGGATAAGCGCGTTGGCCCGTGCCTGGGCGGCGTCGATGCGGGACAGGCCGAGAGGGGTCAGGCAGCCGTCGTCGTCCAGGCGGTGATGGTAGTGGAGGATGGCCGCATCCTGGTCATGCTCCGGGCGGTAGCTGGCCGGGCGCAGATGGGTGGGGAAATTGAGCCGGTCGGGCAGGTGGCCCGGGGGCAGGCCCAGGTCGATCAGGGCCAGGGCCAGGCCGACTTGGTCGGCGTGCTTGGCGTAGGGGCCAAGAAGCCGGGCGTTTTCCAAGGTGAAATGGGTCCACTTGAGCCAGCGCGGTCCCACGGCGGCCAGGGTTTCGCGGTCAAAAAGCGTCACCCCGCCGTTCAAGTTGGCGGCCAGGGTCTGGCCCGGGCCAAATCCGGCCGGGGCCGTGGCCGCGTTCCGGGGCAGGCCGGCCGCCCGCAGCAGGGCGCGCAACAGCGGCAGGGGCGGCGCGGCCGTGTCCACGATCTTGCCCCGCGCCCCCGGTCCGGGCAGCTCCCGGGAAAGATCCCCGGTCACGGCCACGTCGGCGTCGAGCAGGGCCACGTGGTCCGCCCCGGCCAGGGCCTTGGAGCGCAGCTGCGTGAGCTTGTTGCAATAGGGCGAGGCGGCCGCGCCGTAGGGTTTGGTCGGGATGGGGACCACGCCCAGGCCGGCCAGAAAACGGACAAAGTCCGGGGGATGCTCGCCCACCAGATGCACATGGACGGCCTGGGGCGGGACGGTGTCCGAACCGAGCAGGGTGGCCAGCAGATTGAAAGCCTGGAGGCGGAATTTCGGCTGGGCGTCCACCACGAAGGACACGGCCAGGGCGGCGGGCACGGACATGTCTTGCCTCCCTACCGACAGCGCAGCCGGGGGATGTCTCCGGGGGCCACGGGCGTGACGATGGGCGCCACGCCCGTGGCGGCCATGACTTCGGCCCGGGCGGCGGCGGCGGCCCGGCGGTCGCCGAAGCG
>DLGG01000028.1 GCA_002482565.1 Solidesulfovibrio magneticus
AGGTCGCCGCCAGGGCTATTTTTTAAAAGCCCCCGAATCGAAAGATTCGGGGGCTTTTTTTATGGTTCGAGCCTGGAAGGGGCGGTGGTTGAAGCTTGCTCGGGCTGGCAGCGGGTAGGGGACAAGTAGGGACGCGTGCTGCTGCCAGCCAGGTAGGGTGGACGGGGCCTGCGGCAGATGTCTAGGGCCGCCGCGCGCAGTGTCCAAGCGGTCGCGGTACGAAAAGACGTGAAGGATGTGGGCGAGAGGCACGCTTGGGCAGCGCCATTTGACGCGACCGGTAAATGCCGGCAGAAAATAAGAGCAAGGGAAACGAGACTTGCCAAGTTGCCCTACACGGAGGGACAAGCCATGCGGCTAAAGAACATATCCACGGTTCTGCTAGGGTGTTTCCTGGCGGTCTGGCTCTCCCTGCCCCTCGTCCCCAGCGCCCTGGCCGGCGAGGCCATGAGCCTGGACGACGCCTGGCGGGTCATCGCCTCCAAACGCTTCGTGGATCTCACCCACGCCTTCGCCCCCGGCATCCCGCATTGGAAAGGCTTTCCCGACGAGAAGCGCGAAACCCTCTACGGCTACGAGCCGGGACAGGGCACGGCCGGCAGCGGCTTTTTCGCCGAGACCTTCACCCATGTCGGCCAGTGGGGCACCCATGTCGATCCGCCGGCGCATTTCATCAAGGGCCTGCGCACCGTGGACCAGATCGACGTCAAGGAGATGGTCCTGCCGCTGGTTGTCATCGACGTGACGGACAAGGTCGCCGGGAATCCCGATTACACCGTCACCATGGACGACGTGCGCGCCTGGGAATCCCGCCACGGCCAAATTCCGGCCGGCGCGTTCGTGGCCCTGCGCACGGGCTGGGGCAGCCGCTGGCCCGATCAGGCGGCCATGCAGAACAAGGACGCGGCCGGCCTGGCCCACTATCCGGGCTGGAGCCTCAATGTGCTCAAGTACCTTTATGAAGAACGCGGCGTCACGGCCTCGGGCCACGAGACCACGGACACCGATCCGGGGCTGGCCGTGTCCCGGGACGACTATTCCCTGGAGACCTACGTCCTCTCCCGCAACCACTACCAGATCGAGCTTCTGGCCCATCTCGACGCCGTGCCCGAAGCCGGCGCGCTGGTGGTGCTCGCCTTCCCCAAGCCCCTGGGCGGATCGGGATTTCCGGCCCGGGTGTTTGCCATCCTGCCCTAAAGGGAACCCCGGGCGAGCGATACGCTACTGTACGCGGCTAGCTTCCCTGGTCAGGAGACCTGAAAAAGAATCGTCGCAGTCACCGCCTTTTCCCGGGTTCATGCCGCTGCCGGCGAAGCTTTGAGCGACTTCTCCTGTTCTATTGCCGTTTGCAGCGGCCTTTGTCCCTCGCTGAGTCCTGCTTGCAACGCTGTGTTGCGCCTTGTGGCGTTGTCCGGCCGGAGCCGGCCTGTTATCAACTGGCCGGAGCTGGTGGTAATGACTCTCGAAATCAACCCGCCAGCGCTTCCCATCCACGCACCATTGGGAACAGACCGGCCAGGATTCTGGGCGGACGGTTCAGGCCGGGCCGATGTTTCGCCGCTCGCCGGGCCGGTCCGTTTTCCCGGCGGTCTTGGCGCAGGTCCGGGGCTGCGCGGGGAGGGATGGACAGCACTTCGTGCCGGCAATGGTCGCTTTCACCCAAGGAGGAAGGATTCATGAGACGATTGGCCGTTTGGACGTTCGCCGCAATGCTCGTGCTGGGCGCTTTCGTCCGGGCCGAGGCTGCCTCGGAAGTCAAGATGACCGGCGACGCCCGCGTGTACGGCGTCTTTTTCGCCAACCACAATTTCACCGGCTGGAACACCTCGTCCTGGACCGGGGCCAGCCCCTCGGCCTACAACAAGTCCGGGACCAAGACCGAGGACCGCTTCCAGCTGTGGGAGCGTTTTCGCCTGCGCTCCGACTTCGTGGCCAACGAGGCCGTGAAGTTCCGCCTGGGCATCCGCGTGGAGGACGCCTGGGGCAAGGGCACCCTGACCGCCGCCAACCCCGAGGCTTCCATCTACGTCTACCAGGCCTATCTCCAGTTCTTCGTCCCGGGCTGCGAAGGCGTGGAAGTCACGGCCGGCCTGCAGGAATTCGATCTGCCCCAGTCGTCGATGTTCAACACCTCGGTGGTCTTTGGCGGCAACCGCCTGGCCGCTTTCAACGTCAAGGCCCCCCTCATCGACAAGACCCTGGACGTGGTGGCTGGTTTCGCTCGCCTGATCGACACCAATCGGACCTACGACACCGACACCACCCAGGTGGCCGACGAGATGGACATGTACTACCTGGTCCTTCCCGTCACCCTGGACGGCTTCAAGGCTACGCCCTGGGCCGCCGTGGCCGTGGCCGGGGACAACGCCAACTACTGGACCACCGGCTTTGCCGCCAACCTCGTCTCGGCCGGAACCCTGGTGTCGCCTTCCATGTGGAAAAACGACCAGAACGCCTACTGGTGGGCCGGCGGCGCTTTTGAAATCACCGCCCTGGACCCGGTGAAGTTCTACGCCGACGTGATTTACGGCGCCGGGGCCATGTCTGACCGCAAGAAAAGCAAGCGCAGCGGCTGGTTCATCGACGCCGGCGTGGAGTACACCGGCTGGACCGTGCTGACCCCCCAGCTCTTTGGCTGGTGGTCCACCGGCGAGGACGGCTCCACGGCCAACGGCTCCGAGCGCATGCCGACCCTTTCCCCCAACTGGGGCGCGGGCAACACGTTCCTGTTTGACGATTCCCAGATGCTCGGCAAGGAATCGAACATGGGCGTGTCCCCCCTCGGCAACTGGGGCTTGGGCGCGTCGCTTAACAACGTCACCTTCGTCGAGAAGCTGACCCACCGCCTGACCTTCACCTACGTGCGCGGCGCCAACGCCCCTTCGGCCATCCGCAACCTCAACGCCTTGCTCGGCTCCAACCCCTACTTCGTCATGGGCCGCGACCTGACCCAAAACGAGTACATTCTGGCCGCCAACTTCGACCACAAGTACATGATCTACGAAAACCTGGCCGCCGTGGTCGAGACCGGCTGGGCCCACGGGGAATTCCAGGAGAGCGTCTGGGGCAGCCGGCTGGCCAGCAAGTCCCGCGACGGCGATTCGTGGAAGGTGGCTTGCGGCCTGACCTACAAGTTCTAAACATCCGAAGCTGTTGCCGGCCAAAGGCCGGGGCCGCAAGGCTCCGGCCTTTTTTGCGACCTTGCGGCCCCAAGGGGAGGCGTTGGCGCGGCGGGAACAACGGCCGTGTCCCGTCCAACACCTCCTGACAGCTCCGCGGCTCCCCAGCCGGTCAGGAAGCCCAGCGGCCCTGAGGTTCCGCCCACTTGGCCTTCAGGCGGCCAAGGCGGCACGAAATTCGCCGGCCTCGCGGCGGCAAGGGAAGACGGCGTGTCGGCCGGGGAGGACAAAAACTTCAGGCGGCCCGGCCCGGCAGGGTCCGGCAAAGCCCCATGACGGCGGGCAGGTTGTCGCCCAGATAGTCGATGAGCGCCCGCACCGACGGCAACATGCCCTTGCTCGACGGGAAGATGGCGTAAACCGTTTCCGTGGGGCCCCGCCAATCCGGCAGCACAGGCCGCAGCCAGCCCAGATGGAAGGCGTCGCGCAAAAAGCCCGACGGCAAAAGGGCGATGCCCGCCCCGTGGACGGCGGCATGGTAGCGCGCTCGCAGATCATTGCACAAAAAGGTCGGTTCGTGCCTGGCCAGGCGGCCCAGGCCGTCGCCGCACGACAGCTCCCAGACCTGGGGCCGGCCGGCCGCGTCGCCGCCTTCGCCGATGGTCTGGAAGCGCCCGAGCTCCTCGGGAGTCCGGGGCTGGCCGCAGCGCTCGATATAGGCCGGGCTGGCCACGAGGCTGTAGACGTCTTCCACCAGTCGGCGCACGACGACGTCCTGGGGCAGGGCGTCCATGGGACGGGTGGTCACGGCCACGTCGATCTGGGCGTCCACCGGATGCAGGTCGCTGTCGGTGGCCAAAAGCTCAACCCGGACCTGCGGATGGGCGGCGATGAACTTGGCCAGGGTCACCGACAGATAATACTGGGCAATAAGCGTGCGGCCGCTGACCCGCACATGGCCCGACGGCTTTTCCCGCAGGGCGGCCAGGGACGACACGGCCTCGCGGATGTCGCGCTCGATGGACTTGCAGTGCTCGAAGAACTGTGTTCCGGCCCGGGTCAGGGCCAGTCGGCGGGAATTGCGATGGAGCAGGGGGACGCCCACTTGTTGTTCCAGGGTCGCGATACGTCGGCTCAGCGTGGATTTTGATACCCCAAGCCGGCGCTCGGCCGCGCTAAACCCTTGCTCCTCGACAATGATCGTGAAGTAAAACAGATCGTTGTAATCCATGCCTGTCCTTTGTGAAACGCTGCGTTGCGGCGGCGGCGGTTGCCCGCGTCCGGGGCGGCTGGTAATGAGCCCTGGATTACAGAAATGATAGCGAAATCCAGAATCAATATCAACACCAACACCAAGGAGACGTCATGCGTTGGAAGCGTCGATTTTGTGCGGCTTTGATAGGAATGGCGCTGTGTTGCGGCGCGGGCAGCGCCCAGGCGGCCCAGGCCAAGGCGGCTGACCGCGAGCTGGTCCTGGCCAACTACCGCGACATCCGCAATCTCAATCCGCACCTGTATTCCGGCGAGATATTCGCCCAGAACCTCATTTTCGAATCCCTGGTCATCAACACCGAAAAGGGCGTCGAACCCTGGCTGGCCGAGGGTTGGACCGTGTCCGACGACGGCAAGGCCTACACCTTTTTCCTGCGCAAGGACGTGCTCTTCTCCGATGGCGAGAAGTTTGACGCCAAGGCGGCCAAGCTCAATTTCGACGCCATCCTGGCCAATGGCGAGCGCCACACCTGGCTGGAGATGATCAAGCTCATGGACAAGGTCGAGGCCGTGGACGACCACACCCTGCGCATCACCCTCAAGGAGCCGTACTATCCTTTCCTCATCGAAATCGGCGTGACGCGGCCCTTCCGCTTCATTTCGCCCAAGTCCATGAAGGACGGCTCCACCAAGGACGGCGTGACGAGCTACGTCGGCACCGGCCCGTATGTCCTGGCTGACAACAAGGTCGATCAGGTGGCCACCTTCACGGCCAACGACAAGTACTGGGGCAAGAAACCGGCTGTGAAAACCCTCAAGGCCCGGGTCATCCCGGACAACCAGGCCCGCCTGTTGGCCCTCAAAAAAGGCGAGATCGACCTGATCTACGGCACCAATCTGCTCGACGCCGAAACCATGCGCCAGATGGAAACGAGCAAGGAGTTCGGCACGGCCCTGTCCAAGCCGCTTTCCACCCGCAATATCCTCATCAACTCCTCGCGTCCCAACCTCGGCGACAAGCGGGTGCGCCAGGCCCTGCAGCACCTCACCGACCGCAAGGCCGTGTCCGAAGGCATTTTCAACGGCATCGAAAGCCCGGCCGATTTCGTCCTGGCTCCCACCGTCCCGTACTGCAACGTGGGCCTGACCCCCTACGCCTTCAGCCACGCCAAGGCCGATGCGCTGCTGGACGCCGCCGGCTGGAAACAGCCCGCCCCGGGCAAGCCCCGCGAAAAGGACGGCAAGCCCCTGGCGCTGGAGCTCTACTACAACAGCAACAGCGTCACGGAAAAAGACATCTCCGAGTATCTCCAGGCGGAGTTCCTCAAATCCGGCGTGCAGCTCAATCTTCACGGCGAGGAAGAGCAGGCCTACCGCGACCGCATGAAGGCCGGCGACTTCGACATCGTCCACAACATCTCCTGGGGAACGCCCTATGATCCCCAGTCGTTTATCGGGGCCATGGTGCGCACCGTCTACGGCGACTACAAGGCCCAGCTCGGCCTGCCGGACAAGCAGAAAATCGACGAAACCATCCGGGCCATCCTCGTGAGCACCGACCCGGCCAAGCGTCAGGAAATGTTCACATGGCTGCTGACGACGCTGCATGACGAGGCCGTTTATCTGCCCCTGACCTACCAGCGCAACAGGGCCGTTTTCACCAAGGACCTCAAGAACGTGACCTTCAATCCGTCCCAGTTCGAGATCCCCTTGGAAAAGATGGCGTTTTAGCATCATGCGACGGTATGTGCTCTCGCGCCTTTTGGCCGCTGTCCCGCTGCTTTTGGGCGTCTCGTTTCTGGCCTTTGTCCTGGTGACGCTCATCCCGGCCGATCCGGCCGAGGTGGCGCTGCGGGTCAACGAGATCATCCCGTCGCCGGAACTGATCGAGCTCCAGCGCAAGGAGCTGGGGCTCGATCAGCCCTTCTGGGAGCGCTACGTCCGTTGGCTTGGCAACAGCCTGCGCCTGGATTTCGGCCACTCCTACACCAACCACCACCGCACCGTGGCCGGGGAGCTTGGCCGCTGCCTGCCGGCCACCCTGTCCCTGGCCGGCGTGTCCCTGCTCTTTGTCGTGGGCGCAAGCATCCCGCTGGCCGTGGCCAGCGCCATGACCCGGGATTCGCTTTTTGACCGGCTGGTGCGGACCCTGGTCTTTTTCGGCACGGCCATGCCCAACTATTGGGTGGCCTTTTTGGCCATCTGGCTTTTCGCCGTGCATTTCGATCTGCTGCCCACCGGCGGCGACGAGGGCTGGCGGTCCTATCTGCTGCCGGCCTTCACCCTGTCCATGACCTACATTTCGACCTATGTGCGCCTTATCCGCAACACCATGCTGGCCGTCATGCAGGAGCCTTTTGTGCTCTACGCCCGGGCGCGCGGCCTGCCCGAAGCGGCCGTGGTCCGCCATGTGCTCAAAAACTCCTTGCAATCGAGCCTGACGGCCCTGGGCATGAGCGTGCCCCAGCTTATCGCCGGCAGTTTCGTGGTGGAAAACATCTTTGCCTGGCCGGGAGTGGGGCGGCTTTGCGTCTCGGCCATTTTTAACCGCGACTATCCCGTCATCCAGGCCTACGTGCTCATGATGGGGGTGCTTTTCATCGTGTGCAACCTCCTTGTGGACATCATAAGCGCCATGATCGATCCACGGCGACAGGCGGAACTGTAACATGCTGCGCAATCTGTTGGAGGACAGGGTGGCCCTGCTCTGTCTGGCCGTCATCGGCGTAACCGTCCTGGCCGGGCTTTTCGCCCCCTATGTCGCGCCCCACGACCCCCTGGCCGGCAACATCCTGTACAAGTTCAAAACCATGTCCTGGAACTATCCCCTGGGTACGGACCAGCAGGGGCGCTGCGTTCTCTCGCGTCTGATCTACGGCATCCAGCCCACCATCCTGCTGTCCCTGGTCACCATGGCCGCCACCATCACGTTGGGCGCGGCCTACGGCCTCGTGTCCGGCTCGGCCGGGGGCCTCGTCGACGAGGGGCTCATGCGCTTTTGCGACGTCATGCTGTCTTTCCCGAGCCAGGTCATGATCCTGGCCGTGGTGGGGATGCTGGGCGTGGGCATGGAAAACGTGATCATCGCCAACATCCTCATCAAGTGGGCCTTTTACGCCCGCATGATCCGGGGCTCGGTGCTTGGCTACCGCAACCGCAACTACGTGGTCTTTTCCCGCACCACCGGCAGCGGTTCATGGTTCATCCTGTCGCGCCACATGCTGCCGGCCGTGCTGCCGGAAATCGTGGTCCTGGCCTCCCTGGACACGGGCTGGGTCATTCTCAACATCTCCACCTTGTCCTTCCTGGGGCTTGGCGTGCAGGCCCCGGCCCCGGAGTGGGGGGCCATGCTCAACGAGGCGCGCCAGGTCATCGTCGCCCACCCCGGCCAGATGCTGGCCCCGGGGTTGGCCGTGCTGACCCTGGTGGCGGCCTTCAACATGCTGGGCGACAGCCTGCGCGACGCCCTGGAGATCAAGGGGAGCGGCCGATGAGCGCGCTTTTGACGGTACGCGGCCTGGACGTGGCCCTGAAGACGAAAAAAGGGGCGCGGACCCTGGTTTCCGGCGTGGATTTCACCCTGGAACCCGGCGGGGCCATGGGCATCCTGGGCGAGAGCGGCAGCGGCAAGAGCCTGACCTGCCGGGCGGTCATGGGCCTTTTGGGCGAGGGCTTTACGGTCTCGGGCCGGGCCGAATTCCAGGATCGGGAGCTCTTGTCCCTGCCGCCAAAGGCCATGCGGGCGCTGTGCGGTCGGGAAATCGCCATGATCATGCAGCACCCGTTGACCTCCTTTGATCCGCTGTGCGTCATCGGCGACCAGATGGCCGAGACCTTCCGGTTTCATCTCGAAACCAGCCGGGAGGCCGCTTGGGAAATCGCCCGGGACGCCCTGGCCGCCATGCGCATCGCGGACCCCGGGCACATCCTCACGCTGTATCCCCACCAGTTAAGCGGCGGCATGTTGCAACGGGTGATGATCGGGTTGACCCTGACCCTGCGGCCGGCGCTTGTGATCGCCGACGAGCCGACCACGGCCCTGGACAGCGTGACGCAGTTCGAGATCATGAAGGAGCTCGTGCGCATCCGGGAGTCCGGGCGCACCAGCCTCATCTTCATCTCCCACGACCTCGGCGCCATGCGGATGCTCGTGGACACGGCCCTGGTCATGCACCAGGGCCGGCAGGTGGAATACGGGCCGGCCCAGGCCGTGTTCAACCGCCCCCAAAGCGACCATGCCCGCTATCTCATCGAAACCCGAAACGCCCTGACCAGCCGTTTTCTGGCCTACGCCGGCCGACGCGCCGGCCTGGACCGGGAAAGGGGGTGCTGCCGTGCTGCAGGTTGAAAACGTCCACCTGAGCTTCAAGAAGAAAGGCTCATTCTGGCGCGCCGGGAACAAACCCATCCTCAAGGGCGTGACCTTTCACATGCGCCAGGGCGAGTGCCTGGGGCTTATCGGCGCTTCGGGCAGCGGCAAGAGCACCCTGGGCCGGGTCATCACCGGCACGCTGCGGCCCCAGCGCGGGCTGGCGCGCCTTTTTGGCGAAGACATCCACCACATGGACAAGGCCGGGCTTTTCGGCCGGGGGCGGGCCCGGCCGGGCCTTGGCGGCGTGGTGAGCATCGTCTTTCAGGACTACAACACCTCGGTCAATCCGCGTTTTGCGGTGCGCGACATCCTGGCCGAGCCGCTGCGCGGCACGAAGCTGGCCGGGGACGCGTCCTACTTGAAAGCCCTGCTGGCCCAGGTGCGCCTGCCGGCCGACTACCTTGGCCGCAAGTCCTTTGAACTCAGCGGCGGCGAACTCCAGCGGGTGTGCATCGCCCGGGCCCTGGCCGCCAAGCCGGCCCTGGTGCTTTTGGACGAGGCCGTCAGCTCCCTGGACGTCTCGGTGCAGTTCCAGGTGCTGGAGCTGCTGAAAAACCTCAAGGAAGAAAGCGGCCTGTCCTATCTCTTCATCTCCCACGATCTGGCCGCCGTCACCCACCTGTGCGACCGCATCCTGTTTTTCAACGACGGTCGGGTGGTCGAGCAGGTCGATTCTTTGGCCGATCTGGTCCACGTCAAGGACTGCTATTCCAGGCAACTCATCGCGGCCGTTTTGGCCTAGCCTTTCCCTCTTCGCCTAAGGCCCGTCCTTGGCGCAGCCTGAACCTTGCGGAGGGTTCCATGACCCATAGGGAATATCTGTCCATCGCCGTGCCCTTTATCCTGGCCACCATCACCACGCCCCTGCTCGGGGCCGTGGACATGGGCGTCATGGGCCGGCTGCCGGACCCGGCCTACATCGGCGGCGTGTCCATCGGCGTGGTCATCTTCAACACCATCTACTGGCTGTTCGGGTTCTTGCGGGTGAGCACCACCGGCATGTCCTCCCAGGCACTGGGCGCGGCCGACCGCAAGCTGTGCCTGCTGGCGCTTATGCGCCCCCTGGCCATCGCCCTGGCCGTGGGGACGGCCATCATCCTCCTGCAAAAGCCCATCCTGGCCTTTTCCCTGTATTTCATGCGGCCCGCACCGGACGTGGCCAGACTTGTGGAAAGCTATTTCTCCATCCTGGTCTGGGGCGCGCCGTGCGTGCTCGCCAACTATGTCATGCTGGGCTGGCTCATGGGCCAGATCAAGCTGCGGGCTTCCCTTATCCTGCAGATTTCCACCAACGCCCTGAACATCGTGTTGTCGGTGCTGTTTGTCCTGGGCTTTGGCTGGGGCGTGCCCGGGGTGGCCGCCGCCACGCTTCTGGCCCAGACCGGGGCCGTGGCCCTGGGCGTCGTGCTCATCTGGCGGCACTTCGCCGTCCGGCTGGACGAAGTGCCCTGGGGGGAACTGTTCAGCCGGCAGGTCGTGGCCGAAATCGTGCGGGTCAACGGCGACCTGTTTGTCCGCACCCTGTGTCTGCTCGTCGTCACCAACATGTTCGTGGCCAAGGGGGCCAGCTACGGCAAGGACATCCTGGCCGGCAACGCCATCATCCTGCAGATCCAGTATCTCATGGCCTACTTCTTCGACGGTCTGGCCAACGCGTCCAGCGTGGTGGCCGGCAAGGCCGTGGGGAAAAAGGACCCGGCGCTGTTTGACCGCTGCGTGTCCCTGTCCTGGCAGTGGTGTCTGTACGGCTCCATCCTGGTGTCCGTGGCCTACGGGTTGACCTGGGACGGCGTGTTCCGGCTTTTTACCTCCATCCCGGAAGTGCTGGAGGCGGGCAGGGATTTTGCCCACTGGATGACCGTGTTCCCGTTTTGCGCCAGCGTGGGGCTGGTCTTTTACGGCATCTTCTCCGGCTCCATGCAGACCGCGCCGGTGCGCAATTCCATGCTCCAGGCCCTGGCCCTCTATATCGCGGCCCAGGTCTGCCTGACGCCGCTTTTCGACAACCACGGCCTGCTGTTCGCCTTTTTGCTCTTTGCCCTTGGCCGATCGGTCTTCCTGGGGCGCTACGTGCCCGCGACCCGGTCGGCGTTTCGCTGCGCTCACGGCTCGTGACGCGTCCATGAAAAGCGCAGAAGGAATTTGGCTGATGACTGAATAACTATATTGATTTATTATTGAAAAACGATGGAGGGTCCCGGGGGCGCGACCCGAGGGGGCCTCCTTGGCGGCGGCGGTGTTCGCCCCGGGGGGGGGGGCCGGCCGCGGACGCCGGAACGGCCTCATGGATGAGGTGAACCGCAACAGCCGACGGCGCTCAGGGCTTCATCCAGCAGGTCCGCATCCAGCCACGGTCTCCCGGTTTCCAGCAACCACCGTTCAATCGCCCGATTGTCGTCGCGGCATCAGGCTCTTAAACTCTCGCATGACACCCTCCTTTTTTGGATTGTCGTCGCAGGGAACTCGCCCTGATCACGCAAAAGCCGGAAGAGATTTGTTGTCCTAGGACGAAAAAGTGGAGAACTCAGAACATAAACCAGTCAGGATGGCCATGAAACTTTCCATCCGTGAACAAGAGGACGTGCTTTGGCCATGGCGTCCGCAATGCTGCGATAAGACAACTGTTCTGACAGCCGGCAAACTGCATCGGAATTGCGTGATGAGGAAACTCTCTGGGGACTTTCTAATGAATTCGGGGACAATTGTTCAATCTATACATATTTCATATAGTAGGAATGGGTGTCTGTTGCGCAGCATGCAGTATTTGTCAGGGCATTTTCGTAGGGCCTATATTCATCCGGAAGAATATTTGGTCAAGAAGAATATGGGCTGTTTTGATAAAAAAAGCGATGGTCATTGGAAGATTCTCGTTATGTTGGACAATGTCAATGGTTTGTAAATATAGTCATTAATATCTGTGCGTTGAAGCTTTGTGTCGCGTACTGTCCTTGGCCGATTCGAGGCGCTGGGCGATGGCGTCGGCAGGCATTTTACATGTTGTCCAATTGCGGATCTTTGACAACATCCATCTGGTATTTCATGACAAACTTCAAAAACCGTAAGGTATTCTCTGTTCTTCAGTAGGTGATTTTAAGCGTTAATAGCCTGTTGGCGGCGCTCAGGCAGAATTGCCGGGGTGGTGCGACGTCTCCCTGGCTGTTTTTCGCGGGTTTCACCCGGGCAGACGGAACGGCTTCCGTCCCGGCCTGCTCCGGCCAGCCTCCCTGGCCGCAGCCGGCGCGTGTTGTGAAGCGTTCCGTCAGTTCCGGCCGGTCTTCATGCGAAACGATACCGGCGGATAGCCGAACCGGGCATGAAACCCCCGGGAGAACGACGGCAGGCTCTCATAGCCGACGGACAAGGCGGCTTCGGTGACCGATACGCCCTGGCGCTCCAGCAGGTCTCGGGCGTTTTCCAGGCGCAGATCCCGCAGGTATTCGCGCAGCGTTACGCCAAACGCCGTCCGGAAACGCCGTGTCAGGGTGGCTGCGGAGGCGCCGCACATGGCGGCCAGCACCTTGGCCGAGGGCGGCGAGGCCGGATCGCCCTGCAAGATGATGGCGGCACGCTGCTCGGGGGGCATGGCCGGCCGTGATTGGGTCGCGGCCAAAGCGAAGAGGGCGAGCAGTTCAAGGATTTTGGCGGCAAGGTAGAGCTGGTGGCCGTCGGATTCCCGGGCCAGCGCCTGCAGCGTCACCTGGGCTTGGGCAGGACAGGCGACCACCAGGACATCGGGAATATCCGCCAGAAGCCGGCACATGGACCGCCGCACCCGGATCAGGGTCAGTTTGCGGGGGACGTCGGCCCGCAGGAGGATGCTGTGGGCGCTGGCGTCGAGGGTGTTGTGGACGGCCACGCCAAGCACGGTGTCGGGCTCGGCCATCACCCGAAGGTAGCCGTTTTCCCGGCTTCGCGCCCACAGCGTGTGGATTTCGGCCTCGGCGGCGCGAATCGCGCTGACCTCCTCGATGCGCACGGGCCGGTAAGCGTCGCCGGTCTCGCCGGTCTGTCCCTGCCGTCGCCCGACAGGCAGGAACAGCAGGGATGGATGAGCCTCCCAGTTCATCGGCGACCCTGCGCGCCCCTGCTTTCCAAGCCCTGGCAGCGCATCAGTTGGCCTGTTCAAAGGTAAAGGGCAGCAGCACAATGGTGGCCACGCCCTTGCCGTCGATGCGGCCCGGGGTGAAGCGGAACTGCCGGGCCGCCTCCAGGGCCGCCTCCTCGAAAACCCCGGCCGGCGTGGCCTGGTGCACGGCGAAAGACCTGGGGGCGCCTTCGGCGTCGATCAGGATGCGCAGCGTCACCCGGCCGGCCAGACGCAGCCGTCTGGCCTGGGGCGGATAAACGGGCAGGACTTTGCGGACCACGGCCGGCCGGACATCCACCACATCGGCGTCGTATCCGGCCAGCCCGCCCAGGCTGCCCATGGCCGGCCGGGCGCTCCCCGGGCCGGCCGCCCCTGGAACCGGGCTGGCGACGCCGGGCGCGGGCGCAACC
>DLGG01000103.1 GCA_002482565.1 Solidesulfovibrio magneticus
CGGGCCCAGGCCGACGCCGCGCCCAGGCCCGACGCTCTGCGTCATGAACTGGACTTTGCCACCAGCCGCAAAATCGTCAATACCCGCGGCGCGAACAGCCCGGCCAACTGACGCCGCCGGGCCGGCCGCCAAGGGCGGGCCGGGGCGACGCCGTGTGAAACGGCCGCCCGCGCCTCATGTTGCGGCCCCTGGAGGATGCGGCAGTATTTCATTTTGAGAGGGCATTGCCTTGGTTCTTTGCCCGCGAAACGCCATGGGCGCTTTTCGTGGACGCGACACGCAACGAACGGCCATGACTTTTGCGCCGCTCCCTGCTAGGAAGCCCTGGCCCCGACTTTCACGCGACAAACGAGACGCCATGGACTCCTGGTTTTCCAGCCACTACGTGCAGGCCGCCCGCATCGCCTGCGGCCTGCTGGCCCAATACATGCCCCTGGCCGGGACGAGAATCCTCGACTTCGGCTGCGGCGACGGCATCACCGCCGCCGGCGCGGCGGCCCTGGGCGTGGGGTTCGTGGTCGGCGTGGACGTCCATCCGTCCTTTGCCCACCTGGCCGAGCGCCTGGCCGCCAATACCGGCAGCCCCACGCCGCCTGCGAACCTGGCCTTTGTCCAGTCGGGGCCGGACTGCCGCCTGCCCTTTGCCCCGGGCTCCTTCGACGCCGCCTACAGCTGGTCGGTCTTCGAGCACCTGCCGGACATCCCGGCCGCCCTGGATGCCCTGCGCCTGGCCCTGCGCCCGGGCGGGCACTGCCTCATCCAGATCGATCCGCTCTACTGCTCGCCCTACGGCTCCCATCTGCGCCGGCTGGTGGACAGGCCCTGGGCCCATCTGCTCATGAGCAACGCCGCCTTCGTCGCCCTGGCCGAGGCCGCGGGCGACCACGACGCCAATCCGGAAAAGGACGATCTGCTCTACGCCCAAAACGATTTCGCCGCCTACAAGAAGCATCTGGTCGAACAGTTCCTGGACCTCAACCGGCTCACGGTGCGCCAGCTCCTGCACCACGTCGAAGGCTCGGGGCTTGTCCCGGTGCGCCTGAAAACCACGCCCGTCTCGCCGGAGCATGTCCCGCCGCCGCAACTGTTGTGCGTCCATTCCCGGGACGATCTGCTGACCAGCACGGTGTATCTGGTCCTTCGCCGGTAGCGGCGCAAGCCTTGTTCCGAGGCTTCGAGACCAGAACTGGCCTCGCCTGACCAAGCGACGCCGCACCCTGCAAGGTTTCGCCATGCGACGCCTCGGTCGGCGACTTTCGCAGCATGCCGACCTGTTTTCTGTCCCTGCGCCAGGGAGCCGGCTGCATTGCAATTTGGTCATGATCGTCCGGCAGCCACTGGACGTCGCACCGTTGGGAGCACGGGCAGGTCGCAAAAACTCCGGCGGTCCGCCAGCCCGTCGCGCCCGTCGCGCTCCCCTGCAACGGCCCGGGCTGTTGCGCCGGTCCGGGCGTCACGCCGACACGATGCAATCGCCTCGCATTTTCTGCCGCGCCATCTCTTGCGCTCCCCCGCACAGCGTTATATTCCACGGGAAAATGTTCCGTTCGAGGAGGGATCCCATGAAAAAGTTCATCGTTTTCGCCGCTGCCCTGTCGCTCGCCCTGTCCGTCGCCCCGGCCTTCGCCAAGGGCAAGGCCAAGGCCGCTCCCAAAAAGACCTGGGAGTGCAAGGTCGGCGACAAGACCGTCATGACCGCCAGCGTCAATGAGTGCATGAAGATGGGCGGCATGGTCGCCAACTACCCCGGCCCGGACAAGGCCGCCGCCCCCAAGGCCAAAAAGGGCAAGAAGTAGTTCGTTTTCTGTGAGGGGAGAACGCCGCCGCCCGGGCTCCGGGAGGCGGCGTTTTTTTATGGTCGGGGCTGGCTCGTGTCGCTTTCGTGAGACGCCGCAAGGGCGTCTGGCGCAAACATGGCTGTCCTCCGGCGTTTGGCGCACAAAAGCAGCGATGCCCTGGCCAACGCCGCGCTAGGGAAAAAGCGTTTCGGCCAGGAGCATGAGGTTGAGCACGATGACCGTCAGGGCCACCAGCACCAGCACCAGCGTCGTCGAGGGCCGGTTGGCGTAGCGCCCCATGACCGACTGGCGCGAGGTGAGGCTTATTTGCAGGACCACCGTCACCGGCAGCTGCATGGACAGGGCGATCTGGGACCAGATGAGCCCCTTTAGGGGGTCGCCCACGAGCAGAATGGCCGCCGCGCCGCCAATAAGGGTCAGGGCCACGCCCATGCGCGAATGGCTGTCGCGGATGTCGTAGGGTTCGCCGAAGATGCCGGCGAAGATGCTGCCCCCGGCCATGCCGGCCGTGACGCTGGAGGCCAGGCCGGCCAAAAGCAGGCTGACGGCGAACACCACCCCGGCCGCCTGCCCCAAAAGGGGCGTTAAAAGCGACTGGGCCTGCTCCAGCTCCGTCACTTCCAGCCCCCGGCCGAAAAAGGCGGCCGCGGCCAGCAGGATCATGGCGCTGTTGATGCAAAAGCCCACGCCCATGGAAAACAGCGTGTCCAGATACTCGTACTTGAGCTGGCGCTCGATCATCTCCGGCTCGTCGAGGTTCCACTGCCGGCTTTGGATCACTTCCGAGTGCAAAAAAAGGTTGTGCGGCATGACCACCGCCCCAAGCACGCTCATGACCACGGCCAGCGACCCTTCGGGCAGGCTCGGGCGCACCCAGCCCAGGGCCGCCGCGCCCCAGTCGATGTGGACCAGGGACAATTCGAAAAGAAAAGCCAGGCCGATAAGCGACACGCCGCCGATGATGAGCCGCTCGATGCGCCGGTAGGATTTGCCGAAAAGCATCCACAAGGCCACGATGAGCGCAGCCAGGGTCCCCAGCCACAGCGGCAGGCCAAAGAGCATACGCAGCGCAATGGCCGCGCCCAAAAGCTCGGCCAGGGCCGTGGAGATCGAAGCGGCCACGGCCGTGCTCAGGGCCGTGGCCGCCACGCCCTTGGGCAGATGGCGCATGGCCGCCTCGGACAGGCACAGGCCGGTGGCGATGCCCAGATGGGCGGCGTTGTGCTGCAAGACAATGAGCATGATGGTGGACAGCGTCACCATCCACAGCAGACTGTAGCCGTAGTCGGCTCCGGCGGCCACGTTGGAGGCCCAGTTGCCCGGGTCGATGAAGCCCACGGTCACAAGCAGCCCGGGGCCGATGTATTTGAATATTTCCAGGGCGGCCAGCCGGGGCCGGCCATGGTCCCGAAAACGCGCCATGTCCCACGCGGCCGCAGCCAGCCGCCGAAGCGCTTCCATCATTCGCCCCCTTGGCCGTCAAGGCCCGCCTTGACGCCGATGGTTGCCATCGTTATTTTCCCGCCGGCAACAGTTGCCGTTCAAAACCTGGGTGCAACATGGATAAAGCCTGCCGCTACGACATCGACAGCGCCATCGGCTATGCCGTAGGCCATGCCGCCGCCCGGATCAAGATCGCCTTGCGCCGGGCCTTTCTGGCCGCCGGACACGACGTGACCCCGGACCAATGGGTGGTGCTCTACCGGCTGCTGGAAAACGAAGGCCTCACCCAGGCAGGCCTGGGCGAACGCACCGTCAAGGACAAGACCACCATCACCCGCATCCTGGACCGCCTGGAGGCCAGGGCGCTGCTCACGCGGCGGCGCGACCCCGGCGATCGACGCTCCCAGCGGCTCTACCTCACGGAAACCGGCCGTGCCCTGGCCCGGGCGCTTGTGCCCATCGTCCAGGCCTTTGCCGATGCCGCCTATGCCGATCTTACCGAGAACGACAAGGCGGTCCTGCGCGATTTGCTCGCCCGCATCGAAGCCCGCCTCGAACGCCTGCCCGACATCAAGGACGCCCCATGAAAATTTCCTTCCGCCCCAAGCACAAGCCCGAAGGCCAGCCGGCCGACCGCAAAAAACGCGTCCTGATCCTGGCCGTGGCCGCCGTGGCCTTGCTGTCGCTTGGCTATTATTTCTACGCCCGAGGCAAGGTGTCCACCGACGACGCCTTCGTGGACGGCCGCATCCATCCCATCACGCCCCGGGTGGCCGGTTATGTCGATGAAGCGCCGGTGGAGGACAACCAGCTCGTGGCCGCCGGCGACCTGCTGGCGGTCCTGGACCCCACGGACTACGAGGTGGCCCTGGCCCAGGCCCGGGCCGACCTGGCCGCCGCCGAAAGCCAGCTGGCCGCCCAGGAGCTTGGCGTGCCGCTCCAGCGTTCCCAGACCTCGTCCAAGGTCAGCGGCGCCCGGGCCCAGCTCGAAAGCGAGCAGCGCAGCCTGGATCAGGCCGTCAAGGAACACGACGCCGCCGTGCAGGAGGCCGCCCAGATCGAGGCCCAGCTCGACCAGGACAAGCTCGACCACGCCCGCATCAGCCAGCTGCGCACCAAGGACGCCGTGTCCCAGTCCGACCTCGACAGCATCGAAAACAAGCGCCGGGCCCACGAGGCCCAGCTGCGGGCCGCCAAGGCCAAGGCCGACGCCTCCAGCCGCCGCCTGGAGTCCATCGAAGCCGTCATCAAGCGGCTGCGCTCGGAAATCGAGCTGGCCCAGACCGGCGAGGAACAGGCCGTCATCCAGACCCGCGAGGCCGCGGCCCAGCGGGCCAAGGTGGAGCTGGCCCGGCAAAAGGTCAAACAGGCCGAGCTCAACCTGTCCTACACCCGCATCACCGCCCCGGTGGCCGGGCATGTGACCAAGAAACAGATCGAATCCGGCCGGCTGGTGGCCGCCGGACAGGCGCTCATGACCGTGGTGCCGCTGGATTCCAAGGATCTGTGGGTCACGGCCAATTTCAAGGAAACCCAGTTGCGCGACGTGCGGCCGGGCCAGAGCGTGGACATCGAGGTGGACACCTTCCCGGGCCATGCCATCACCGGCACGGTGGAATCCATCCAGGCCGGCACCGGTTCGGTGTTTTCGCTGTTCCCCTCGGAAAACGCCTCGGGCAACTACGTGAAAATCGTTCAGCGCATCCCGGTCAAGATCGTCTTTGACAAAAGCGCGGCCGACAAGCTCCCCCAACTGCGCCTGGGCATGAGCGTCGTGCCCGTCATTCACACCAAGTAGCGCTGCATGGCCGAACAAGCCCCCAACAAATGGCTCATCACCCTGGCGGTGATGGTGCCAACGATGATCGAGATTCTCGACACCTCCATCGCCAACGTGGCCCTGGGCCACATCCAGGGCAGCCTGTCGGCCGGCCAGGACGAGGTGACCTGGGTGCTCACCTCGTATCTCGTCTCCAACGCCATCGTCATCCCCATCAGCGGCTTTCTCTCCAAGCTCTTGGGGCGGCGCAACTACCTCCTGTGGTCGGTCACCGTCTTCACCATCGCCTCCATGTGCTGCGGCCTGGCCACCAATCTCGGGATGCTGGTCGTGTTCCGCATCATCCAGGGAATCGGCGGCGGCGGGCTCCAGCCCATGTCCCAGGCCATCCTGCTCGAAGCCTATCCGCCCAAGGAACGCGGCCTGGCCATGGCCATCTTCGCCATGGGCGCGGTGCTGGGCCCCATCCTCGGGCCGCTTCTGGGCGGCTACATCACGGACAATTATTCCTGGCGCTGGATTTTCAACATCAACGTGCCCGTGGGCATCCTGGCCATTGCGCTCATCTGGCTCTACATCAAGGACCCGGATTACCTGGAGCGCCGCAAGGCCGGCGACGCCGTGGACTATCTGGGGCTGGCCCTTTTGAGCCTCGGGCTTGGCTGCCTGCAGATCGTCCTGGACAAGGGCCAGCAGGACGACTGGTTCAGCGCCGACTACATCCTCACGCTGTCCGTCATCGCCGGGGTGTGCCTGTCGGCCTTTCTTATCTGGGAGCTTCGCTGCAAACATCCCGTGGTCGATCTCAAGGTCTTTGCCGACCGCACCTTCGCCATGGGCAACATCGTCATGTTCTTTGGCTTTTTTGCCTTTTTCGGCTCCATCGTGCTGTTGCCCCTCTATCTGCAAAACCTCATGGGCTACACGGCCTTTCTCTCGGGCGTGGTCCTTGGTCCGGGCGGGCTCATCATGCTGGCCATCCTGCCCATTGTCGGCAAGGCCACCACCAAGATCGACGCCCGGATTCTCTTGTGCATCGGGCTTTGCATCAGCGCCTATTCGCTGTTTCGCATGGCCGGGTTTTCGCTGGACATCGACATCGGCACGGCCATTGCCGCCCGCAACGTCCAGGCCATCGGCATCGCCTTTTTCTTCGTGCCCCTGTCCTACCTCACCATGGCCTTTATTCCGCGCCAGGGTATGAACAACGCCTCGGCCGTGTTCAATCTGCTGCGAAACCTTGGCGGCTCCTTCGGCGTGGCCTTCGTCACCACGCTGCTCGCCCGCCGCGCCCAGTTCCATCAGGCCCGGCTCATTGAAAACCTCACGCCCTACGACCTTTCCTACCAGTCGGCCAAGGAACGCCTGACCGCCTACCTCGCGCCCAAGGTCCTGGGTCTCTACGACGCCTCGCAAACCGCCTCGGGCGCGCTGTACAAGCTGCTGCTCAAGCAGGCCAACGCCATGGCCTTTTGCGACGTGTTCCACGCCCAGGGCCAGCTGTTCCTGGGCCTGGCCGTGCTCATGTGGATCATGAAAAAACCGCCCATGGGTTCGAAAATGCCCGAAGGGATGCACTGATCCGCCGACATTTCGACACTCCGCTGGCCCGCCCCCAGCCCTTTGCCGCCCGGTATTTCCCTGTCCGCGCCAACCCCTTGGTTGGCGCGGACTTTTTTCACGGCGCGCTCCTGGCACGCTCCTCGCTTCCGGTGTATGGCAAAATGAGCGCATCCCGCGCCCCAAACGTCGTGCCAAACCCAAGGAGCCGCTTCCATGTCGCCCGCCCAATACGCCGTCCGCGCCGTTGTCGCCGCCGTCTGCCTGGGCCTTGTCCTTTGCGCCGCCGATGCCCAGGCCTTCAAGCGCAAGTCCACGGTCAGCGGCCCCGGGAACCGCACCGTCACCAACGAGGCCACCACCACCCGCACCCCCGGCGGCTACACCCGAAGCGCCACCACCACCGGTCCGGCCAACCAGTCCGTCAACCGCGCGTCCCAAGGCCAATGGGACCCGGCCACCAAGACCTGGAACAACACCACCACCTACACCGGCCCCCAGGGCAACAGCGCCGACGTCAACCGCTCCACCACCATTTCCAAGTAAATAGGCCGTTCTCGGACCCGGCCCACGCGACCGGGTTCGAGAACGAGTCATTAATTCCCAGCCTCGCGACCGGCTGTTTCTTTTCTACCCATCGCCTCAAATCGCCGCCCCGCGCCGCCAAATCCCGCTTTTCCCGGACCGTTTGCTGGGAAGCGGGGTGATTTGACCGCGCAAAATCGCCATCAGCTTTCCGATATAGCCCGAAAGGCCAGTCTTTCCCAGGCTGGCACGGGAATTGATGTTCTGCCCCCGGACCCGTCCGTCCGACAATCTCCCAACCGCATTCCGGAGGACTGGCATGGGCAACTGGCATTGCAAGATAGACCTCAACCACGTTTTCACCCTGCAACCCACGAGGCCCAACACCATTTTCGGCATCGGCGCTCTGTCCCGCATAGAACCCATCCTGGCCGATCTGGCCAAGCACGGATGCGACGGCGTGCTGGTCGTCACCGACGCCGTGGCGGCCAAGGCCAGCGGAGCTTTTGACGCCGTGCGGCCAGCCCTGGACACCCATGTCGCCTGGACGCTGTTCGACGGCGTGCGCCCCAATCCCACCCTGGCCAACTGCGACGCCGCCGCCGCGGCCGGCCGTGAGGCCAAGGCCCAGGCCGTCCTGGCCATCGGCGGCGGCAGCGTCATCGACGCGGCCAAGATCGCCGCCGTGCTCCTGGCCCAGCCCGGCAAAAAGGCGTCCGACATGTTTTCCGGCAAAGCCGCCGTCAACCGCTGCCTGCCCCTGGTCGTGGTCAACACCACCCACGGCTCGGGTTCGGAATGCACGGCCACGGCCACGGCCCAGACCGACGGCGAAAACAAACATGCCATCCGCTCGCCGCATCTCTACCCGACCCACACCATCGACGACCCGAGCCTGACCGTCTCCCTGCCGCCGCGCCACACGGCGGCAACGGCCCTGGACGCCCTGTGCCACGCCCTGGAGGCGGCCACGGCCACCACGGCCTCGCCCTACTCCATCAGCCTCGCCCGGGACGCCGTGCGCATCATCGCCTCGTTTTTGCCCACGGCCATCCGCCAACCCGGCAATTTGAACGCCCGCTACTGGCTCACCTACGCCTCGGCCATCGCCGGCATCGCCATCGACTGCGGCAGCCTGCACCTTGTCCACGCCCTGGAAAACGCCATGAGCGCCATCAATCCCGACGTGGCCCACGGCGAGGGTCTGGGCATCCTGCTGCCGGCCGTGCTGCGCGAAATCTACCCGGCCACCCCGGAGATCCTGGCCGCCCTGCTCCATCCCATCGCCCCGGACTTGACCGGCAATCCCGGCGAGACCGACGTCGCCGTGGCCCGGCTGCGCCAGTGGCTGGACAGCCTGGGGCAGCCGGCCACCATGACCGCCTATTTCACCGGCGCCGACGTGCCGGCCCTGACCCGTCTGGCCTTCAAGTCGCCTCCGGCCAAGGCGCTTTTGCAATACGCCCCCATCCGCGTGGACAGCGCCATCGTGGAGCGCATCTTTCAGCACGCGCTCTAACGCGAACCGGGCGGATGTGGGCGCGNNCGCGCCCACATCCGCCCGGTTCGTTGTCGATTTTTGGGCCACCGCCCGCCGAAGCTCCCCCATCCGACCAAACGCCCCCATGTCGGGGGTCCGGGGGGCTGAGCCCCCCGGCCGCCGGAGGCATCTTCCTCTTATTTATCGGCCCTCTACCCCTTCACATACCCCCGCACCTGATTTCGCCCCGAGGCCTTGGCCAGGTAGAGCGCCTTGTCGGCGGCGTCGACCAGGTGGGCCACGTCGCGGGCCCCGGCCGGGCAGTCTTCGAGGAGTTCGGCCACGCCGATGCTGACGTTGATCTTGATGCCGGCGGCCAGGATCTGGCCGTCGGGGTCGCGGATGACGAAGTTGTAGCGTTCGATCTTGCGGCGGATGATGTCGGCCAGCTCCTCGGCTTCGTTTTTGGCGACATCCAGGAGGGTGACGGCGAATTCCTCGCCGCCATAGCGAGCAGGGAAGATTTCGCGATCTTCGAGCTGCTTCATTTCGTCGGCAAAGCCCTTGAGGATGGAGCCGACCACGACCAGGGCCTGGTCGCCGATGCGGTGGCCGTGTTCGTCGTTGAAGCGCTTGAAGTGGTCGATGTCGAGCATGAAAAGCGACAGCTGGCGTTGCCCTTGGGCGGCCACGGCGATGCCGCGGCCGATGTGTTCGTCAAAGGCGCGGCGGTTGGGGATGGCGGTGAGCGCGTCGGTTAGGGTGAGCGCCACCATCTTTTCGGCGTCCTCTTCGATCATGGCCACCATTTCCCGAAATCCCCGGCGGATGGCCCCAAGGGTTTGCTCCACGTCGCCGCCGGACTCCACGGCCGAGACGGTGACGTTTTCAAGCTTCTGGACGCCGCCCTTGTGGCGAAACAACGTATCCTGGAATTCTTGAACCAGGGCGGCGGTTTCGGCCAGGGTGCGGGTCAGCGCCCGGTTCCAGGGCGCGGCCAGGATGCGTTCGTTGGCCTTGACGACTTCGTGGAACTTGGCGTCGGAGAAATCCCGGGCGCGCAGGATCTCCATGACAAGAGCTTGGAATTGTTCTTTCTGCTCGTTGTCGAGAAAATCGTAGTTCTTGATGCTGCGCATGTAGAGGATAAGGCCCCGCCATTTGGAATCGCGGGGAACGCCCACCCGGTCGAGCATGTTGCAGACGGGTTCGAAGCAGGAGGCGGGCATGGCGGCCGGCTTGCCGTGGTTGTTGTCCTTGCTCATGACGGGGGCGCACCTCTGGTTGCGGACGGATGATCGTCCTGCATGGATACATCGATTTCGCGGCAACCGGAAGAGGGAACCGCTTCCCGGGGCGGCTTGCCCGGCCTGGAGCGGCGTGGTAGGGAAACCCTTGCAGCCTGCTTGGCTTCTTGGAGGATTCGATGGACTTGCACGTCACCGCCCATGGCCGGGTGACCCTGGTTTCCGGCCTGCCCAAAATGTTTGATTACACCGTGTGCCCGGAGTTTCAGCGCCAGTTGGCCGCCCATCTCGACGCCTCGCCGGCGGTTTTGGCCTTTGACCTGACGGGCGTGGAGTTCGTGGATTCCAGCGCCATCGGAAGCCTCATCACGGTGCGAAACCGCCTCATGGCCTCGGGCGGCTCGGTGGCCCTGTGCTCCATCGCCGAAGGCGTGGCCAAGGTGTTGCGCATCGCCGACCTGGGCAAGGTGTTTTCGCTCTATCCCGACCCCGCCGCCGCCCTGGCCGCCAGCCAGGCCTAGCCGCCTTCGGCCTTGCCCATGTCGCCCTGCCGCGTTCCCGGCGCGACCATAAGCAGGCCGCGCCCCGCGGCGACACCGGCGGTCTTTCCCCCATGCTGATCCGTTACGTACCCGGCGCCACCGGCTTCGAGGCCGGCCTTCGCCGGGCGGCCCGGGCGGCGCTTTATCTGCCCACGGCCTGCCGCATGGCGGCGGACCCGTGCTATCCCTGGATCAACGCCGGGGCGGTGCGTTTTTTGTCGCGCACCCTCACCCGGCGCATGACGGGCTTCGAGTGGGGCGGCGGGCGCAGCACGGCCTTTCTGGCCCAGCGTGTGCTCCATCTCGTGTCCGTGGAGCACAACCCCAAATGGCGGCGGCGCACCCTGGCCTTGCTGGCCCGGCATTGCCTGGCCAACGTAGACTGTCGCTTCCTGCCGCCGGGCGACGCTCCCGGCCGGCCCGAGGCCCGGCCGGAGCCGTGGCGACGCCTGAACCACGTCCACCGGATGCCCGAATACGCCGCCTACAGCGACGCCATTTTGGAGTATCCCGAGGAAAGCTTCGATTTCGTGTCCATCGACGGCCGGGCCAGGGTGGAATGCGCCCTAAACGCCGCCTCGCGCCTGCGGCCCGGCGGCTTTCTGCTGCTGGACAACAGCGAATGGGAAAAATACGCCCCCATCTTCGCTGCTTTCCCGGATTGGCGACGGCGCGATTTCGAAAACGGCGTGTGGCGTACGAGCCTTTTGTTCAAGCCAGCCTCCCGCAGCGGGTGACACGACGCCCGGCAAGGCCTATATTGCCCCCATGACTGTACCAAGCGATCAAGTGACCGTGCGCTTTGCCCGGTCCATGGCCGAGATCGACGGCCCGTCCTGGAACGCCCTGGCCGCCTCCCTGGACACGCCCTTTTTCGAATACGAATGGCTGTCGCTGCTGGAGGATTCCGGCAGCGCCGCGCCGGCCAAGGGCTGGTATCCCAACCATTTGCTGGCCACCGTCGGGGGAAAGCTCGTGGGCGCGCTGCCCATGTACCTCAAGTGGCATTCCGACGGGGAATTCGTCTTCGACCAGCTGTGGGCCGAGGCGGCGGTGCGCCTGGGGCTGCCCTACTACCCGCGCCTGGTCGGGGCCACGCCGTTCACCCCGGCCACGGGCCTGCGCTTTCTCACCGACCCCGAGGCCAACCAGACCCGGTTGTCGCGCCGACTCTTTTCGGCCATCGAGCAGTTCTGCCAGGGCAACGGCGTCCAGGGGGCGGCGCTGCTGTTTACCGAGCCGGAGTTCGCCGCCGCCGCCGAGGACTACGGCTTCACGGCCTGGCGGCACCAGGGCTACCTCTGGCGCAACCGGGGATTTTCGGATTTCGAGGATTTCCTGGCCACGCTCAACGCCAACCGCCGCAAGGCCGTGCGCCGCGAACGCAAGGCCCTGGAGCAGTCCGGCGTCACGGTGGAGATCGTCTCGGGCAGCGCCATCCCGGACAATTTCTTCCCGCTCATGCAACAGCTTTACGAGCGCACCAACGCCAAGTTCGGTCCCTGGGGCTGCCGGTATCTCACCGAGGAATTTTTCGAAGGCATGGCCGGCGCGTTCCGCCATCGCCTGGCCTTTGCCGCCGCCTATCGCACCCGGCGGCGCGACCCCATCGCGCTGGCCATGCTGGCCGAGAAGGACGACATCCTGTTTGGCCGCTACTGGGGGGCCTTCGAGGAGGTGCCGTTTCTGCATTTCGAGCTGTGCTACTACGCGCCCATCGCCTACGCCATCGCCAAGGGCATCAAGCGCTACGATCCGGGCATGGGCGGCGCGCACAAGGCCCGGCGCGGCTTCGTGTCGGTGTCGAGCTACAGCGCCCACCGGTTTTTCGACCCGCGCATGGACATGATCTTTCGCACCCATATTGATCGGGTGAACCAGCTGGAGAAGAACTACATCGACGAGTTAAACGAGCTGTTGCCGGTGCGGCGGGGGTAGGATCGAAAAACGAGGGCTACGCCGGAAGACACTCCAGCGCCCGGGGCTTCCTTTCAAGCCACCCGAGAGGGGCACGGCGGGGATGGGAAGGGGCAGGGGCACACGGAAAAATCGGACAGTATTTTTGCACCTAAAACGGCTCTTCCTTGTAGAAGAGGACATAGAACACCATCGCACTAATCCCATAGCACAAAATAATAATCAGAAAAGCTATTGTACAATAAATCAAAAAAGCATACAAAGCACGTTTTAGTCCAAGGCGCTCACGTCCATGCAGCTTCACCAGCCAGGCGCACGGCAATATGTGTGCAAAAGAAATCTCTACAGCCAGCGTCAAGCCACCCACCATCAACGCCAAGAAGTCTGAAGAAACTCCATACTTATAAAATGCTTCAGTCAACGCATACGGATATAACAATAAACGATTAAACACTTCATCATCAACAAAAACAACAAAAGCTAAACATACTAAAGACATCACCTTAAGGACGTCATAAAAATCATGCTTTCCTCTAGTCACAAACCAGAGTGAACCATGGAGAAGCAGCGCTCCTGGGATAAAATACAGGCAACTTAGCACTATCCGAAGAAACACCGTCTGCTCCCGTATCCTCCGTGACAACGGCCCAGTGCATTGGTTCCATCTGCTGCAACCGCACAAAACACGCGTGGACAACGCGAAACACGTTTGTCGAGGCTTTCAACCCTGGCGACAAAACGACATTCGTTCATGTGATATTCGTTGCACGATTTACTTCTTTTGACAACCGCCCCTCCCGCCGGCCGACCTTTAACGATTCAGCCTCGTCGCCTTGACGCCTGTCGTCCAATGCACTACTTAAAGCCATGCTCCAGCCGCCGATCACGGTCGTCGAAACGCCGACGTTCAAAAACGACGCGGACAGTCTCCTCGACGAAGAAGAACGGCTCGAACTTATCACCACGTTGGCGCGCAATCCCGAAGCCGGCAAGGTGATGCCCGGCACGGGCGGCGTACGCAAACTGCGTTTCGCCAGGGCGCATGAAGGAAAAAGCGGCGGCTACCGGATCATTTACTACTTCTATAACGAAGACATGCCCCTGTTCGCCCTCATGCTCTACCCGAAAAACGCCAAATGCTCCCTGACCCAGGGTGAACGCAACGCGCTCAAGCAACTGGCCCGGGAACTGATCGAAGCTTATCATCCGAGGTGAATGCCATGACTGCCATGGGCGAAAAACTGCTGCGTAGCATGGGCGAGGCCGTGGCCTACGCCAAGGGTGAGGCGCGCCCCGAGGACTATCGGGTCCACGCCGTATCCGTGGATGTCCGCGAGATACGCAAAAAACTCAAGATGACGCAAAAGCGCTTCGCCCAGGAATTCGGCTTTTCCCTGGACACCCTGCGCCATTGGGAACAACACCGCCGCACGCCTGAAGGCCCGGCCAGGGCCTATCTGCTCGTCATTTCCCAAAATCCCGAGGCCGTGCGGGCGGCCCTGCAAAGCGCCGCGCAATCGCCTCCCCCGACGCCCTCGTCAAAGGGAGCCCCGGTCGCAAACGCCTAGAAATCCAGCACACACCGCCACATCCCGAAAAAAAAGGCCGGCCCGTAGGGAAAATCCCCCCGCAGGCCGGCCCGAAAGTCCGTCGTCGGCTGATCGCGCTACATCTGTCTTAACAGCAGCCGCTTGCCGTAGACGTCGCGCTCATCCTGGTTTTTTTTTCCCGGCCGCACGAAGCGCAGGGCGTGTGCCGTGCAGCCCGTGACGCACGACGGATCGAGTCCGGCGTCCACGCGCTCGCGGCAATAGTCGCACTTGACCACCTTGCCCGTGACCTCGTTCCACTGCGGAATCTTCCAGGGGCAGGCCTGGATGCAGGCCTTGCAGCCCACGCACAGCTCTTCCTTCACGTACACGATGCCGTCTTCCTCGCGCCTAAACATCGCCCCGGTGGGGCAGGCCGGCACGCACCACGGCCGCTCGCAGTGAAAACACGACATGTAAAGATTGAGCAGACGCGGCTTGCCCTTGACCATGTCCGGGCCCACGGTCACGAGCTTGCCCGGCTTGGCCGAGGGCGGCACGGCGTTTTTCACCTGGCAGTGCACTTCGCAGGCATGGCAGCTGATGCAACGCTTCTTGTCCATCTGGATCATGTACTTGCTCACGGGTGTTCCTCCATCGGGGTCGCGTCGGCCGGCCGGGGGGCCTCGGGGGCGGGAGCCGGAGCCTCGGCCGCCTGCCGGGCCAGCCGGGCCATGAGGTCGAGGCGGAAATCCGCCCGCGACGCGCCGACGTAATAGACGTGCTGGGAAAAGCGCAGCGAATCCACCGGACAGGCTCGCACGCACTGGCCGCACAGGCTGCACAGGGAATAGTCGTAAATGAACACGCCCGGAACCTTGCAGCCCTTTTGCGGGGCCGGAGCCATGGCCGTGCCCACCGGGATCAGCTCGCCGGCCAGCTCCAGGGCTTCGGCATCGCCGCCGCCGCTCCCCGCGCCCACGGGACAGCCCACGGACAGGCACTGGGACGGACAGGCCCGGGTGCAGGCCCCGCAGGCGATGCAGCGCGGCATGGCCGGATTGTCTTCCCGCCCCACAAGCTCCACATGCCCCCGATAGGTGTCGAGGTTGGTCACTTCCTGCTTGGGATAGATGACCGTGACGGCCGGCTTGGCAAAGGCCCGGCCCGTGATGCCAAGGCCGACGAACAGGCTCTTGAGCCCCGTCGCCGCTTCGCGCACGAGATCGGTTAAAGACACGCCAGACCTCCCTGGGCGCGCAACCGGCAGCGCCCGATCCGGAATTTCCCCCAGGATAAACGGGTTTTTGCCGCCCTTGTCAACGGATGGGGCACAAGTTCCCGTCTTCACAATCATCTAGTTTGGCAAGCGTGATTGTCTTAAATCCACGTTCCTCATTTCACAACACTTTTCCCTTGCCACCAATCACGAATTCCTGCTAGTGCGTGAAAGGCTCGAAACTCTCCGGCACACGCAACGCCGCCACAATATGGAGCAAACAATGAACAGGAAAAACGTCTACAGCGTCTGCGGCATGTGCAGCGTGCGCTGCCCCATGATGGCCACGGTGGAAGGCAACAAGGTGGTATATCTCCAAGGCAACCCCCACGCCGCCGGCATCAAGGGCGCGCTGTGCGCCCGGGGCGCGGCCGGCGGAGCGCTGGTCGCCGACGACGAACGCCCCCAGTTCCCCATGATCCGGGCCGGGACGCGCGGCGAGGGCAAATGGCGCAAGGTGTCCTGGGACGAAGCCCTGGCTTACGTTTCCGGCGAGCTGTCCCGCATCCGCGAGGCCCACGGCGCGCGTTCCATCCTGCTCTCCGACCGTGGCGGCCCGTTTCGCGACATGCACCGCGCCTTTTTAAAGGCCCTGGGCAGCCCCAACTACTGCAACCACGATTCGGCCTGCGCCCGAAACGTCCAGCACGCCGCCTTGTCGCTGTTCGGCTTCGGCCGCAAGGACGTCTTCTACGACTATAAGAACGCCAAGCATGTCGTGCTCCAGACGCGCAATATTTTCGAGGCGATAAACGTCAAGGAAGTCAACGATCTCCTGGACGCCAAGGACGCCGGCTGCAAGATCACCTGCATTGATGTGCGCACAACCGTCACCGCCGCCAAGGCCGACACCTTCCTCATGGTGCGCCCGGGCACGGACTACGCCTTAAATCTCGGCGTCATCCACGAGCTCATCACCCGCGACCTCTACGACAAGGATTTCGCCGCCGCCTGGATACAGGATCTCGACGCCCTGCGCGCCTTCATCGCACCCTACGACGCCGACTTCGCCGCCGCCGCCACCGGCGTGCCGGCCAAGCGCATCCGCGACCTGGCCGACCAGCTGGCCGCCGCCGCCCCGGCCGTCATCTGGCACCCCGGCTGGATGACCGCCCGCTACGGCGACTCCTTCCAGGTCTGCCGCACCGCCTACATCATAAACGCCCTGCTCGGGGCCATCGGGGCCAAGGGCGGCCTGCCCCAGGTCAACAAGCCCGGCCATGTCGGCAAAAAGGGCCTCAAGCAGCTGGTCGATCTCTTCCCCAAGCCCGAGGCCAAGCGCGTGGACGGCGTGGGCTGGATGGAAGGCCGCGGCCACTTCGAAGCCGGCCCGGGCCTGGTCAATCTGGCCTTCGAGGCCATCGTCACGGGCGAGCCTTACCCCATCAAGGCCTACATCGCCCATCGACACGATCCGCTCATGTCCTTCCCGGACACGGCCGACGTCAAAAAGAAGTGGGACAACCTGGAGCTCTTGGTGGCCGTCACCTACTCCTGGTCGGACACGGCCTGGTTCGCCGACGTGGTGCTGCCCATGTCGCCCGCCCTGGAGCGCGAATCCATGATCGCCTCCAAATCCGGCGGCGCGCCGCAGTTTTTCGTGCGAAATCGCGCGCTCAACCCCCGTTTCGACACCCGGGCCGACTGGGAGATCTACCGCGACCTGGCCCGCCACATGGGCATCAAGGAACTCGATTTCGCCTCCATCGAGGACATCTGGAACTTCCAGTTGCAGGATACGGGCGTCACCGTGGCCGATTTCGAGGCCACGGGCATGGTCAAGCTCGGCGGGCCGCTTTTGCGGCCGGTGGACGACAAGACCTTCAAGACGCCCTCGGGCAAGATCGAGATCGTCTCGGCCAAGCTCGAAGCCGACGGCGTGGCCTCGCTGCCGCCCTACGCGGCCCCGGCCTCGCCGCCTCCCGGCCGCTACCGGGTGAGCTTCGGCCGGGTCGGGCTGCACACCCAGGGACACACCGTCAACAATCCGCTGCTGTTTGCCCAGATGCCGGAAAACGAGCTGTGGATTCACACCGCCGAGGCGGCCAAGCTCGGCGTCGTCGACGGGGCGCTGGTCACCGTGCGTAACGGCTCCCACGCCGGCCGGATCCGGGCCAAGGTCACCGAGGGCATCCACCCCGAGACCGTGTTCATGGTCCACGGCTTCGGCCATACCCTGCCCGTGGAAAGTCGGGCCAGGGGCATGGGCGTGGCCGACAACGAGCTGATGCCCCAGGGCATCAGCAACTGGGACAAGGGCGGCGGCGGCGTGTGCATGCAGGAGCATTTCGTGACGGTGGAGCCGGCCTAGAGCGATTCCCCGGACAGGATGTATGTCGTTGAGTGGACTATTCATGTTTCGCGTGTGCCCAGAAGCGCTCGGACTCTTTTCGAGGACGCGGCGCGAGGAGTTTCAGTGGCCGGGGCGGCGTACTGCGCCGCCCCGGCCATGATTGAAGCACGCCGTGGACAGCAACGCCGAGGAGGTCTTCGAGAAACCTGTATCGACTCCAGAATCAGGCCCATTCTCTCGCTGCAACTGTCACGAATTTCCAAAACGCCGTTGACCCTTTGGGATGCGACATGGTAGCTTGGAAGAACATATGGAAGGATCGCTGCTTTCACCCGAGGACGTTCGTCCGTTTCCCCTGCGGGATTCGCTGGGTTTTCTGCTGGTGCGCACGGCGCTCAAGCTCCGACTGCTCGGCAACGTGCTGCTGCAGGAAGCCGGCGAGGACATCACCGTGGACCAATGGGGCATTTTAAATCTCCTGTGGGAAGCCGACGGCCAGACCCCGGTGGAACTGGCCCGGCGCGCCGACAAGGACAAGCCCAACGTCACCCGGCTGCTCAAGATCCTCGAAGACAAAAAGCTCGTGGTCCGCAAGCCCGACGCCAAGGACCGCCGCAGCCATCGCATCCACCTGACCGAGGCCGGGGCCGCCCTCAAGGACAAGCTCCTCGAAGTCGGCGTCGCCTGCCTGGAGCGCGCCTGCCTGGGGCTCTCCAGCCAGGAAGTGGCCACGCTCAAATCCCTGCTCAATCGCGTTTACGCCAACGTGTCTTAACTTCTGCCGCGTTCCGTCTATTCTCGGGCGCGTCCTTGCGAGTCGCTGCATGTCAAATTTGACAGAACTGCAGGCGCATGACAGCGCCATCGGCCCTCACACCTTCGAAGAATTTCTCAAGGTCGCCGCCGCCTTCCACGGCAACCCCGCCCCCGGACTCATCATCGGCGGCTACATGGTGGACGCCGCCCGGGCCATGCTGCCCGAGGGAACGCTTTTCGACGCCGTGGTGGAGACCAAGAAGTGCCTGCCCGACGCCGTGCAGATCCTCACCCCGCCAAGCTACGGCAACGGCTGGATGCGCGTGATCAACCTCGGCCGCTACGCCCTCTCGCTGTACGACAAGTTCAGCGGCCAGGGCTATCGGGCCTGGATCGATCCCAAGCATCTGGAGAACTGGCCGGAAATCCACGCCTGGTTCCTCAAGCTCAAGCCGAAAAAAGAACAGAACCGCGAACGCCTTTTCGCCGAGATCAAGGCCGCCGCCCGCCATATCTGCCTGCTGGCTCCGGTGACCATGAAGCCGTCGTTTCTGATCAAGCCCAATATGGGCGCCATCGGCGTGTGCCCGGCCTGCGGCGAGGGCTATCCCAAAGCCGACGGGGCCATCTGCCGGGGCTGCGCCGGCCAGGCCCCCTATCTCGTGCCCTCCGACGCGCCCAAACTGCGGGCCGTGCCCGTGGGCGAGGCGGCCGGTCGCCGGGTGCTCCACGACATGACCCGCATCGTGCCCGGGGAGTCCAAGGGCGTGGAATTCGCCGCCGGGGCCGACATCCATGCCGGCGACGTCTGCCGGCTCCAGACCATGGGCAAAAACCAGGTCTACGTCGAAGACCATTCCGAGCCGCTGGGGGATTTCGTCCACGAAAACGAGGCCGCCGAAGCCTTTGCCCGGGCCATGGCCGGGGTTGGGCTGACCACCTCCGGGCCGCCCCGCGAGGGCAAGGTGGAGCTTATTGCCCTGGAAAAGGGCCTTTTGAGCGTAGCCAGGGAGCGGCTCACGGCATTCAACATGATCGAAGGCGTCATGTGCGCCTCGCGCCAGTCCCATCTGGTGGTCGAGGCCGGCAAGGCCGTGGCCGGCTGCCGGGCCATCCCGCTCTACCTGCCGCGCCGCGTCTTCGACGTGGCCATGCGCGTGCTGGCCGACGGTCCGCTGTTTAACATCCTGCCCATCCGCCAGACCAAGGCCGGGGTGCTGGTCACGGGCACGGAAATCGCCTCGGGCATCATCGAGGACAAGTTCGAGCCGGTGGTGCGCTCCAAGGTCGAGGCCCTGGGCGGCGCGGTCATCGCCGTGCGCAAGGCCCCGGACGACCGAGCCGCCGTGGCCCAGGCCGCCCGGGAGCTCCTGGCCGAGGGTTGCGACCTCATCGTCACCACGGCCGGCCTGTCCGTTGATCCCGACGACGTCACCCGCCTGGGCCTGGACGACGCCGGCCTCACCGACGCCGTCCACGGCATGCCGGTGCTGCCCGGGGCCATGGCCCTGGTGGGGCATCTCGGCGCGGCCGACGTCATCGGCGTGCCGGCCTGCGCGCTCTTTCACCGCACCACCAGCTTCGACCTGCTCCTGCCCCGGGTGCTGGCCGGCCAGACGCTCACCCGCCGCGACCTGGCCGAGCTGGCCGAAGGGTCCATGTGCCTGAATTGCCGGGCCTGCACTTACCCCAAGTGCCCGTTCGGCAAGTGATCACCCCTTAAAATACGCCCGTATTTTTAAAGAACGACGAGTCCCCCCACGGGTTGCCGCCGGCTGCGGCGGCAACCCCCGCCCTTGACCGGCCGGGTTCGCCGTCCTATGGGAGGATGGCGAACCCGCCGGAGCATCCCATGCGACACGCCCTGGCCCCGCTGTTGGGGGCTTTCCTTCTCCTGACGGCCCCGTCCGTCGCCCGCGCCTTTGCCCTCTACGGGTATGAGGACGACTACGGGCTTATTCACTTGAGCGAAGAACCCCGCGACGCCAACTACGTCCTCATCTACGAAGGCCCCACCGACCCCAAGCTCGGCTTCGCGGCCATCAAAAAGCGCATCCACGACCAGGGCGCGGTGTCCAAGGACCGCAAGGACGGCTGGATTCTCGAAGCCACCCGGGCCTATCGACGCCTGGGCCTGGCTCCGCTCGGGCCGTCGGGCTATCCGGCGGTCATCGAATCCGGGCCGCTTATCGATCTCGTGCGGGACAAAAGCCGGGCCAGCGGCCTGGACCCGGAACTGCTCTACGCCGTCATCGAACAGGAATCGCGGTTTACCGCCTGCGCCGTGTCGCCCAAGGGCGCGGCCGGCCTCATGCAGCTCATGCCCGACACCCAAAGCCACTTCGGCGTGGCCGACCCCTTCAATCCCGAACGCAACGTCACCGCCGGCGCGACCTTCCTGCGCCAGCTCATCGGCCGCTTCGGCGACCTGCGCCTGGCCCTGGCCGCCTACAACGCCGGCCCAGAAACCGTGGCCCGCTGCGGCGGCGTCCCCAACATCCCGGAAACCATGACCTACGTCGACCGCATCATGAACCGCTACGCCATGCTGCGCGAAAGCCACCCTGGGCTTACGAAAAAGGGAGCGGTCGGGGGAGGCGAGAAGAAGGCCAAAAAGAATGCCTCCGGCGGCCGGGGGCCGCAGGCCCCCGGACCCCCCAGTTGAAAAAAAGGGGGGGGAGGCCAGGGACGGCGATTGCCGGCAAGGCGGGAAGGGTGGCAACGCCCTCAGGCTGCGGGTCGGGCCGACGACCGCCGCAGGCGGCGATGGAGCCAGACACCAAGGATGACGCTGAGGACGACGTAGAGGGGAAAGACCAGAAATCCGAAGGCGTTGCCTTCCATGTCGATAGCCACGATCCCCACCGAGACCGGCACGACGGCCAGGCACGGCTTGTGGGCCGTCAGCCACGTATCCAGCGCTCCGGCCGCGGCAGCGGCCGGCTTCCCCCGCCAGCGACGCCAGCCCCGCCACAGGAAATATCGCCCGGAGCAGATCGCCGCCGCCAGGGCGGCGAAAACCAACGGATTCACCGAAAAGACGTTGGTGGATTTTTCCACAGCGCCGTAAGGCACGGCCAGGGTCAGCAGATAGGCCAGCAAAAAGGCCGGCGGATAGCCCACGGCGGCGGCCAGGGCGAAAAGCGCCCGGACCGGGCCGGACAGCGGCGGGGATGATGCGGCATCGACCATGGACCCTCCGGCGGCGGGAAATCTCCCGGCCTATGGCCCACGCTGCCCGGCCGGCAGCCTCGCGTCAAGGGGGCCTCGGCGCGCCGCCTCCTGGCCAATGTTGCTGCGCAACTGGCGCACTGACCGCCAGCCACCGCTCAAAACATTGGGCGAGTCGGCCAAGCCCCTTTACCCCTTCTTTCAGGTGGGGGGTCTGGGGGCCTCAGGCCCCCAGCGGAGAGGTCCAGGAGAGGCAGCGCCTCTCCTGGCCGCCGGAGGCCTCCCCCCTCCCCCCTACGGCGTGTAGGCCGGCAGGCTGGCTTCGCCGTCCGGGGCGGTGATGATGAACACGTCCATGCGCAGCCCAACCGGCAGCTCGGCCGGCGGGGTCACGTCGATGAGCGTTTCGAGGATGCGGGTGTCGTTTTTCTCGGCCGGCTCGTCGGTGCGGATGTTTTTCTTGCCCAGGATGCCGGCCACCCGGATGACCACGCCGGAAAAGCGCTTGTCGCCGTAGGCCTCGGCCATGAGCACGGCCTTTTGCCCCGGGGCGATGCGGGCGATGTCGCGTTCGTCCACGTCGGCCCGCACCCGCAGCCGGCTGACGTCGCCCACGGTGACCACCGGCGTGTCGAAGGACACCGACACCATTTCGCCGGCCCGGCGGTGCTTGCGCAGCACCACGCCGTCGATGGGCGAGCGGATGACGGTCTTGGCGGCCAGGGCCTGGGCCTCGGCCAGGCGCGAACGGGCCTCGGCCGCCTCGGCCATGGCCTTTTTCACGTCCTCCTCCCGGGACGGGTCGTCCACCAAATGAAACCGCTGCCGGGCGGCGTCCAGGCGCTGGCTGGCCACCTTGAATTCCCGGTCGGCCCGGTCGGCCTCTTCCTGGGACAGCACTTCCTTGCTTAAAAGCCGCCGGCGGCGCTCATTTTCCAGCTTGGCCTGCTCGGACACGGCCCGGGCCTCTTCCACGGCCGCTCGGGCCTCCTTGCGCTCCATGTCCCGGGACCCGGCCAGCACCTTGGCCAGGGCGGCCTCCTTGGCGGCCAGCACCTGCTCGGCGGCGTCGATGCGGGCGGCGTATTCGTCGGCGGCCAGACGGGCCAATATCTGCCCCTGGCGCACCCGGTCGCCCTCCTCGGCCGAGACCTCGGCCAGCTTGCCGGCGATGTCGAAGCCCAGGCGCATCTCCTCGGAAATCGGCTCCACCTTGCCCGGCGCGGCCACCCAGGCCGGACCGGCCAGGGATTGCCCGGGCGCGGCCGTTTGCGGCGCGGCGGCCGGCTGGGCCGGCGCGGCGGCCTGGGTCCCGGGCGCGTTTCGGGGACGAGTGTTGGAACGCAGCCACAGCGCGCCGCCGATGATCATGACGGCGGCCACGGCCAGGATAAGCGCGCGTTGCAGCATGGTTACAAGACCTCCTGTCCCTGGCCGACAATGCGGCCGTCCTCGATGCGGATGACCCGGTCGGCGTAGGCGGCGATGCGGGGATCGTGGGTGACGATGACCACCGAGCGGCCGTGGGTGACGGCCAGTTCCCGAAGGATGGCGATGACCGCCTTGCCGGTCTCGGAATCCAGGGCGGCGGTGGGCTCGTCGGCAAGGAGAATATCGGGCTCGGCAACCAGCGCCCGGGCAATGGCCACGCGCTGCTTCTGGCCGCCGCTCAAATCCCTGGGGCGCATCCGAAATTTGTCGTCAAGGCCCACGGCGCAAAGTGCCTCCCGGGAGCGCTCCACGGCGTCGGCCCCTTTGACGCCGCGCAGGTCCAGGGCCACCCGGACGTTCTCCTCGGCCGTAAGGGTCGGAAACAGGTTGTAGCCCTGGAAAATGAAACCGAAGTGGGCCAAGCGCACCTTGGCCAGCTCGGCCTCGGGCAGGCCGGCCGTGTCGCGGCCGGCGACGGCCACGCTGCCGGCGCTGGGCGACAGGATGCAGCCGAGGATGGAGAGCAGCGTGGTCTTGCCGCTGCCCGACGGCCCCATGAGCAGCGCCACCTCGCCGGCCTCCACGGTCAGGTCCACGCCGCGCAGGGCCGGAACCTCCACCTTGCCCAGGCGGAAGGTCTTGGCCACGCCCCGGGCGGCAAGCAAAATTGTGCCGGCAGCCATGTCTTTTAGGCTCCCCGGAAGACCATGGCCGGATCGATGCTGGTCACCTTGCGGATGGAGACCAGCCCGGCCGTCACGCACATGACGACGGTAAGGAAAAACAGCCCCACGGCCATGCCCGGCGGCAGCACGATGGAGGCCCCGCCCCGCTCGGCCAGGCCGACCAGGAAATAGCTGACGGCAATGCCAAAGCCGTAGCCCACCAGGGCGGCGGCCACGGCCTGGGCGACGATGATGCGGTGGATGTAGCCCCCGGGCGCGCCCATGGCCCGCAAGGTGCCGAATTCCGGCAGATGGTCCACGGTGGTGGCGTAGAGTGTTTGGGCCACCACCACCCCGCCGACCACCAGCCCCAGGGAGGCGGCAATTAAAAGCGCCATGCCGGCCCCGGTGGTGAACATCCAGTAGTGCTGGGTTTTGCGGGCGAACTCCTCGCGGGTGAAGACATCGACATCGGGCACGCCGGCGGCGATGGCGTCGCGTAGGGCTTGGGCCGTAACGCCCGGGGCCGGGCGCACCAACACGTAGGCGCTCTGGCTGCGGCCCAGGCTCGCATACTTGAGGCCGTTTTCGTAGGAGGTGAAGATGTAGGGCGAGGTGGTGAACGAGCGGATGCCGCGCGTCAGCGCCACCACCCTGGCCCGGCGGTCGTTGATCTCGGCCCGGTCGCCCAGGCCCTTGACCCCGAGCTTGGCCAGATAGATTTCGTCCACGGCCACGGCGTCGGGCAGGAGCAAGGCCGCTTCCGATCCGGCCGTGACGATCCACGGCCGCCCCAGGCCCGAACCCGGGTCAAAGCCGATGATCTCCACCGATTCCTGGCCGCCGGCCGGTTTTTTCCAGTTGGCGAAGCGCACGATGAAGCGCTCGGCCCGGCCCACGCCGGGCACGCCGAGGATCTGGTGGAACTTGTGGTCAGGCAGGGGGTGGGTGACGTCGAAATTGCGCACGCCCCGCGAGGCGACCCAGATTTCGGCTTCGGTATTTTCGATGACGCAGGAGGTGGCGCGCGTAAAGCCGACGAAAAGCCCGCCCTGAACGGCGATGAGCACCACGGCGAAGACCACGCCGGTCAGCGTGACGGCCAGGCGCACCCGGTCGTGCAGGAGGTTTCGCAGGGCGATGCGGATGATCATGGCGCTTGGCCGGACATCGGTCGGATTGCCGGCCCCTTGGCGCTACCTCAATGGGGCGGGCGCGTAAAGGGTTTGGCGGCAGGGCCGGCAGACGCCCGGGCCGGGGCGACCACGCAGAAGCGGCGCTGCATCGCTGCAACGCCGCTTCTGCACGTACGCGGAACGCCTAACCATAACCAGCCAAGGAGGGGTGGGGAGGCGGCCTTTCGAGTGGAGGACTTCCCGTCCGGCCGCATCCCCGGGCACCGGGGTCGATGGGGTTATTACAAGGGGCGTGCCAAAAGTCGAAAATGCCGCCAAGCGGGGCAGGAGGCCGATTTCTCCATGCCGCCGGCCCGACAAAAAAGCGGCGCGCCCCACAAAGGTGTAGGGCGCGCGACAAATTTGTAGGCTCATTGCGATGTTTGGGCGCGACGGCCGGCGCAGCCACGCCGGCCGCCACACAATCAACTTGGCCAGCCGGCAACGAGACTGGATCTCTGGAACTTCCAACAGAACGCAGCCCTCACCCACCTTTCCCATCGCAGGGGTCCGGGGGGATCATCCCCCGGTGGGTCCAGGGCAAAGCCCTGGCCGCCGGAGGCGTCCCTCATCGACCAACTATGTCCCTCTATCCTAGCGACCCGCTTCCTTGGCCCCGGCCACGGTGATGCCGATCCAGCCGACGCTGGCCGTCTGGGCCCGCAGCTCGCCAAGCAGGGACAATTCTTCCACGGGATGCTCAAACGTCCGGACCAGGGCCGTGGCTTCGTGCCACTGCGAGGCGACCTTGTCCCGGATGTCGGGCAAAAGCCAGCGCAGATGCGGCGGCTGGCCCGGCCGGGTCAGGTCCGGCCAGCCCACGGAACCGATGGTCCGGTTGGCCAGAAAACCCAAGGGGCGGCCCGGATTGCCGGTGAGTTCCAGGGCGGCCTCCACCAGCCGCCGGTCCTTGACGCACAGCGAGGCCCCGAGCTTCGTGCCAGCCCGCAGCGGGGCGGCCGCCAGGTGGTCGATGGGCAGGGAGCGCGTCATGGAGGTCGCGCCGAACTTCTTGGGCCAGCCCTGGAGCAGGCCCCGGATGAGGGAAATGTCCTGATCCACCCAGATGAAGGGGCAGAAGTTGGCCAGGGAGCCGTCCGGGAGTTCGATCTCCACGATGACGATGGTTTCCCGGTACTGGGCGTAGACGGGATCGAGCAGTTCCCGGCCGTCGGTGGTGGCCTGCCAATCGGCGAAATGGATGCAGCCGGAGCCGGTCAACCGCCCCAGGGCGGGCAGCACCAGGCTGGCGCTGGCCGAGGTGTCGCAGGCGATGGCCACATTGAGAAGCCAGCCGGCGTAATGCCAGGGCGGCGGCGGCACCAGGGCGGCCCGGCCGCTGGCGGTGAAAGGCGCGGTGAAACTGGCGAAAGCGTTTTCCATGACCTCTCCTTGGGGCGGGCGGCCAAACGCCGGCCGAAGCGTCGCCTCAAGGGGCGGCCGGACAACCCGCCTGTCTCCAGTGTTTCGTTGCCGAGGCAGCCGGGGCCGCCGAGGAATCCTTTCGGCTACTGCATCCGCACGGCCCCTTCGCCGGCGAAGAACACGGCCCCGGCCGGGGGCGGGCCGCCGGGGGAGACGGCGCCGCGGGCCGCCTTGGAACCGAAAACGGCCTTGTAGCCGAAGGAAATACCGTAGTTGCCGGGCGCGTCGCCGTCGGGGGAGAGGGTGAACTCGAAGGGCACGGCCGCGCCGTCGCCGAGGTTCATGCCGGGATAGCGCTTCTCGGCCGTGGACAGCACCGTCCCCGAGGGGTCGCGCAGGTAGGCGGACAGGGTGAGTTCTTCCAGGCGGTCGCACCAGGGCGGCAGGTCGTCGGGCACGGGCACGGCCCGGCCGCGCAGGACGTAGCCTGCGTCGGACGGCTTGCCGGTGAATTCGAAGCGGAAATATTTCATGGACAGGCTGGCCGGCGCGGCGGTCACCGCCGGCCGGGATTCGAGATGCGACACCGTGGTGCGGGCGCAGCCCATAAGCCCCGCCGCCAGGAGCAGGCCACCGGCCAGCGCGACGGCAACCCGCCGCGAAAAACGCAAGGCATCCATGCCATCCCCCTTTTCCTGTTCCCGGCGGCAACCGCCGGCCCCCTCGCCCATGGCGATTGCCCCAATCACCGACAACGCCACGCCCCCTTAACCCCTTTCCCCATTCGGGGGGTCCGGGGGCCTCAGGCCCCCGGCCGCCGGAGGCATCTTCCTCTTTGTCTTCCCCTCACGCCCCACCGTGGCCGCCGGGGCCGCCGGCCACGATCATCTCGGCCAGGGTCAGATCGACCTTGGGCGGCCGGCCGGGCTTGCTGCCCCACAGTTCCATTTCGAGGTTGGCCAACCGGCGCAACAGCGGCGTGCGGTCCATGGCCTTGGCTTCCTTGCCTGCGGCGGTCAGGCGCTGGCAGGGGCCGCAGCCGGGAAATTCGCGGATGTTCATGCCGGCCAGCAGCACGTTGGGCACGCCGTGGAGCCGGCAGATCATGAGCCGGTGTCCGTAGATGCCGCACAGGCCGTCGTCGTTGACCGGGCACATGAGCTTGGGCGTCTCGCCGCGCGCCAGCGCGTCCTTGGCCTGGGCGAGGTAGTCCCGGGCCCGGGCTTCGTAGGCTTGGCGGCGCTCGGGCGGGAGTTTCTCCAGGCCCTGGCGCAGGTAGAGCCATTCGACGTTGGTGTGGTGCTGGAAAAAGCTTGTGCAGCAGTTTTCGGCGCAGCCGGCGCAGGACAGGCCCGCGGCGGCGGCGGCGGCCGTGTAGGCCGCGTCCATGTCGGCGTAGAGCGCCGTCAATTTCTTGAGGACCGCCCGGGTGCGGGAGGCGGGAAACGATACGGTCACGACCGGATTCCTTGCAGGATGGTTTCGACGCAGGCCTCGGGCGTCGTGCCGCAGCTGGCGACGGTGAGGTCGGCGGCGGCGGCGTACAGGGGTTGGCGCTCGGCGTAGACGTCGGCCAGGGTCAGGCCGCCGGGCATGACAAAGGCGCGTTCCCCGGGATCGCCCACCCGGGCCAAAAAGGTGGGCAGATCAATGGACAGGTAGACCACCGGCCCCATGGATTTGAGGCGGGCCATGGCCCGGGCTCCGTAGACCACGGAACCGCCCGTGGCCACCACGCAACGCTTGACGCCAAGGCCGGCCACCACGTCCTCTTCCAGGGCGAGGAAGCCGGCCAGTCCCTGGCGGGCCAGGATGTCGGGCAAGGGCGCGCGGCACTGGGCCTCGATGAGGCGGTCGGTGTCCAGGCAGGCCCAGCCCAGGCGTCGGGCCAAAAGCCCGGCCAGGGTGGTCTTGCCGGCTCCGGCCATGCCAATGAGGCTCACGCATCGTTCATCGGACACCCGGCCTAAAAGCGTCGGTTCCATGTCGCCTTGTCCCGCCTTCGCGTTGATTGCCAAGCCTAGCCTATTTGTCGCGGAATTCAAACCGCAAGCGCGGCGTTGTCAGCGGGCCGCCGTTTGGCTACAAGGGGACCCGGACGGCGCATGCCGCCGTCGCCATAAGGAACCCCATGTCGGAAAACGCCCTTCGTCTCATCGCCTCGTATGTCGAGGAGGCCGCCGCTGCGCGCGCCCGTTTTTTTGCCGACCACGCCGAGCTGGTGGACGCCACTGCCCGCACCATGGCCGTGGCCCTGGCCCGGGGCGGCAAGATCCTTTTTTGCGGCAACGGCGGTTCGGCCGCCGATGCCCAGCACCTGGCCGCCGAATTCGTCAACCGGTTCGAGCTGGAGCGCCCGCCCCTGCCGGCCCTGGCCCTGACCACCGACTCCTCGGCCCTGACCGCCATCGGCAACGACTACGGCTTCGACCGGGTCTTCGCCAAGCAGGTCCAGGCCTTGGCCGGGCCTAGCGACGTGGTGGTGGGCATCTCCACCTCGGGCAACAGCCCCAACGTCCTGGCCGCGCTGCGCGCCGCCCGGGACAAGGGCTGCGTCACCGTGGGGCTGGCCGGGCGCAACGGGGCCATCGTGCCCCTTAGCGACTACGCCCTGCTGGTGCCCAGCGACCGCACGGCCCATATCCAGGAAGTCCACGCCACCATCGGCCACCTTTTGTGCAAGCTCGTGGACCACTACCTCTTCGAGGCGGTCATGGAGCTTGGCCCCTATCTTGAGGACCACTAGTGTCGCGTCCGCGAAAAGCGCATATGGTGTTTTGTAGTCAACGGGCTAAAACCATTTATTTTTCTTAAAAAATACTATCGTATTTTTTAAGGGACGCGACACTAGGAACGGCCGGCGCGGACCGTCCCCTTGCCGACAGGCCGAAAGGGCTTATCTGACAAGGCATTCGACCAGACCTCCCGGCGCGACCGCCGGTAGTGTTTCAAGGAGCATCGCCATGCCGCTTTACGAATACTGCTGCAACAAATGCGGCGCCGAGTTCGAGGAAATGGCTTCCAGCTCGGCCACCACCACCCCGCCCTGCCCCCAGTGCGCCTCGGGCGACACCAAGAAACTCATGTCCGCCTGCCGCGCCCGCACCAAGCCCGGCCAGACCGGCGCGCGCACGGCTTCCTCCGGCGGCGGAGGCGGCTGCTCGGGCTGCGCCGGCGGCAATTGCGCCACCTGCCACTAGCGGCTCGCCCCGAGGAAACAGGGGATACCTTTCAATAAAACGACTGGTTTTAAGCGGGGCCACGGCAAAACGCCCTCTGCTTTTTTCGAGGCAGCGCCGCAAGCCGTAACCGTCGTTTGACGCCCAGACAGGCCCGGCCGGCGCGGCGACCATGCGCCGGCCCTGCCCGCAAACGCCTTGCAACCACCGGAACCCCATGCGCGAAAAACTCGTCATCGCCACCCGAGGCAGCAAACTGGCCCTGTGGCAGGCCAACCACGTGGCCGACCGGCTGCGCCAGGCCCATCCGGGCCTTGCCGTGGACCTGCTCCCCATCAAGACCAAGGGCGACATCATCCTGGACGTGCCGTTGGCCAAGGTGGGCGGCAAGGGGCTGTTCGTGAAGGAGATCGAGGAAGCCCTCCTCGACGGCCGGGCCGATCTGGCCGTGCATTCCATGAAGGACGTGCCGGCCGAACAGCCGGCCGGCCTGGTGGTCGGCATCGTGCCCGAACGCGAGGACCCGTGCGACCGGCTGCTGTCCGTGGCCTACGACTCCCTGGCCGCCCTGCCCACGGGAGCCACGGTGGGCACGAGCAGCCTGCGCCGCAAGGCCCAGCTGCTGGCCCTGCGCCCGGATCTTACCATCGTGGATCTGCGCGGCAACCTGGACACCCGGGTCAAAAAGCTGCTGGACGGCCAGTTCGACGCCATCATCGTGGCCGCCGCCGGCCTCAATCGCCTGGAGCTGTCCGCGCCGAGGGCCGTGCGCCTGGGGCCGCCGGAATTCCTGCCGGCCGCCGCCCAGGGGGCCCTTGGCATCGAATATCGCCTGGACGACCCGGAAACCGCCGCCATGCTGGCCTTTTTCGACCATCCCGAAAGCCATGACGCCGTGGCCGCCGAGCGCGGCTTCCTGGGACGCCTGGAGGGCGGCTGCCAGGTGCCCATCGCCGCCCACGCCGTCATCGACGGGGACATGCTCCACCTGGAAGGGTTGGTCGCCGACCCGGAAACCGGGAAGACCTTCCGCGACGCCGCCTCCGGCCCGCGCAGCCAGGCCGTGGCCCTCGGCGTAGCCGTGGCCGAGGCCGTCCTGGCCCAGGGCGCCAAGGCTGTGCTTGACGCCGTCTACAAGGCCGGCGCATCCTGAGGCATGGGCAAAACCGTCGCCAAGAATCTGATCCTGGGGCTCATGGCCGCCGCCATCCTGGCGGCCATGAGCGTCATGGCGTTCGAGAGCCGCTTCAACGTCCATCCCGACGAGGCCGACCACGTCAGCGCCGGCCGGTTTTTCATCACCTACTGGGATCTGCCGGCCATGGACGATCCGCGGCTGGCCAACACGTTCAGCAACTACGGCGTGAGCTATCTGCAACAGCTCGACGTGGTCTATTTCTTTGCCGGCAAGTTCGCCGCCGTGGTCCTGCCGCTGCTGGGCCAGGACTATCTGGCCTTGCGCTTTTTCAACATCTTTCTCTTCGCGGTCCTGATGGCGCTGTTCCTGCGCCTGCCCGACGACCGCAAGATCGCCTTCCTGCCGCTTTTTATCACGCCGCAAGTTTGGTACGTCTTCTCGTATTTCAACGGCGACGCCCTGCCCCTGTTCCTGGCCTTTTGCCTGGTCTACGTGGCGGCCCGGGCCGACGCGCCGGACTTGCCCGGCCCGGGCGGGGGCGGCGGGCTACAGACGCGACGGCTCGTGGCCGTGGGCCTGCTCCTGGGGCTTATCTGCATCTCCAAGCAGAACTACTACGTGTTCGCCGGATTCGTGCTGGCCTTTTTCGGGGTCTGCGGCCGGGCGGCCGGCGACATGAAGGCGGCGGCCAAAAGCGCCGTTCTGGTCGTTGCCGTGGCAGCGGTTCTTTTCGGGGCGCGCTGGAGCTACAACGTCTACGTCAACCGCACGGTGCGGCCGGAAGTGCCGACGCTTAACGCCGAGAAGTATGCGGAAAAGGACTACAAGCCGTCGTCCCAGGAGGCGGGGACGCAGTTCTGGGGCCTCAAGATGCGCGACCAGGGCCTGACCTATCCTCAGCTCTTCACCATCTGGGACTGGCACATCTGGTCGTTTCGCACCTCGTTTGGCGTCTACGACTACATGAAGATCTACGCGCCGCTGCTTTTTTACCGCTACATCGGCTACCTGTTTTGGACCCTGGCCGGGGCCTTGGCCGTGGCCGTGGTCCTGCACGGCGGCCGGGGCGGGGCCAGCGCCCTGCTCGTCTTTCTCGTCTTTGGCGGGCTCACCATCTTCCAGTCCACCTGGCATTCCTGGAACAACGATTTCCAGGCCCAGGGCCGCTACCTCTTCCCCATCGGGGCCATGGCCGGGCTGGTCCTGGCCCGGTTCGCCCCGGCGGCCAACCGCACCCTGCCGGTCACCGGCGTCCTGGCCGGGGCCATGTACGCCCTGTCGCTATATTCCTTCGTCTGGGTGGGACTGGCGCGCATACCGCGCTGACCCCGGCCGTCAATCCTCCCGGGTCGTGTCCTCGCGCAGCACGTAGCGGTTTTTGCCCAAGCGCTTGGCCTCGTACATGGCCTGATCGGCCAGGGCCAAGGCCCGGGACAGGCTCGGTGTGCAGGCCAGACACACCGACACGCCGATGCTGCAGCCGATGCCGAAGCCGAGGGTCCCGATGCCCGCCACGACGCGCTCGGCAATGGCGGCGGCCGCGTTTTGCACCTGCCACGTCGGCGCGGCCAGACAGACGGCGAATTCGTCGCCGCCAAGCCGCCCCACCACATCCTTGTCGCGCACGATGTCGCGCAGCACCTCGGCCGTGCGGCGCAGCACCCAATCGCCCCGGTCGTGGCCATGCTGGTCGTTGATCTGCTTGAACCCGTCGAGGTCAATGAACATGACGGCCAAGCCGATATCGGCTCCTTCTCGGCTTTGGCGCTCGAGCTCCCGGGCCAGCTCCCAGAACAGCGCCCGTCCCGGCAGTCCGGTCAGGGAGTCGATCTTGGCCTGTTCCTCGCGGTCCCGTGCCGCCAGCAAACAGGCCCGCACCTCGCCCACCTCCCGGATGATGATGCCGGGATCGACTGCCCCAGCCCCCTCCTGCCCGGCCGTGCCGGCGGCGGGTTCGAGGAGCGCCCGCACTTCCCGGCCCAACCGCTTGGACAGATAGTACGAAGCCGCCAGGCCAATGCCGAGGCAGACCACGGCGGCGGCCACAAACCGCAAAAGCAGGGCGCGAAGCGGCAGGGCAAAGGTGGCCTCCGGCACGCTCACTGCCGCCCGCCAACCCCAGGCGCCGACGCCGGCCACCGCCGTTTCCACCAGTTCCTCCTCCCCGATGCCGTTGGCGCGCGGAAAAAAAACGCCCCGCCCCCCTTCGCCGCCATCGGTCATGGCCAGGAGCCGGCCGGCGTCGTCGGCCCGGGCCGCCGCCACGGGCTTGCCCTGGTCCAGATAAGCGGCCATCCAGCCCGGGGAAAGGTGCTTGCGGACCAGCAAGGTCTCCACGTCAGCCACGGCAATGACGGCGCGCAGGCAATAGCGCTGGAACATTTCCCCGCTCATGGGCAAATCCAAGGCGACCACGCGACTCCTGGAAACCAGCCCGTCGTAGGCCGGGGAGATGCTTGGTTCGCCGGAGGCCAACACGCGGGCGATCTGTTCCGTCTCGCTGGTTTCGCCCAGGGGTTCGCCGTAGGGCTCCATGGTATGAAACAGAATGCGCCCCTGCCGGTCCACCAGGGCCACGGCAAACTGGTCCGAGGCCTGATGGGCGATGCGGCGGGCATGGCGGTAGAGTTCGTCGATGTCGCCGCGCATGGCCGCGTCGCTGGCGGCCAGGGTGCGCAGCATGGCTTCCCGGGCGGCGAAATAGCCGTCGAGATCATGGGCCAAGACGGCGGCGGCCTTTCGCAGCTGTCCGACCTCGACGGCGTATTGGCTACGGATAAGGAAGCTTAGGGAGGTGACGGAAAAGGCGATCATCGGCAGGGCGGAAAACACCGACAGGATCATAAGCCAGGCGCGAAACCCGATCATGATGTGCGGATGCTTGCGCATGGCCAGCCCCTTTGCTCGAGAATGCAGTTGGCGAGCATCCCAGCATACGCTTTTTCGCCAGGGCAAGACAAGGGCCCGGAAACGAAAGCCGCCGCGTCGGCCGTATGACCGCGCGACGGGTTCGCTCCGGGCCTGTGGGGCGGGGCCGGACGTCGGGACATCTCCCGCCGCCCGGCCCGCCAAGGCTCGAACAGCAGGCCTAGCCGAACACCTTGATGTCCGCCCCCAACACGCCGACGATCTGGTCGCCCTGGTGAATGGGCACGGAAATGGTCAGGCAGTATTCGCCCGAGGCTTCTGATATATAGATGGGCGAAATGGCCGTGCCCTGATTTTCCAGGACGCTGGTGAACCAGGGTCGCGACGACCAGTTCTTGCCGACCATGGAGGCCGAGCTTGTGGATTTGAAGCCGGCCGGGGCGATGTTTTCCGTCACCTGCACGCCCCTGGCGTCGGTGGCGTAGAGGAGCTCCAGGAAGGCGTTGTCGCTAAGCGCCCGGCGCATGAGGCGCTCCATGCCGTCCCGGTCCAGGGCGGCCATGGCCGGCGCGGCGGCCAGGGCCTCCACGGCGTCCTGGGCCGCGCCCTGGCCGATGAGCCTGAACACGCCGTTTAATTTGATGAGTTCCTCGATCTCGCCGCCCAGGGCCTCGATGGTGGCGGCGGAACGGGCCATGCCGTCGGCGGTGCGCAAGGACAGGTCGCGGATGCGCCCAACGGCCGACTGGACGCGTTCCCCGGCGGCCACCTGGGCCTCGCAGGACCGGGCGATCTCCCCGACCTGGCCGGCGGCGTCGCCGGACAGGGCCACGATCTCGCCCAGGGCGGCCCGGGACTGGCCGGCCAGGCTGGTGGCGTCGTCCACGGCCGCCCCGGCCTGATCCATGCCCCGGATGTTGTCAAAAGCCCCGGCCTGGATGGCCTGGATGACCTGCCCCACTTCCTTGGTGGCGGTCATGGTCTTTTCAGCCAGCTTACGGACCTCGTCGGCCACCACGGCGAAGCCGCG
>DLGG01000069.1 GCA_002482565.1 Solidesulfovibrio magneticus
GCTGTTGCCCGGCTGGACCTCGGCGCTGACGGCCAGATCCCCGGCCGGTCCCATGCCGCTGGCCAGCTCCCGGGTACGCCCCGACGTCACGCGCATCCGGCCCGTGCGCGCCGCCTCGCCCGGGTAGCCGGCGGCGAAAACCGGCGTCCCGGGCGAGAGTTCCCGGCCTTCGCGCAGGGTCAACACCTTGTCCGGGGCCACGGCCAGCCGCACCAAGGCCAGGTCGTGCTCCGGGTCCAGCCGCAGCAGGCTTGCCGTCACGGGCTTGCCGTCCACCATGGCCACAAGGCTCTTGCAGCCCTCGGCCACATGGGCGTTGGTGACCACATGGCCCAGCCGGCTGACCACGAAGCCCGTGCCGGTACGGTATCCTTGGGCCGGTTTGTCGTCCTGGCGCGGCAAGGCGTCCCGTCCCGGGCCGCGCCCCCGAATGGATTGGGCCTGGGCCGGCGGCAGTTCGCTGGCCGCCTGGGCCGACAGCCGGCCAAGGCGGGAGGCGAAGGGCTCGCCAAGCTTGCCCTTGCTTTCGGCGAAAAGGGCCAGGCGGTAGGCTTCGGCCGGATCGCGCGGCACCACCTTGCCGGCCAGATAGAGCTCGCCCAAAAGCACCGCCGCTTCGGCCGATCCGGCGGCCATGGCCTTTCGCAAATAGCCCGGCGCGTCCGAAGCCGGCCCCAGGCGACCTTCCAGGCGCATGGCTCCGGTGAGCAGCAACGCCTGGGCCGAGCCGCGCCCGGCCGCCTTGCGCAGCCAATCTCCGGCGCGCGTGTCGCTTTGGGGCACACCCCGGCCCTCCAGATGCAGCACGGCCAGGGACAACATGGCCGGCACCGAGCCGCCGTCGGCTGCCCGGCGATACCACTTGGCCGCTTCGGCCGCATCAGGCGCACTCCCGCCCCGGCCGGCCTCGGCCATACGGCCGGCCAGCCAAAAGGCGGCAGGATTGTCCGCGGAAAGCAGCGGTCGCAGTTCCTGTCTGGCCCGGGCGTCATCCCCGCGCTCATACGCGCGCAGGGCGTCGTCGAAATCGGCCCAGGCCGATCTCACGCCCCCCGGCAGCGCCAGGGCCAGGCCGAGCAGCCCGGCGGCCACAGCTCTGAAAGAGCCTGAAGCGGGACGCGCCGGCATCAGTGGCCGCTCTTTTTGGCCGGCGGCGGCGCGGGCGGTTCGGCCGGCAGGGGCGTTTCCTGGCCGGGCCGGCAAAATCCGTAACGCTGGGAGACCTGCGGTTCGCTGCCGGCCCCGTGACGGGAGGAAACCATGAGCAGGTTGTCCGAAGCGCCGGCATGGACCGGATAGACCGTCACCATGGTCACGCCGCCGTCGGCGTAGCGAGCCATGACCGACAATCCGGCCGGCGAGACCATGAGCACGCCTGGCGTCTCCAGGGCATCCTCCTCCAGCACGGCCCGATTCTTGGCCCGGTCCGTGATGGCGATGGTCAGTCCCGGCGTGTTGGGATCCAGGGGCGGCTTGAGACTCACCCGCCCCTGGGGCGTAAAAACGGCGTTCATGCCCTGGCTATAAGCGCAGGCCAGCCGTTTGGTCGTGGCCAGGATTTTGGCCGGCTCCTCGGCCAGGGCCTGGCCGCTGGTCAGGAGCGACAGGCAGGCCGCCAGCATCCAACAGAACCGATTCATGCCTTCTCCTTGGCGCGACGTGCGCCCGGGCGACTGTAGGAAGTCCCGACCGGCCCGGTCAAGCCGGGAAGCAGGACTTGCCGACCGGCCGGGCTTGGCGTAGTGTCCGCCGCCTCGACGGTCGGCAAATCTGCCTAATTCCCGTCCTTGCCGCCGCCCTTTTTCCGGAGTTGCACGCAACATGCAGAAGTACCGTGTTTATTTTGCCACTAAAGTGCTTGTTACATCGGGTTGGTTTCGTCGCCAAAAAAGCGTATCGGAAACAGAATACGTCGTTGTCTATGGACACAATGAGGCCCACGCCGTCAAGGAAGCCAAAGCCCGCATCGACCTCGGCGCCCTGGGGATGCCCTTTCAGGTGACGCGCATCCAGGCCGCCCTGGCCGAAGATGCCGAAGGCTACCACGGCTCCCTGGCCCCCAAGGACCGGCCGGCCCCGGAACCGGAGCGCATCGCCGAAGACTGATCGGAGCGCCCCCAAGGAGGCGACCGCCATGTTGACCGCCTTTCCCAAAGGACTCGCCGCCCACGCCAGGGGCATCCGCTTCGCCCTGTCCCACAAAGGCTATCTGGGCCTTTGCGCCATTCCCTTTGTCCTGGCCCTGGTGCTGTACGGCGTAGGCTTTGCCGTGTTCGCCAGCCACGGCGACCAAATGCTGGCCGCCTTGTGGTCCCCCGACGCCCAGGCCGGCGGACTGGCCGGCGCGCTGGCCTGGCTGTATCTGCATGTTTTCAAGTACATCCTCTACGTCCTGGCCTTTGTCATCATGTATTTCCTGTTCATGGTGACGGCCAACATCCTGGCCGCGCCGCTTTATGACCGTATCGCCGGACGGATGCTGACCCTGGCCGGCACATCGCGCCAGGGGCCGGCCCTGTCCTTTGGCCGGTTGATGCTGGAGGAAATAAAAAAGGCGGTCTTCGTCATGGCCGCGCCGCTGGTGTTGCTCTTTATTCCGGTTCTCGGCCAGGTGCTGGCCCCGGCCGCAGCGGCCATGCTCCTGGCCCTGGACTTCCTCGACTACCCGTTTTGCCGGGAAGAAGAGCGCTTTGGCGTGCGGCTGCGCCGTCTGGCCGGAAATCCCCTGTTGCTGCTGGGCTTTGGTCTGCCGCTGCTCATCCCGGGCCTCAACATCCTGCTTTTCCCCTTCGCCATCCTGGGCGGCACGCTGCTCTATCTTGATCTGACCGGGCGCTCCGTGAACCAGCCTGGAAAATGACAATTCCGACACGTTAGCGTCAAGAAATCCCGGATACGCTGGCTGCGGCCGCCTTGTGCCCCCCCAAGGCGGCCCAGCCCTCTTGCCCGCCGCAGGCCCCGGGGCTATGAAGGGCCGGTTTGCCCGCCCGGGCAGCCGGCAGCCGCCGGATCGCAGCACCCTGTCCGTGGAGAACCGATTGAAAAGCCCCCGCGCCGCCCACGGCGGCCACGCCCCCAAGCCCACCGCCGCCCTGACCCTGGCCGCTCTTGGCGTCGTCTTTGGCGACATCGGCACAAGCCCGCTTTACGCCATCAAGGAATGTTTCCACGGCATCCACGCCATCGCCGTGACCCCGGACAACATTCTGGGCGTGCTCTCGCTCATCTTCTGGTCCCTGACCATGGTCATCACGGTCAAGTACGTGCTTTTCATCACCGCCGCCGACAACCGGGGCGAGGGCGGCATCTTCGCCCTCATCGAACTTTTGCCCAAGGACGCCGGCCATCGCCACGTGCGCACGGTCCTGGCTTTTCTGGGGCTTTGCGGGGCGGCGCTGCTCTACGGCGACGGCATCATCACCCCGGCCATTTCCGTGCTCTCGGCCGTGGAGGGCCTGACCGTGGCCACCGACGCCGCCGCCCCCCTGGTCATGCCCATCACCTGCCTGATCCTTTTTGGGCTCTTTGCCGTCCAGCGACGTGGCACGGCCGGCATCGGCAAGGTTTTCGGCCCGGTCATGCTCGTCTGGTTCGCCGTGCTGGCTGTGCTGGGCCTTAAGGAAATCCTGCTGGCCCCCCAGGTGCTCTCCGCCGTCAACCCGCTGCATGCCGTCAATTTTTTTCGGGAAAACCATCTTCATGGGGTGGTGGTGCTCGGCTCGGTGGTCCTGTGCATCACCGGCGGCGAGGCCCTGTATGCCGACCTCGGCCATTTCGGCCGCAGGCCCATCCAGCGCTCCTGGCTGCTGGTGGTCTTCCCCTGCCTTTTGCTCAACTATTTCGGCCAGGGCGCGGGGCTGCTGCTTGATCCCGGCATCGCCCCCAACCCGTTTTACAGCCTTGTGCCCGACACCCTGCTCTACCCCATGGCGGCCCTGTCCACGGCAGCCACGGTCATCGCCTCCCAGGCGCTTATTTCCGGGGTCTTTTCGCTTACGCGCCAGGCCATCCAGCTTGGCGTGTGCCCGCGGCTGCGCATCGTGCACACCTCCAGCGACATGGAAGGGCAGATCTACATCCCGGAAGTCAATTTCGCCCTCATGTGGGCCTGCATCGGCCTGACCCTGGCCTTTGGCGAATCCAGCCGGCTGGCCGCCGCCTACGGCATCGCCGTCACGGCCACCATGGGCATCACCTCCATCCTCTATTTCTTCGTGGCCCGCTGGACCTGGAAACAACCGCTGTATCGCGTGCTGCCCCCGGTCCTGATCTTTTTGGCCTTCGATCTGGCCTACTTCGGCTCCAACCTCCTCAAGGTGGCCGACGGCGGCTGGTTCACCCTGCTCATCGCCGGCCTGATCGTCCTGGCCATGGCCACCTGGGAAGACGGCCGGGCCGCCCTGCGCCGGCTGTCCGTGGCCACGGCCGTGCCGCTGCGCCTGTTTTTGTCCGAGGTCTCGACCAAAAATCCCATCCGGGTGCCCGGCACGGCCGTGTTCATGTCGCTGTCGCCCCAGGGCACGCCGGTCACCCTGCTCCACCACTACAAGCACAACAAGGTGTTCCACGACAAGGTCGTGATCTTAAGCGTCACCGCCACCGACGTGCCCACCGTCCCCGAGGCCGACCGCCTGGACATACAGGACATGGGCCAGGGCTTTTTCCGCATCATTGCCCGCTACGGCTTCATGGAGACCCCGGACGTGCCGGCCGTCCTGGCCCAGGCCCGAAGCCTGGGCGTGCCCATCGATCCGCCGGCCGACACCACCTATTTCCTGGGCCGCGAGAGCCTGCTCACCACGGGCAAGGCCAGGATGGCCGGCTTTCGCAAGAGCCTTTTCGCGCTTATGTCGCGCAACGCCCGGCCGGCCACGGCCTACTTCGGGCTGCCGCCGGGCCGGGTGGTGGAGCTGGGCGTCCAGGTGGAGCTCTAGGGCCGCGTCCCTTAAAAAATACGATAGTATTTTTTAAGAAAAATAAATGGTTTTAGCTTGTTGACTACAAAAACCATATGCGTTTTTTGCGGATGCGACACGAGCGCCGCGCCTCAATCGCCCCCGGCCGGATGCGCCGGGCCGTGAAGCCGGCGTCCGGGCGACGCTGGGGCGATCCACGCCGCCTCTTCCCCTTGACCCAGGCGGCGTCCTGCCGTAACCCAAAGCGCGGCAAAAGCCGCAGAATTTGTTCCTGCTGGAAACGAGGAGCGCATGACCGATACGCCCAAGCCCTTAGATGATCCTCAAGAACTGCCGGGAGCCGCCCCTGCCGGCGACGCCCTGCCTGATACCGCCGCCGCCACGCCGCCGCCGCCGTCCCCTGCCGTAGCCAGCGCTTCGGGCATGAAGGAAGCGCCGCTGCTGGAACATCTGGTGGAGCTGCGCCAGCGCCTGGTGCGCTGCCTCATCGCCGTGGGCGTGGGGTTTGCGCTGAGCTATTCCTTTGCCGAGCGCCTGCTCGACGTGCTCCTCAAGCCCCTGATGGACGTCATGCCGGCCGGCAGCAAGCTTATCGCCACCAGCCTGCCCGAGACGTTTTTCACGGTCATGAAGCTGGCCATGGTGGCTGGCGCGTTCGTGGCCAGCCCCTATATTTTCTATCAACTGTGGCAGTTCGTGGCCCCGGGGCTGTACAAAGAGGAACGCAAGATCATCGTTCCGGTGGCCTTCGCCACGGCGGTGTGTTTCGTCGGCGGGGCGCTTTTCGGCTATTTCATCGTGTTCCCGTTCGGGTTCAAGTTCTTCGTGGACTACGCCTCGGACTACATCACGGTCATGCCGACCATCAGCGCCTATTTCTCCCTGGCCGTCACGCTGCTGTTCGCTTTTGGCGTCATCTTCGAACTGCCGGTCTTCATCTTTTTCCTCACCAGCCTGGGCATGGTCGGCACCAAGGCCCTGCGCAAATTCCGCCGCTGGGCCATCCTGTTGAGCTTCGTCGTGTCCGCCGTGCTGACGCCCACCCCGGACGCCGTCAACCAGCTGCTCATGGCCGGCCCCATGATCGTGCTCTACGAAGTCGGCATCTGGGTGTCCTGGTTCGTGGACAAGCAGCGCCTGGCGGAAAAGGCCCAGCGCAAGGCCGAGCAGGAAGCCGCCGCCGACGGCGGCCCCAAGGAGCCGCCGCGTTCGCCCGACACGCCGGGCGCGCCCGAGGCTCCCGAAGCCACGGCAACCGCCGACGCCGCCGCGACCCCGGACGAGGCCGCCCAAAACACCGAGGCTCAGGCGACCGGCGTGGCCGACGCTGTCGATGCTGTCCCGACTGACGCAGCGCATACGGCCGACGCCCACGAGGCCAAGAAGGCCGCGGATGCCGACGCGGCCGCCAAGGACGACGGCCAAGGCCCCAAAGCCGGCTAGACAGGACGCCGTTCCAAGGCTGAACAATGCCATCAACATTTTGAAATAAAAGGGCTGTTTCAGAGATATTCCAAATCCGAAGCCCGGGGCAGGAAAAAAATCCGCTTTTTTTGACCGCCGCCAACAGCCCGGCATCACGGACCATTCCGAAAGGGGAGCGCCATGCTCCCCTTTCGTTTACGACTAACTCGCCGCCAGCCCGGCCTTTTTGGCCACCGCACGCCCAGCTCCCGTCGCCTTGACACGGCGTCCCGCAAAGGCCATAGGTAGGCTACAGGCAGGCAAGGCCGCAACGTCTTGCCAAGGCCAGCTTCCAGACGACGCCAATGCGCGCGTCGCCCCGTCGCCGACTGTCGGCGGCCGGGGCATGTCTCGCGCCCCGCGAGCCACTCCACCAACGCGGTCGACCGCGACGGCCGGGCCCCAAGCGCCCGTCCCATTGCCTGACGCCACAAGGCATCAATATGCCAGATGCCGGCGTCAACGGCGCGGTTGCCCCGAAGCCATGGAGCGACGATGCGACAAGCACGAATCGTGATAACCGCCCTGACCCTGCTCGTGACGTCCCTGTCCCTGCCGGGCTGCGCCACGGCCCGAGGCGGCAATCAACTCGCCGAGGCCGCCCCGCCGGCGGCCAAGAAGAAATCCGATGAAGTTGCCGTGGGCCGCCTCGACGATCCCGGCTACCTGTTCGGCACGCGCCCCCTGGCTCCGGCCAAGTCCGTGCGCGTCAAGGCCCTGGCCTACACCGGCTGCTCGCCCAAGGCCAAAAACAAACGGGCCGCGCGCGGCGCCTGGGGCGACGTGCTCACCCGGGACGCCAAGGCCGTGGCCGTCTCGCCCGATCTCCTCGACATGGGCCTGGATCGGGGCGACCTCATCACCATCGAGGGATTGGGACAGTTCAAGGTTCTCGACATCATGCACGGCCGCCACGACAAGACCATCGACATTTTCTACGGCGACGACGCCTGCGGCGCGGTGCAGTGGGGCAAACGCACCCTGACCATCACCTGGCAGTGACGCCCGGGCCGGCCTGACACGCCCACCCTATCGCGCGCCCGCGACGCCGTCCTATTCCAGTTTAAGCGCACGCCATACGGCATTCCGCCCACCCTATCGCGCGCCCGCGACGCCGTCCGCTGCCCAGCCCGGAGAGAGCGAAGTTACGCCTTGCCGACAGCCTGGCGTGCCACACCGACGCCTTTTGAAGACCAGACTGTCCTGCACGCCCTCTCGTGGCGTTCGACAACGCGCCGCTTTCGCGGCGTTGTCGTCTGGGCAAGCCCCCTCGCGCCGACAACGAAGAGCAAGCCGCCCTCCTTCTTCGCCCATGGGTGTTGGCAACTCGGGGGGGGCGTCAGAACCCGGCCGGCAGCGCTTCCACCAGCACGTAGCGGGCGGCGAACCCCAGGGCGTAGACCGCGAAGAAGGCCAGGAACGCGGCCCGAAAGACGCCGGCTCCGCCGTTTTTTTCGGCCCGCCGGGCCAGGATGAAGCCCAGGGCGGCGGCCAGCACGATGCCAAGCCCCAGAGCCGCCCCAACCACCGCCAACGACAACTCTTCCATGCCCCTGCCCTCCTGCCTGTTTCCCGCCTTGTAGCCCATTAGCGGCCATTGTCCACCTCGTGTCGCGTCCGCGAAAAACGCATATGGTTTTTTGGAGTCAACGAGCTAAAACCATTTATTTTTCTAAAAAAACTACCGTATTATTTAAGGGACGCGACACAAGTTTGCCGCCACGCCCGGCCGGCGCGACACCAGCGTAGGCCCCAAAAAAAGCGCGCGCCCTTTCGAGCGCGCGCCGTGAAAAACCAGCGGTTGTTGCCGCAACGCCTGCGGGCGACAGGCTTGTCATAGGGCCGCGATAGTGACCCTGCCGCGATCGTTTCCTCGCCAGCCCGAACCGGCCGCCACCCACCTTCCCTTTTTCTCTGCTGGCTGGGTCTTCGCCTGCCGGTCTTTAACCGACCGATTTGCCGGCTACCAACAAGGCCCCTTTAAACCCTTCTTCCAGTGCAGGGGTCCGGGGGGATCATCCCCCCGGCCGCCGGAGGCAACTCTTCCCTTCCGCTCTCCCCCTACCGCTGGTCCAACGGCACATACGGCCGCCGGGCCGGGCCGGTGTAGATCTGGCGCGGCCGGTGGATGCGGGTGGCGACGTCGCGGTTTTCCTCGTGCCAGTGGGCGATCCAGCCGGGCAGCCGGCCGATGGCGAACATGACCGGGAACATGTTGACCGGGATGCCCAGGGCCCGCAGGATGATGCCGGAATAGAAGTCCACGTTGGGATAGAGCTTGCGGCTCTTGAAGTAGTCGTCGTTTAAGGCCGCTTCCTGGAGTTCCAGGGCGGCGTCCATGAGCGGGTCGCTGACGCCTGTTTCCAGCAGCAGGTTGTCGGCGGCCTTTTTGAGCACCTTGGCCCGGGGATCGAAGTTCTTGTAGACCCGGTGGCCAAAGCCCATGAGCCGTTTTTCCTTGCGCTTGACCATGTCCAGGAAGGTTTTGACCTTGTAGCGCCCGGCCATCATCTCGGTGAGCATCTGGATGACGGCGGCGTTGGCGCCGCCGTGCAGGCGTCCCCACAGGGCGCAGATGCCCGAGGACACGCTGGCGAACAGGTTGGCCTTGGTGGAGCCGACCATGCGCACGGTGGAGCAGGAACAGTTCTGCTCGTGGTCGGCGTGGACCACCAGGAAAAGCGTGAGCGCCGCCACGGCCGCCTTGGTGGGCTCGTAGTCGCGGTTGGGCACGGAAAACATCATGTGCAGGAAGTTGCGGCAATAGCTGAGGTTGGGGTCGGGATACATGAACGGCAGGCCCAGGGATTTGCGGTAGCTAAACGCCGCGATGGTGCGCACCTTGCTGATGAGCTTGGCCACGGCCAGGCGGAATTCGTCCGGGCTTTGGATTTCCAGCAGTTCGGGGTGGTAGTTGCCCAGGGAATTGATGACCGCCGACAAAATGGCCATCGGCTGGCCGCCGGGCTGGAAACCGTCGAAATGATGGAGCAAACCTTCGTGCAACAGCTCGTGCTCGGACAACAGGCCGCGAAAGGCCGCACGTTCTTCGAGGGAGGGCAATTTGCCGAAGATCAGCAGCATGGCGGTTTCAATAAATGTGCTTTTTTCCGCCAATTGTTCGATGGGGATGCCGCGGTGTCGCAGGATGCCCTTTTCGCCGTCCACGAAGGTGATGGCCGACTGGCAGGAGCCGGTGTTGCCGTAGCCGGGATCGAAAGCCAGCAGCCCGGCGTCCTTTTCCAGGGAGGTGATGTCGATGCCGACTTCGCCTTCGCTGCCGACCAGCACGGGCAGTTCGATGGAAAGGTCGCCGTATTTGAGAATGGCGGCGTTGGATTTGGACATGGTTTCTCCTCGGGCTCTCAAAATACGGGAGAACGGCCCCAAGGGGCGCGGGGCCTTGATCGGAGCTTCGTCAAACGAGTTGTATAGAAAAAAAATTCGGCCTTGTCTTCCCCAGAAATTCGCCAGGCCCCGGCGGCCGTTCAAGGCCTGGCCGCGGAGACCAGGGAATAATGGCCGAAAGCCGGCCGCACCAGGGCGTCGCCAAAGCCCGCCTCCGCCAACATGGCCGCCAGTTCCCTGGCGGCGTACTGACGCCCGCCCACGGCCAGCAACATCATCATGGAAAACGCCGCCGCCGCCAGGGGGCCGTCCCGTTGGTCGGCCAGAAGCATCTCATGCAGCATGACGCGCCCTTTCGGGACCAGGGCGTCAAAGGCCTTGGCGGCCAGCAGCGAGTTGGCGCGGGCGTCCCAATCGTGAAAGACATTGGAAAACAAGACCGCCTCATAACCGCCCGGCCAGGCGTCGGCGAACATGTCGGCCTCGACGACCTCCACCCGGTGGCCGAGGCCGGCCTGGGCGACATGCCCCGCCACGATGGGGCCCATGGCCGGCAGTTCCAGCACCGTGCAGCGCATGTCCGGATGCCGCTGGGCCAGGGCGACGGCAAAGCAACCCGAACCGCCGGCCACGTCCAGCAGCCGTTTGACGCCCTCAAAGGCGTCCAGGGCGGCCAACCCCAGAGCCGACGGCAACGACTGGCTTTGCATGACCCGCGCCACGGCCGCCGCCGCCTCCTCGGCGGCCTGCCCCTCGCCCCATTGCCGGGCAGCCTGGTAGTGCCCTTTGGGAGCCGCGCCGCGCAGGGACTGGCACAGCAATTCCACAACTGGCGAATGGCCCATGACCCCCAGGGCTTCGCCCCAGTACAACGGTTCGCCCCGGCGCAGATACAACCTTCCCGGCGCGGTCAGTTCGAAACGGCCATGCCGGACCCGCGCCAGCCCCAGCCCGGACAGGAGCGCCAGCAGGCTGACCAGGGCTTCCCCGTCAAGGGCCAACCGGTCGGCCAGCCCAGCCGCGTCGGCCGGTTCGGCATCCAGGGCGGCGAAGACGCCCAGGGCGTCGGCGGCCAGCACGGCCGGCAGCCAAAGGCTTGAAAGCCAGATGTCCCAGATGGGACGGTCATCGGCCAGGGGCGCGGGAGCAAGCGTCGTGGTCATGAATGCCTCCTGAGGGCATGCAAACAGGGTTGGCGGTTAGTCTCCGGTCGGGACCGTAACTACCCCTTGCCCCGTGGCTGCGCACCTGTCGGAACTGACAGGCCCGGGCCGGCCAAGCCGGGAAAACGCCTCACCCCGCGTCGATGACCCCCCGGGCAATGGCCGCGGCCACGGCCTGGGCGCGGTTGGCGACGCCGAGCTTGCGCATGATGTTGGCGACGTGGAAATTGGCCGTGCGTTCGCTGATGCCAAGCAACATGCCAATGGCCCAGGAGCTTTTTCCTTCCTTGAGCCAGCCGAGCACCTCCCGTTCGCGCCGGGTGAGGCCGGCGTCCCCGCCGGGGGGCGGTTCGGAGACGGCCAGGGCGAGTTGGAAGGCGAGGTGGAGATGGGGCGTCAGAAACCGCAGCAACGCCGCCGTGCGCCTATCCTCCCGGCCCCGGGTTCCAGTGAAGCAGAACAGACTGCAAGACGACCCCAGCAACGGGCCATGACCGGCCACATGCCCGCAGCGCAGGCCATGGTCGCGACACAGCGCCAGGGCATTGGGCTCCTCCAGTCCAGCGCCGGCATCGGACCATTGGCAGGGGCCGCGTCCGGCGAAGCCTCGTGCCACCAGGGCGTCCCGGCCCGGCAACTCCGAGGCCGCATAGTCACGAAGCCAGCCCTCGGGAAAACCCGCCACGACGCAGTCCGTCGTGGTGGCGACGCCCCGATCGAGCCGCCCGGCCAGGGCCAGGGCATGATCGAAGGAAAGCAACGCCCCAAGCTTGGGCAACAGGGCCAGGAAGGCGTGGCGGGACCGGCAGGCGGCGCAGTCTTGCAGGACGTCGAACAAGACAGTCGCCTCGGCCCGGCCCAGATCCAGGCCGTGCCCGTATCGGCTGCTCTCGAAACCTGGGGGCATGGAACCGGCGACTCCGAAACGCGACGCGCGGCGCGCCCTAGCCCCAGACCATCTGCCGCCAATCCATGGTGGCCGGCCGGTGGCCGTGCTGGCGGGCCAAAAGCTCGATGGGCGTCAGGGTCAGGGCGGCCATCTCGGGCGGCAGGCCGGGCAGGACCTCGGCCGCCAGTTCGCCCAGGAAATGGTTGCAGCGCCGGCACACGGCGACCCGCTCGGTCTCGTAGCCCGGTACGGCATAGACTTGCCCCTGGGGTCCCGGGGCCTCGCAGTGGGGGCATTCGCGGCGGGCAAAGCGCCAGGTCGCGGCGCAAAAGGAGCAGGCCATGACCAGCCCGGACTCGTCGCGCCGGCCATGGCCGGGCCAGGAGCCGCACACCGGGCAATAGCCCCGGTTCCAGGCCATGCCCTCGACCAGCGGGGCAAGCGCCCGGCCACGCGCCATGGCCAGGGGCGTGACCAGCTGCACGCACCAAAACCCCAGCACCCGGGGATCGACCCCAAGGGAACGCCCCAAGCCGATCAGGGCGGCGCGCCGGTCGGCCAGCAGATGGCCTACGGCCTCGTCCAGAAATTCTGGCTCGCGGCAGGCGGCCTGGCCGACGTTGAGCAGATCGGCCCGGATGTCGCGGAAGCCGGCGGCCAGCACCGGATGCAGGGCCTCGAAGATCCGGCGCAGGGCCAGGCGGTCCATGGGGAATTCCTCGCGCGAGCTCAAGCTGGCCCCCTGTCCCAGGCGCGCCGGATCGGGCCGTGGCAGGGGCACGGTCCCGGCCTCCCGTTCCAGTTCTTCCAGCAGCGGCTCCCGGGCCAGGAGCAGCCCCACGAAGGGATCGAGAAAGGCCCGGGCATGGGGCCGCTCCCGGCGCAGCCGTTCCACGGCGTCGGGAATGGACAGCAAATGGTCGTCGCACTGGGTCATGACGCCTCCCCGGGCCGGCCCGGCGTTGGGTCGTGGCGGCCGCGCCAGGGCGCGGCCCATGGGTCGATGCGGATAGCCCGTCACCACTGGCGCGGCCTGTCCCAGTCCAGGCGTGCCAAGAACCCCCGGCGGCGTCAAGGCGCGCCAGCGGCTGCGACAGCCCCTTCCAGGCTTTGTCCGCCAACCGGAGGTAAAAACTTTTTTCTTTGTATTTAAAATAACTTAATTCAAAATTCCAGGCACTTGCGACCCTATCGCATCAGTTTTCCAAATGAAACCGTGACTGCTTGTGCCAGATCTTGCGCAATCGGGATTGGTTTGACCGGCGGTAGCCTGCTTTTTATGACAATCGTGTGCCTGATTAGACATAACACGTGGGATGCCGGGCGGTTCGCCGCCCGATTGCTGGGGAACCTTTCAAGGAGGCCGTATGGGCATATCACGACGCGGATTCATGAAACTGACGGGGGCCGGTCTGGCCTGCCTGGGTCTCAAAGACCTGGGCCTGGACCCCCGTCCGGCAGCGGCCTACGCCACGACGCTGCGCATCGAAGGGGCCAAGGAATATCAATCCACCTGTCCGTTTTGTTCGTGCGGGTGCAGCATTTTGATGTTCGTCAAGGACGGCAAGTTTTTGAGTTCCGAGGGCGACCCGGACTATCCGGTCAGCGAAGGGGCCCTGTGCCCCAAGGGCGCGGCTTTCCACTCCATGCACGTCAGCCATCACCGGATCCTCAAGCCCAAATACCGGGCGCCGGGCAGCGACAAGTGGGAAGAAAAGGACTGGGATTTCGTTCTTGACCGCATCGCCAAGCGGGTCAAGGAAACCCGCGACCGAGATTTCATGGAGAAAAACGAAAAGGGCCAGGCGGTTAACCGGGTGGAGTCCATCTTCCACCTGGGCACCTCGCAGATGGACAACGAGGAATGCGCCGTCACCCACCAAATGCTTCGAGGCCTGGGGGTCGTCCATTTCGACCATCAGGCTCGTATCTGACACTCGCCCACTGTACCGGCTCTGGCAGAGTCGTTCGGACGCGGCGCGATGACCCAGCATTGGATCGACATCAAAAACGCCAATGCTATTCTGATCATGGGCAGCAATGCCGCCGAGCACCATCCCATCTCGTTTAAGTGGGTGCTCAAGGCCAAGGACGCCGGCGCGCCGGTGATCCATGTTGACCCGAAATTCTCCCGTACTTCCGCTCGCAGCGATTTCCATGTGCCCCTTCGTTCCGGCACGGACATCGCCTTCCTGGGCGGCATGATCAAGTACATCCTGGAAAACAACAAGTTCCACAAAGACTACGTGGTGGAGTACACCAACGCGGCGTTTATCGTGGGCGACGGCTTCGCCTTCAATGACGGCGTGTTCTCCGGCTTCGATCCGGCCACCAAGCGTTACGACCAGAAGAAATGGGCCTTCGCCATGGACGAACAGGGCGTTCCCAAACGGGACAAGACCTTGTCCGATCCCCGCAGCGTCTTCCAGCTGCTCAAAAAGCACTATGACCGCTACGATCTGAGCAAGGTCTCGGCCATCACCGGCGTGTCCAAGGAAAACCTGCTCAAGGTTTACGAGACCTACTCGGCCACCGGCAAGCCCGACAAGGCCGGCACCATGATGTACGCCCTGGGCTGGACCCAGCATTCCGTGGGCGTGCAGAACATCCGCTGCGCCGCCATGATCCAGCTCTTGCTCGGCAACATCGGCGTGGCCGGCGGCGGCGTCAACGCGCTGCGCGGCGAGCCCAACGTCCAGGGGTCCACGGACCACGCCATCCTGTGGCACATCCTGCCCGGCTACCACAACGTGCCCAATACCAATTGGGCGACCCTGGCCGACTATCAGAAAGCCAACACCCCGGTCTCCAAGGACCCCAAGAGCGCCAACTGGTGGCAGAACCGGCCCAAGTACGTGGTCAGCCTGCTCAAGGCCTGGTTCGGCGACGCGGCCACCCCGGAAAACGAGTTCGGCTACGGCTGGCTGCCCAAGGTCGACCCCAACGTCGACTACGCCAGCTTGTACATCTTTGACCGGATGTACAAAAACAAGATCAAGGGCGGGTTCATCTACGGCCACAACCCGGCCATGTCCATGCCCAACACCCACAAGATCAGAAAGGCCCTGACCAACCTCGACTGGTTCGTCATCGGCGAGGCCCACGAGACGGAAACGGCGGCCTTCTGGCGCCAGCCCGGCACGGACCCCAAGTCCGTCAAGACCGAGGTGTTCCTGCTGCCGTCGTGCCAACGCGGCGAAAAGGACGGCACCACCTCCAACTCCGGCCGCTGGCACATGTGGCACTACAAGGGCTACGAGCCCATGGGCGTGTCCAAGCCCATGGGATGGATGGTCGTCGAGATCATGAAGCGGGTCATCGACCTGTACAAGAAGGAAGGCGGCGCGTTCCCGGCTCCCATCGTCAATCAGGACTGGTACAAGGAATACGACGCCGATTTCATTGCGAAAAAGATCAACGGCTGGTACACTAAGGACGTCACGGCCGGCGACAAGTCCTATAAGAAGGGCGAGCAGGTGGCGAGCTTCGCCTTCCTGCGCGACGACGGCTCCACCGTCAGCATGAACTGGCTCTACACCGGCTGCTATGGCCCGGCTGGCAACCTGGCCAAGCGGCGCGACCATAGCCAAACGCCCATGCAGGCCAAGATCGGCCTGTACCCGAACTACTCCTGGGCCTGGCCCGTCAACCGGCGCATCATCTACAACCGCGCCTCGGTGGACGTGAACGGCAAGCCGTTCAATCCGGCCATGCCCGTCATCATCTGGGAGGGCGACAAGTGGGTCGGCGACATCCCGGACGGTCCGTGGCCGCCCATGGCCGATCCCAAGGGCAAGTACCCGTTCATCATGCACACCGAGGGCCATGGCCAGCTCTACGGCCCCGGCCGCGTGGACGGACCGTTCCCCGAGCATTACGAGCCGGCGGAAACCCCGGTCACGGCCAACCCGTTCTCCAAGCAGATGAACAACCCCTGCATCAAGATCATAGACAGCGACATGGACGTTCTGGCCAAGCCGGGCGACCCGCGCTTCCCCATCGTGCTCACCACCTACAGCCTCACCGAACACTGGTGCGGCGGCGGCGACACCCGCAACACCCCGGCCCTGCTCGAAGCCGAACCCCAGCTCTATGTGGAGATGAGCCACGAGCTGGCCAAGGAAAAAGGCATCAAGAACGGCGACGTGGTCGTGCTTGAAAGCCTGCGGGGCAAGGTCGAGGCCGTGGCCATGGTCACGGTGCGCATGACGCCGCTGACCGTCCAGGGCAAGACCGTCCACCTCGTCGGCATGCCGTTCTGCTTCGGCTGGACCACTCCGGGCTGCGGCGACGCCACCAACCGTCTGACGGTTTCGGTGGGTGATCCCAACACCACCATTCCGGAGTACAAGGCCTGCCTGTGCAACGTGCGCAAGGCCGACAAGGTGACGGAACTGCAACGCTAACGCGCGTCGCGGCCGGGAGTACGCTCTCCCGGCCGCGACTTACGAAGGGGAGTCCGCCATGCCCAAGGCGTTTTTCATTGATACTTCACGTTGCACGGCCTGCCGGGGTTGCCAGGTGGCCTGCAAGGAATGGCACGAGCATCGGGCAGTGCCCACGCTGCAACGCGGCACGCACCAGAACCCGCCCGATTTCACGCCCTACAACTACAAAATCGTGCGATTTTCCGAGCACAAGATCGACGGCAAGGTCAAATGGCTGTTTTTCCCTGACCAGTGCCGCCATTGCCTCCAGCCGCCCTGCAAGGACGCCGCCGACGCCTACGTGCCCGGGGCCGTTGTTCAGGACGAGGCCACCGGGGCCGTGCTCTACACCGACAAGACCAAGCAGCTCACCATCGACCAGGCCCAGGAAGTGCGCGACGTGTGCCCCTACGGCATCCCCGTGCGCAACGAGGCCACCGGCATGCTCAGCAAGTGCGACTGGTGCATCGACCGCCAGCGCGCCGGCATGAAGCCCGCCTGCGTCAAGACTTGCTGCACCGGCTCCATGAACATCGGCGAACGGGCCGACATGCTGGCCCTGGCCCGCCAGACCCTGGAAAAGGTGAAAAAGACCCACCCCGAGGCGACCCTTCTCGATGAAGACTACCTCGCGGTGATCTACCTCATCACCGAACCGCGCAAGCTCTACCATGAATTCGCCGAACGCCGGGAACAGATGCATCCCATGACCAGGCAAGCCTTCCTGGCCATGCTGGCCCGTCCCGCGTCGCGCCTTCGCGGATAACGCCGCCGTTCGTGTTCCCGCGGACCGGCCCGTCCGCCATCTGCCAGTGGCGTCCGGGCCGGTCCCCCTTTTCAGGGCGAGCATTTTCGCCTATATTCAAGCACTTGTCACTTTTTTCCCGAGGTTGCCTTCATGCGCATGCGCATTCCCCACGCCCCCCAGCCCGATATGCCCGACATGCCGCCTGCGGCCGAGTCCCAGGCCCTGGCCGAACCGTTCGTCGCCCTGGCCCAGGCGCGCCGCGAAATCGCCGCCGGACTGCCCCAGGGGCTCTTCGAAGTCGCCTACGACCCGGACCGCTTCGCCGCCGGCGAAACACTCCTGGCCGACGTCGATCCGGCCGTGCTCGTGCCGGGATTCCTGGCCGCCGCCGAAAAGCTGCTGCCGGCCATGGGCGGCATTTTTCCGGCCCTGTCCCGGGAAACCGGGGCGCTTGGCCAGTTGCTGGCCCAGGGGCCGCGCCTGGCCGGGGCGCTGGTGGCCGCCTTTTTCACCGACGCGGCCGAGGATTTCCTGACCCTTGGCACGGAGCTGGGCCTGCGCCCGGAGACGCTGTTGTTTCTGACCCAGGAAATCGTCGCCACGGTGTTGCGGGCCGAGGCGGCGCGCATCGCCGCCCTGGCCGACGACGCGCTGTGGCGCAAGAACCACTGCCCGGTGTGCGGCTCCGGCCCGGACCTGGGCCTGCTCAAGGAGCAGTCCGAACCCACGGAATTTCTCATCGCCAAGGCCGGCCGGCTGCTGCTGCACTGTTCGCTGTGCGGCCATCTGTGGCGGTTTCCCCGCCTGGTCTGCCCGAGCTGTGGCGAGGGCGACCATGAAAAGCTGGAACTTTTCGTGCCCGAGGGCCGGCAGCGCGAGCGCATCCATGCCTGCCACACCTGCCGCCGCTATTTCGTGGTGACCAACCGGGTGGACAGCGACTTGGCCTTTGATCCCGACAGCCTCGGACCGGCCCTGGCCTATCTCGACGCCGCCGCCCGGGAGCGGGGCTACGAGCCCATCTGCGCCACGCCCTGGAACCAGTTCGAAGCGTAAGCCCGCCGCACCCGCCCTAAAGACGAACGCGCCCGCCGTCAGCAGACAGCGGGCGCGTTTGCGTCGTATGCGGCGTGCGTTGCCGGTAGGAGCGCGGCTCTTTGCGGCGACGCCGGGGGATTATCCTGTCTCCTGGCCTGGGGCAAAGCCGACAAGGCACGCCCAGCCGCCGTCCGGTCGGGTCATGCCAATGCGATTTCTCAAGCAAAAGCACATAGCAAACAACCCATTGATTCAATTGTCTATTTCTACAACACAACTGTCGTCATGTTGTAGAATAGGCGTTACGCGCCTGAGGCCGTCCCGGTCGGAACCGGCGCGTCGTCCGGGGCGCAACCGGACTCGGACGCGGCCGGGTCGGCGAGAAACCGCCCGGCCCGGGTCGGCAGGGGCGGCGCGGGACGCCGCCCGTAGCGCAAATGCCAATAGGCCCAGGAGCGGGCGTCAAAAACGCCCGGCGGGGCGTTGTCCAACGTCTCGCGGTATTCCTGCGGCCCGACCAGTCCTTCCAGACGGCGCAAATCCTCGATGCCGCCATAGGTCATGACATGGGCCAGGAAATGCACGGGATCGGCCAGGGCCTCGGCCGGCTCCTTGAACCAGACCACGCGCCGGGCCACCTCCAACAGTTCCGGGGTTTCGGGCAACGGTTTCATGGCCGGGACTCCGGCTCGGGCTTGTGCCTGGGTTTGTAAGGCGCGAGCCTTGGCAGCCGCCCAGGGTCCACGCCGGCCACGGCGGCGCGCAAACGTGCGCGCACGTCCTCCGGCAAGGTCGGCACATCGTTGAAATAGCTGAGCGCCTTAAGCGAAATCAGGGGATTGAAGCTTGCGCCGTACACGACCCGGCCGGCGGCCAGAGCCGTGGCCAAGTCGAGTCCATGGCCCAGCAAGGCGTCGATGTCGCGGTAGTCCTTGGCCTCGGCCCGCTGCTGCACCACCGCGACCTTGGTCCCGGCGATGTCCCCCAGGGAGGCGGCCCAGACCTTGCTTCCCCGGGCCTGCTGCCTCGGCGCGACCTGTCCGAGACCCAATGCGCCAAAAAACGAAACCAGCACCGGCCCGCCGCGATCCACCCGGCAGGTCAGGGTGTTGGCCGCGACCTGCACCTGTTCGGCGTCTTGCAGATACGGCACGTCCCGGGCGAGCAGCCTGGGGTCAAAAGGCTCATTGGAAAAAAAGTCGAAATCGACCGAAACACGGTGTCCCAGACGCAGGGCCAGGGCCGTGCCGCCGTAGAGGGTGAACTGTTCGGGGGTGGCGTCAAGTTCCGGCCACAGCCGGCGCTGGGCCTGCGGCAGGATATCCAGCATTGGGGAGAAAACGTCCATGCCCGCATCCTATCCGATGGCGAAGCGGCGCGGCAACGGATTTTGCCCCCGCCTGCCGTCGGGACTCCAGCCAGACTCCAGCCCTAGGCCCCCCGCCGGGACAGCAGGAACATGCCGTAGGTGGCCAGCAGGTTCGGCAGAAACGTCACCACCGCGCCCTTCTCGTGGTGATGCGGCGTGCTCACCGCGGTCTCGCGTTCAATGACAAAGCCTTCCTTGCGGCAAAAGCGCCGGAAATCCCGGATGGTGATGACGCGAATGTTGGGCGTGTCGTACCACTCGTAGGGCAGCTCCCGGGACACCGGGGCCCGGCCGCGAAAGAGCAACTGTCCCCGGATGCGGTAATAGGCGAAATTAGGAAAGCTCACGATGCCGCGCTTGCCCACCCGCAGCATCTCCCGGATGAGCCGGGCCGGGTCGTAGACCTGCTGCAAGGTCTGGGAGAGAATCACGTAGTCGAAATGGCCGTCGGGATAGTCGGCCACTTCCTCGTTGATGTCCCCGTGCAGGACGGAAAGCCCCTTCTCGATGCCCCGGCTGACCTTGCCCTCTTCCCGCTCGATGCCCGTGCCGCGCACGCCCTTGTCCACCGACAGGATATGGAGCAGATCCCCCGAGCCGCAGCCGAGGTCCAGGACTTTCGACCCGGGTTCGATCCAGGAGGCGATGATGGACAGGTCATAGCGCACGGGCGTCCTCCTTGGCGGCGTCGACCAATGCCCGGTCCAGGAAGCGGGCGATCATGCCCGAAAGGCGGGCGTTGGGCAGCAAGAAGGCGTCATGCCCCCACTTGGCCTCCAGCTCCACGAAGCTCACGTCCAGGCCGTTTTTCTTCATGGCCTGGACCATGGCCCGGGACTGGTAGGTGGGATAGAGCCAGTCCGAGGAAAACGAGGCCACCAGATAGCGGCATTTGGCCTTGGCAAAGGCGGCCACGGCCGAGCCGCAGCCGTGGCTGGCCTCCAGATTGAAATAGTCCGCCGCCTTGGTGATGTAGAGAAAGGAATTGGCGTCGAAGCGGTCCACGAACTTCTGGCCCTGGTAGCGCAGATAGGATTCCACCTGGAAATCCGGCTCCTCCAGGACAAAGGAGTTCTCGCAGCGGTCCTGGAGCCGGCGGTCGAACTTCTGGCGCATGGCCTCGTCGGAAAGATAAGTGATATGCCCGATCATGCGCCCCACGGCCAGGCCGTGGGCCGGCGGCACGCCGTCGTAGTAGTTGCCGCCGTTCCAGTTGGGGTCGGCCATGATGGCCTGCCGGGCCACCTCGTTAAACGCGATGGCCAGGGCCGAGTGCTTGGTGGTGGTGGCCAGGGGCACGGCCGTGCGCACCATGTCCGGGTAGCGCACCGACCATTCCAGCGCCTGCATCCCGCCCATGGAGCCGCCGACCACGCTTAAAAGCCGGGCCACGCCCAGATGCTCGACCAGCCGCTTTTGGGCCTGCACCATGTCGCCGATGGTGATGACCGGAAAGGTCAGGCCATAAGGCTGGCCCGTGGCCGGATCGATCGAGGACGGCCCCGTGGAGCCCATGCAGCCGCCGATGACGTTGGAGCAGATGACATAGTAGCGGTCGGTGTCGATGGGCTTGCCCGGCCCGATCATGAGGTCCCACCAGCCGGGCTTGGCGTCGCCGGGCTCGTAGTAGCCGGCGGCGTGGGAATCGCCGGTCAGCGCATGGAGCACCAGCACGGCGTTGTCGGCCCGTTGGCTTAACTGGCCGTAGGTCTCGTAGGCCAGGACCACCGGCCCCAGGGCGCGCCCGGATTCGACCGTCAGGGGGCCGTTGGCCTCGGCGACCGTGAAAAACCGCTTCTCCACCCGGCCGACGCTGGTTCCCGATGGGGCATGTTCGATGTATTCGCTCATGAAAGCCTCGTGTCCAGTCTCCTACCAGCCCGGGCGGGAAAGTCAAAGGGCGCGGCTTTTGACTTTCCCGAAAAGGGGCGTGCCGCCGCCCCCGACGCCGCCCGTTCCCAAGTGCTGTACTGCCGCGCCGACCTGCGCTAGACTGACCAGGAACTATACGGAGGACCGAAGTCTCATGCCCATCAGACGCCTTGCCGCGCTGCTCGCGCCCCTGGCCCTGTCCATGACCCTGGCCGCCGGCCCGGCCCTGGCCGCCGAACCCGACAAGAAACCCGCCGATTTCCGGGGTGTGGCCTGGGGCGCGCCGGCCGCGTCCCTGCCCGACCTCAAGCCCATCGACCGCGACGGCGACATCGTCCACGGCGAACGCACCGGCGAGAAAAAAGAACTCGGCGGCATGCCGCTGAAAAACGTCACCTATTCCTTTTTCAAGGACCAATTCTACCACGCCGAAATCGGCTACGACGCCCCCGGAGCCTCCGAGGCTCTGGAGAAAGGGCTGGTAGCCAAATACGGACCGCCCGACGCCACCCGGCGCAAGACCGACGCCACCGGCCACCCCTACGAGGTCTCCACCTGGAACTGGCCCGGCGCGGTCTTTATCGGCCACCGCCGCGACCTTGGCGGCAACGCCGGACGCGTGTTCTATTTCTACGCCCCCCTGACCGAAGCCTCGGCCAAGACCCAACCAAGCCTGGGCCAGACCGCCAAGGCCCCGGCCGAAGCCGCCGCCCCGTCCTCGGGCGAGGGCAGCTACCGCGTCAAGAAAGGCGACAGCCTGGAGCGCATCGCCAAGACCCAGGGCACGACCATCGCCGCCATCGAGGCCGCCAACCCGGGACTGACCGACAAAAACCTCAAGGCCGACGCCACCATCAAACTGCCGGGCAAAAGCGGCGACAAGCCCGCCAAAAAGCCTGCCGCCCCGTTGCCGCCCGGGCAGTATATCGAATACACCGTCAAGGAAGGCGAAATCCTGTCCAAGGTAGCCAACGCCCACGGCGCGCGCTCCCGCGACGTCATCGCCGCCAACCCCGACATCGAGCCCGACAACATCCGCCCGGGCACGGTGCTGCGCATCCCGGTCAAGAAAGACGCGCCCAAGCCGGAACAAAAAGGCGAGGAAATAGAAGTCGTCACGCCTCCGGCGCAGTAAGGGGAAGAGGGAAGAGTGCCTCCGGCGGCCGGGGGCCTGAGGCCCCCGGACCCCCCAAATGAAGAAAGGGTTAAAGGGGATTGGCCGGTCACCTACGAGGCGGCGGCATCACACTATAAGCGTTTATCCGCGCGAATACGCGCCTCACAAGATCGGCCGGTCCACAGGATCGGCCGATCTTGTTTGCAGCGCACCGTTGCCGGCTGGACGCATCACGTTTGTCGATGCGTTTCCGGGAAAGGCATCGGACTTCCGTATTTGTCGCTGCCGCTGCGGCATGGTAAGCCGTTGGAATCAAATTTTCCCGACGGTTGCCCGATATGCGACATATTGCCGCTTTTCTTGCCTCGCTCTGGACATACCGGGCCGTGCGCGCCGCCCTGGCCGTGGCCTTCATCGTGGCCGGCGCGCTCAAGCTGGCCGACCAGAAGTCCTTTGTCCTGACCATCAAGGCCTTCGGCGTGCTGCCAACCGACCTCGTCAAGCCCGTGGCCGCCGCCATGCCGGTGCTGGAGATCGTCGGCGGGCTGCTGCTGCTGTTCGACCTCCCCGGCGGACTGGCCGTCATCGGCGGCCTGCTGCTCCTTTTTATCGGCGTCGTGGTCAACGCCATCCGCCAGGGCCTGGACATCGACTGCGGCTGCTACGGCCCGGGCGACGTCGAGGGCGAAGTGTACCACGGCCTGTGGCCGACGCTTTGGCGCGACCTCCTGATGCTGGCCGGGGTCGCCTACTGCCTGGCCTGGCGGGCCGGCCGCGACCGCCCGCCCCTTTCGCCAACCCGCAACCCCCAAGGAGTCTTCATGCGCGCCTGCAAACTGATCCTGGCCCTGGCCGCCGTCCTGGCCCTGGCCGCCCCCGCCCTGGCCGACAAATTCGAGGACGAAGCCGCCAAGGAAAAAGAAGCCGTCAAACTCGTGCGCGACACCCAGAAAGCCGGCTACGGCCTGGTGACCACCGAGGAACTCAAGAAGTGGATGGACGAGAAAAAGCCCATGGTCATCGTGGACACCATGCCCTTTGAGGACAGCTTCAAAAAGGAACACGTGCCCGACGCGGTCAACTTCGTCTTCCCCATTCCCGACATGACCACCTGGGATGCCAAGGAGACCGGCGGCAAGACCGAGGCTGACTACGAAAAGCTGCTCGGCCCGGACAAGAACAAGACCATCGTGGTCTACTGCGGCTTCGTCAAATGCACCCGCAGCCACAACGGCGCGGTCTGGGCCCAAAAGCTCGGCTATAAAAACGTCGTGCGCTACCCCGGCGGCATCTTCGCCTGGAAGGGCGCGGCCTACCCCGTCGAAGCCGTGAAGTAAGGACGCCAACGCGGGGCGTTGCCCCGCGCCCCACCGGGGGGGATCATCCCCCCCGGTCCCCCTGGCCAGGGGATATTGCGAGGGTTCAATGCCCTAGCGGCCAGCCGGAAGCCCAGGCAGACCGGCGGCAGACACACCCACCCTCCTTCGGCCGACCAGCCCCTGGCTTGTCGATGCCGCCAGCAACCGGTAGTAACAACCATGAACGCGCCTTTTTCCGACACCGTCCGTATCGACGCCCTGGCCCTAAGCGTGGCCGACAAGGCGTCCAAGCTCTTCACCCACCGCAAGCTCCTGTGCGCCGAGGCCATCGTCGTGGCCGTCAACGAAACCTTTGGCTCGCCCATAGGCGAGGACCAGGCCGTGGGCGTGGCCGCCGGCCTCACCGCCGGCCTGGGCGACCAGGGCTGCCTGTGCGGGGCCGTGGCCGGAGCCTGCGCCGTCATTGGCCTGCTGTGCGCCCGGGGCGACCACGCCGCCTCCCGGGCCGGCGTGCGCCTGGAATCCGCCGCCGTCCACCAGGCCTTCACCGAGCGCCACAAGTCGTCGTGCTGCCGGGTGCTGACCAAACATGTGAAAAACGACGCAAGCGCCCACATGGCCCAGTGCGCCGCGCTGACCGGCTACGGGGCCGAACTGGCCGTGCGCTCCGTGCTGCGCCTGCGCCCGGAGTTGCTGGACTGCCCCGAAGCGGCCCTGGCCGCCGAAGCCCCGGTCTGCGCCCGGGTGCGCTGGCTGCTGTCGCTTTTTTGCCGCAAGAAAGCCGGCTGATCGCCGCCGGCGGCCGCCCTTTGGGGCTATGCTTTCCTGTTGTCCCTGGCCGCGCCCATCCCGCTCCCGCCGCTCGCGTCCGTTCCCTGGCCGATGCCGCCGAACCACCGGCCGCCTGACCCTTGCGTTGCGCGCCCCCATTGAGCCGACATGCCGGCCAGCCTTCCCCGCTCCGACGCTTGGGACTTCCCTTCCCTGCCGCGCCGCCGTATGCCAGCTGCAAACATGAGGATATCCGCCATGCCCATTCGTTTCCCGCGCGCCTTCTGGCTCGCCGCGCTGCTGTTTGCCGCCCTGGCCGCCCCGGCCACGGCCCAGACCCTTTCCGCCAAGGCCGCCCGCGATCTGGCCGTCCTGGCCACCGCCTATCCGGGCCTTATGACCGCCATCGAGGTCGATGGGGCCGGCCGGGCCACGGTCGTGCTCAACGACGGCACGCGTCTGCCCTATGACGACGGCCGGGCCAAATCGCCCGAGGAATTGCTCGACCATCCCGACATCAAGGACATGCTGGCCGAACCCTACCCCCTGGGGCCGGTGACGGCCGAGCCGGCCCAGGGCTTTTCCCCGGGCCGGCGTCGCGTCGAGCCCTTGTTCCTGGCGCTTTACGGCCACGACAAGCAGCAGGTGACGGCCAACTGCCGTCCCGTCTCTTTCCTGGGCCAGACCATGGCCTTCAACGCGCGCTACGGCGCGGCCGACGCCTTTGCCCGGGTTTCGGCCCGACTCGGCCAGATGAAGGCCGTCGATCCGTCCTTGCGCCGCCATCTGCTTCCGGCCTCGGGCGGCGTGGTCTGGCGGGTCATCGCCGGCACGCGTCGGCTGTCCGTGCATGCCTTCGCCGCCGCCGTGGACGTCAGCCCCAAGGGCAACCCCTACTGGCGCAACCTGCCGCGCGGCACGAACATGCTGGCCACGCGCCAGGCCTTCCCAGCCGCCATCGTCGCCGCCTTCGAGGCCGAGGGCTTCATCTGGGGCGGCAAGTGGTCGGAGTTCGACCTCATGCACTTCGAGTACCGGCCGGAGCTTATTTTGCTGGCCCGGTTGGCGCGCGGCGAGAATCTGCCCCTGGCCGACATTCGCGGACTTGTGAAGACCGTGCGTTGAAGGGATGAGAGCATATTTTTTTCAAAACAATAACACCAAGCAACCAGCAATCTTAAATTCATATCCAGAACTTCTTCCAGGGCCAAGAGCTCGTAACACCCTTGAATCACGTGAAAAATTTAGCATTCCCCATTGACGTCACAACCATTTCGTGATGAACTGCCAAAGGGAACACTAACTAGGCAGCGGCATAGGCATATGCCGCCAGTCCGGACGGCGCGGCCTGGCCGTCGCGCCCGGCAGGCGCCGAAGCGAGGGAACGATGCAACACGGCCTGGACGCCTCCATCAGTCGTCGGGGTCGTGCCCCTTCGTAAAACCAAGGAGGACGTTTATGAACTTTTCCGTGGGTCTTGGCAGGGATGATGCGGAAAAACGGCTTGAGCGAAACGGCGTCTCCCGCCGCGACTTCATGAAATTCTGCGCCGCCGTGGCCGCGGCCATGGGCATGGGACCGGCGTTCGCGCCCAAGGTCGCCCAGGCGCTGACCGCCAAACGTCGGCCGTCCGTCGTATGGCTGCACAACGCCGAGTGCACCGGCTGCACCGAAGCGGCGCTGCGCACCATCAAACCGTTCATTGATTCGCTGATCCTCGACACCATCTCCCTGGATTACCAGGAGACCATCATGGCCGCCGCCGGCGACGCCGCCGAAGACGCGCTGCACAAGGCCGTGGAATCCCCCGACGGCTTCTACCTTGTTGTCGAAGGCGGCTTGCCCACCATCGACGGCGGCAACTGGGGCATGGTTTCCGGCCATCCGATGCTCGCCACCACCAAGAAACTGGCCCCCAAGGCCAAGGGCGTCATCTGCATCGGCACCTGCTCGTGCTACGGCGGCATCCAGAAAGCCAAGCCCAACCCGAGCCAGGCCATCAGCGTCACCGAGGCCACCGGCATCGCCACCATCAACATCGCCGGCTGCCCGCCCAACCCCATCAATTTCATCGGCGCCGTGGTGCATGTCCTGGAAAAGGGCATCCCCGAACTCGACTCCAACGGCCGTCCGAAGATCTTCTTCGGCGAGCTTGTCCACGACAACTGCGAACGCCTCAAACACTTCGAGAACTCCGAATTCGCCCCCTCCTTCGATTCCGAGGAAGCGAAAAAAGGCTACTGCCTCTACGAACTCGGCTGCAAGGGTCCGGTCACCTACAATAACTGCCCCAAGGTCCTGTTCAACCAGGTCAACTGGCCCGTCAAGGCCGGCCACCCCTGCATCGGCTGCAGCGAGCCGGACTTCTGGGACACCATGACCCCCTTCTACGAGCAGGGCTAATCCCCCGCTTCGGCAAAGGGACCACCGGACAACACACCAGCACCGAACGTTTTCGTGACGGAGGAAGCATATGGCTGAGAGCAAACCCACGCCGCAATCGACCTTCACCGGCCCCATTGTGGTCGATCCCATCACCCGCATCGAAGGTCACCTGCGGATCATGGTCGAAGTGGAAAACGGCAAGGTCAAGGACGCCTGGAGCTCCTCACAGCTCTTCCGCGGCCTGGAAATCATCCTCAAGGGCCGCGATCCCCGCGACGCCCAGCACTTCACCCAGCGCGCCTGCGGGGTGTGCACCTACGTGCACGCCCTGGCCTCGACCCGCTGCGTCGATGACGCCGTCAAGGTCAACATCCCGGCCAACGCCCGCATGATGCGCAATCTGGTCATGGCCTCCCAGTACCTCCATGACCACCTGGTCCACTTCTATCACCTCCATGCCCTGGACTGGGTGGACGTGACCAACGCGCTCAAGGCCGACCCGGTCAAGGCCGCCAAGCTGGCCGAAACCATCGCTCCGGCCCGCCCCGGCAACTCCGCCGAGAGCCTCAAGGCCGTTCAGGACAAACTGAAAGCCTTCGTCGAATCCGGACAGCTCGGCATCTTCACCAACGCCTACTTCCTCGGCGGCCACAAAGCCTACTACCTGCCGCCCGAAGTCGATCTCATCGCCACCGCCCACTACCTGGAAGCCCTGCACATGCAGGTCAAGGCGGCCAGCGCCATGGCCATCCTCGGCGGCAAGAACCCCCACACCCAGTTCACCGTCGTGGGCGGCTGCTCCAACTACAACGCCCTGAACAAGGACGCCCTGGCCAACTACCTGGCGCTGACCCAGGAAGTCTGCAAGTTCGTCAACGACGTCTACATCCCCGACCTGCTGGCCGTGGCCGGCTTCTACAAGGATTGGGGCGGCATCGGCGGCTGCACCAACTACATGTCCTTCGGCGACTTCGCCACCGACGAGAGCACGCCCGAGAAGCACATGGACTCCTCCTACTTCCCGGCCGGCGTCATCATGAACCGCGACCTCGGCAAGGTGGACAAGGTCGACCTGGGCGCCATCTACGAAGACGTCAAGTACTCCTGGTACAAGCCCGGCGCCGACGGCCTGCACCCCTACGACGGCGTCACCGATCCCAAGTACACCAAGCTCGACGACAAGGATCATTACTCCTGGATGAAGGCCCCCCGCTACAAAGGCAAGGCCATGGAAGTCGGTCCGCTGGCCCGCACCTTCATCGCCTACGCCAAGGGACAGCCGGAATTCAAGAAGGTCGTTGACATGGTGCTGGGCAAACTGTCCGTGCCGGCCACGGCCCTGCACTCGACCCTGGGCCGCACCGCCGCCCGCGGCATCGAGACCGCCATCGTCGCCGCCAAGATCGACGGTTGGATCAAGGAAATGGCCGACAGCGGCGCCAAGGACAACACCTTGTGCGCCAAGTGGGAAATGCCCGAGGAATCCAAAGGCGTGGGCCTTTGCGAAGCCCCGCGCGGCGCGCTCTCCCACTGGATCCGCATCAAGGGCAAGAAGATCGACAACTTCCAGCTCGTCGTGCCCTCCACCTGGAACCTCGGACCTCGCGGCGCTCAGGGCGACAAGAGCCCGGTCGAAGAAGCGCTGATTGGCACCCCCATCGCCGATCCCAAGCGCCCCGTCGAAATCCTGCGCACGGTCCACGCCTTCGATCCCTGCATCGCCTGCGGCGTGCACGTCATCGAACCCGAGACCAACGAAATCCTCAAGTTCAAGGTTGTCTAACCCGCAACCCAAAGCTTATCCTTGGAGAACCCGGCCCCGGCCGGGTTCTCCCTTTTTCAAGGAGCACCCATGCCCGACCCCAGCCGCAAAATCCTCATCCTCGGCGTCGGCAACATCCTCTACGCCGACGAAGGCGTCGGCGTGCGCGCCGTGGAACGCCTGCTGGAAACCTACGATTTCTCCGACAACGTCACCCTCATGGATGGCGGCAACCTCGGCATGAGGCTCATGCAGCCGCTCATGGACAGCGACTACTGCATCGTCCTCGACGCCGTGCTCGGCGGCGACCAGCCCGGCACCATCTACCGATTCACCGGCGACGACCTGCGCAAATCCCTGGCCTTCAAGGACTCCATGCACCAGTCCGACCTCGTCGATACCCTCATCTACTGCGAACTCGTCGGCAAACGGCCCGAAACCGTGGTCATCGGCATGGAACCCTACGACTTCAAGAACATGAGCGTCGAACTCACCGACGTGGTCGCCGACCGGCTGCCGGCCATGCTCGACATCGCGCTCAAAGAACTCGCCGAGGCCGGCGGCGTCGCCACGCAGAAGGCATAGGCGTAGGGGGGGAAAGGGAAGACGGCAGACGGAAGATGCCTCCGGCGGCCGGGGGGCTCAGCCCCCCGGACCCCTGACCTGGGGCGGACGGTCAGGCGGAGCTGAAGTCGGCGGGCGGCAGGCCCGAGAGCATATGGCGTCTGGAATTTTGGGGGTTNNAACCCCCAAAATTCCAGACGCCAACTCGCCAGCGAAGCGGGCTGTTATCGGCGCGATCAAAGCCTCGCGCCGATAACAGCCCGCTTCGCATTTTTAGAGCAGAATCGAGATCGGGTTTTCATCTTGCGTGCAAGCCGCGCCTTTCACACGACGGGTAACCCCTGGCGAACCGGGTCGCTGGATTTTCCTGGCCGNNCGGCCAGGAAAATCCAGCGACCCACGCGGCGCAGCCGCCACGCTTCCGCGCCTCGGCGCTCTCGGCACGCCTCCCCGTCCACGCGCCTGCCTCTCCCGCTTGTCGCTCGCCCGCCCGCCGCAGACGATCAGGGGGTCCGGGGGGATTATCCCCCCGGCGGGTCCAGGGCAGAGCCCTGGCAGGTGCAGGGCAGCGCCCTGCCGGGTCTGGGCAGCGCCCAGTGCGTCATGGGACGACGCCCTGGCGGACCGTTTCCATGCCGACGATCCGGCCGTCGCCATCCAGGCGCACGGTGACCGCGCCGTTGTCCTTGGTGGCCAGAACGGGGCAAGCCCATCGCGCCAACGCCTCGACGACCTTGGGGGACGGATAGTGGCCGGCGTCGCCGCAGCTGGCTATGGCGAGTTTCGGAGCCACGGCGGCGTAGAAGCGCCGCGACAGGCTGGAGCTGGAGCCATGGTGGGGCAGGATGAGGACGTCGGCTTGCAGGTTTTGGCCGGAGGCGGCGAGCTTTCGCAGCACGGCGGTTTCGGCGTCGCCCGGGAACAGGGCCAGGCCATGGCCGTTTCGGGTCAGGCGCAGGATGAGCGACCCGTTGTTGTTGGACAGGTCCGCGTCCGGGCCGGGATGCAGGACGTCCAGGGCCAGGCCGTTTCCCAGATCAAGGCTGTCGCCGGCGGCCAGGGAGCGGGTCGGGATGCGGCGGCGGGCGAGGACTTCGGCCAGGGCCGGGCCGAGTTCGCCGTCGGGCGCGCCGCCGTTGTCGAGAAAGGTTCCGATGGCGAAGCGATCCAGGAGCGAGACGTAGCCTTTGACGTGGTCGCTGTGGGGGTGGCTGGCAAGGGCCATGTCCAGGCGCGGCGGCCGGCCGTCGGCGAGATAGGCCCCGACCACGGCCCGGCCGACGTCGAAGGAGCCGAAAAGCCCCCCGGCGTCGATGAGCAGTCGCTGCCCCCCGGGCACGCTCACGGCCACGGCCTGCCCCTGGCCCACGTCGAGGACGGTGAGGGCGACCTCCTGGGAAAACGCCTCAAGGCCGCGCGCCAGGCTGGGGCCGGTCAGCAGCAGCAGGCTTACGGCCAAGGCGGCTTTTGGCAGCGGCCTCTTGGAGGCCACGGCCAGGGCCAGAACGGCGAGCAGGCCGTAGCAGCCAAGCAGTTCCGGGGCCGATGGGCGCAGCACGGCCCGGGCCGTCAGCAGGCCCTGGGCATCCAGGGCGGCCAGACCGCGCATGAGAAAGCCGCAGCAGTCGGCTCCGGCCGTGAGCAGCCTGTGGGCGAGGGCATCGAGGCCGGGAACGGCGGCGGCCGCCGCGCCGCACAGGACCAGCGGCATGACCAGGCAACCGAGGATGGGCAGCCACAGAAGATTGATCCAGGGCGCGAAGGCGAAGTCGCCAAACAGCCGGGCAATAAGGGGCAGGACGGCGGCTTCGGCGCTAAGGCTCGTCCAGAGGATGCCCAGGCCGCCGACGAGGAGGGTTCGCAGGAGCGTGCCCTGACCCGGAATGCAGGACATCGCCCGGGCAAAGGGCGGCCAGAACAGGGAAATGCCGGCCACGGCCAGGGCCGAGAGCTGCAGGCTGGCGCTGTAGGCGGCCAGCGGCGAGACGACCAGAAAAACGGCCAGGGCCAGGAACAGGCCGTCGAACAGGGCCTTGTCGCGCCCCATAAGCAGCATGAGGCCAAAGGCGGCGAACATGAGCGCGGCGCGCACAAGCGACGGCGAACCGCCGCCGATCCAGCAATAGGCGACGACCAGGGGCGCGGCGACCGGGACGATGAGCTTTTGGCGCGGCAGGCGCAGGTAGATGCCGGGATACAGTCGCCCCACGGCCAGCACCAGCACGGCGGCCAGCCCCACGACATAGGCCACGTTCATGCCGGACAGGGCCAGGGTGTGGGCCAGGGAGGCCCGGCGCACCAGATCGAGGTCGGTTTCGGTGAAACCGGATTTGTCGTCGAAAAGCAGCGCCGCCACCATGGCCCGGCCGGCCGAGGCGGCGCTGTCGTCCGGCGAAGCCTGGGGAAACGCGGCGACGGGCGGAATCAGGGCGGCAGCCACCCGGTCACGCAGGGCCTGCCGCGACAAGGCCAAGGGGTTGTCGCTGGCGGCCAGGCGCGTGAGGTCGCCGCGCTCGCCCTTGGCGTAGGCGCGAAAAAACACCCCTTCCAAGCGGCGCAGGAAGGCAAAGTCGGTGGTTCCGGGGTTGGCGAAGCCGGCGGTCGAGCGGATGCGGCCGGTGACGGCCAGGATGTCGCCGGCAACGGGCGTGAAATCGGGATGGTCGAAGGTGACGGCCAGCCGGCCGGGCAGCGGCGTTTCGGCGCAGTCCGCGCCGGTCAGGCGCACTTCGTCCAGGACCAGGGCCAGACGACGCCCTGGCCGGGGATCGACGCTGGCAACGCGCCCGACGGCCGTGACGGCTTTGGCGGCCAGGCATGGCGGCGAGGCGGGCGTTGCCGGCAGGGCCAGCCAGCCCGCGCCAAGGCCCAGGGCAAAGGCGGCGACCAGGGCCGGCAGACCCGGCCGGGCATTGCGCCCTATCAACCATACGCCCGTCTGTCTGAAAAAAGAGGAAACGGTTTGCGGCGACGGGCCAGCGCCAGCGTGCTTCAACGGTCCGACGCCCGGCGTCAGGCCGGCCACGAACAAGGCGAGCAGCGCCAGCCCCGCCAGGGCCGGCAACGGATATTCCAGCCCCAGGATGCCGCCGGCATAGGCCAAAAGGCAGGGCTGCCAGGGCAAAAGCGGCGGCACGCCCCGGCCGGCGTCGTCATGGAGCAGGTCGTGCGCCAAAATGTTGCGTCCCCGTCACGGTATTTGCCCGGGATTGTAGAAAGCTCGGGCCACGGCGGCAAGGGGCTTGGGCCGATGCGAGCGCCGCTGCGGCGGGCGGCCGCATCCGGCGTCGCCAGGGCCTGGGTTTGCCCGCGCCCGCTTGTCACCGGCCCGGCTTGGGGATAATGCTGTGAACCAATCCCCGCGCCCGGCCGGGCGCGACCAAGGAGCCTCCATGCACCGCCGCATCATTGCCCTGTGCCTTTTCGCCGGACTGGCCCTGGCCGGCTGTTCCAAGGTCCAGCCCATCATGACGCCCCAGGAATTCGCCGCCGGCTGCAGCCAGGGCGCGGCCGGAGCCGACGCCGCCTGCTCGGCCAAGGTCTGCCAGGTCTACCAGGCCGTGGTCACGGACTATTACGAGAACATGGAAGGCTGCTACGCCGCCTGCAAGGACCGGGCGGCCTCCCTGGAAACCGGAGCCGGTCCGGCCTGCCTGGCCAAGATCAAGGCCGAGAAGGACCGGTGCATGGATTATTGCAACCGCAAGTTCTACCGCTGCAACTGCGCCAAGTAGGGTCAGCCAAACGCCGCGCCTGACGGCGAAACCCCAGAGACAAGGAGTACATCATGGCGGTCAAAAAAATTCTCATGCTCGTCGGCGACTATGTCGAGGACTATGAAGTGATGGTCCCCTTCCAGATGCTGCTCATGGTCGGCCACGACGTCAAGGCCGTGTGCCCGGGCAAGAAGGCCGGCGAGACCGTGCGCACCGCAGTGCATGATTTCGAGGGCGACCAGACCTACAGCGAAAAGCCCGGCCACAACTTCGCGCTCAATTTCGACTTCGACGCCGTGGACCCGGCCGCTTTCGACGCCCTGGTGGTGCCCGGCGGACGCGCCCCGGAATACATCCGGTTAAATCCCCGGGTCATCGAAATCGTCAAGCATTTCGGCGCGACCAAGAAGCCCATCGCCGCCGTGTGCCACGGGCAGCAGGTGCTGGTCACGGCTGACGTCATCGCCGGCTGCCAGTGCATGGCCTACCCGGCGGTGCAGCCCGACATCGAGCGGGCCGGAGCCACCTACGTCGGCCCCAACGAGACGTTCACCAACGCCGTGACCAGCGGCAACATCGTCACCGGCCCGGCCTGGCCGGCCCATCCCCAGTGGATGCGTCAGTTCCTGGACCTGCTCGGCACCAAGATCGAAGCCTAGTATCGCGACCCTTAACCAACACGAGAGTATTTTTAAGACAAATCCAGGGGTTGCGTTCGTTGCCCCCGAAACGCCCTCCATGCTTTTCGCGGGCGCGACACTGGACCCGGATCTGTGCGCCAACCGGCGGCAGCCTCGACGGCCCTGATGGCCGCGAAGCTGCCGCCGTGTTGTGGCGGAGGGCGTCGCCTCCCTTGAAAGGCACGCTGCCCCCTGACGAAGAATTGTTTTTTCGTGATGGCGTCGCGCCGGCAACACCGACGGTTTTTCAGGGCACGACGCCCGCCGCTTGCGGCGATCGCCCGGCGGGTGGGCTTGCCGTCGCGGACAGGCCCGCCGGTCCGGCCGGCATGCCCTCAAATCCCCCCCTTTTTTCCACGGCGCAACGATGGTATAGCCCTGGGCGACCACCCGCCCGGCGGCGGCCCACCCGGCCCGCCGGCGCAACGAGGCGCTATGATCGACAAGACAAAACTGGATCGCCTGCGGCAACTCATCGGCGACTTTGCCGTCAACAAAGGAAAAGTGCTCCTGCTCGTTTCCTTTCTGCTCTTTATCGTCGCCGCCTACTACGTCATGGACTTCATCACCGAGGACAGCTTGGCGGTGAAGTACAAAAAGACCACGGCCCTGGTCGAGGAAGTGCAGGAGACCAAGAACGTCCTGACCATCGTCACCAGCCAAGGGTTCTTTGTCGTCGACCCCAGTCTGCGCTCCGATAAATTCAAAAACATCGCCGACTTCTTCCGCAAGGTCAAAGAAGACGGCTCGCCCGTGCGTATCGACTACAAGGACGTCGGCAACGACAAAGTCATCGAGAACGTGTTTTATCGGGCGGAATCCAACAAATTCGGCAAGATCGGATCGCTTAAGTAGGCACGGCCGCACAAAGGGCGCCAACCCCAGGCCGGCCGGCAGTCCGTCTGTCTTGGAGGCCCTTGAAGTATTCGGCGACGGCGGCAGGGCGAGCCGGAGCCTTTCGAGTCCCGGATTCGATCCCGTCCAGCGTTGGGCGGCTGGACCATTGAACAGCCAAACCGATTTTTTGCCCTGGCACGAGCCGGCAAATGCAAAGCGGCGGTCGGCCAACGCCGCCCGCCGCTTCAAAAAAGCTTGGCCAAAGGCCGCTCTACCAGTCCTGATCCTTGGGCTTGTTGGCCTGCTGGGACTTGATCAGCAGCAGGGAAATAAAGATGGTCGCAAACCCGAACAGCACGATAAGCCCGGCGAAATCAAATTTCACGGCGAACCCCCAGAAATGTTTTTGTGAAAAAATTCCTTACGCCCAAATGACCAGCCTGTCCAGACATGCCCGCCTTTTGGGCGGCTGCCTCGCCCTGGCCTTCGTCTGCCTGGCCTGCCTGGCCGGACCGGCCCGGTCCGCCGTCATCGAAGTCGGCGTGGACGCCTACAAGGTCAACGGCGGCGCGGCGGAAACCGCCGCCTGGGACGTGGCCGAACGGTTGGCCATGGCCAAGGACGTGGCCATCGTGGTCATGAACCCCAAGGCCAACAAGGGCACCGTCCAAATCCTCATGCAAAACCTCGAAACGCTCAAAATCCCCACGGTTTTCACCAAAAAAGCCGATTACGACGTCTTGCTCAAGCGCGGCTTCATAAGGCCCAACCCCGCGCCTTGACAGGCGGCCGGCCCCCGGCTACCTCCCCGGACATCGACCTGGGCGCCCTTACGGGCTTAATAGGGAATCCCGTTCAAATCGGGAGCGGTCCCGCCGCCGTCAGTTCCATACAAAGGTCGGCCTCCACGCGCGCCACTGGGAAGCACTTCCCGGGAAGGCCGAGGCCGATGGAACAAGCCGGAAGACCTGCCCGGGTTCTGGCACATCCCGCCGGCAACGAGGGCTTTTGCCGGCCGGGACGCGGCTTCGGGCATGGTATTGCTTCCCGTCCGTCCGCTATCCTCAAGAGCCCTCCATCTCCGTGGAGGTTACCTGTCATGCTTCGTCTGACTCGTCTTACGCATCTGGCGCGCATCGCTCTGTCCCTGTCCCTGGTCCTGGCCCTGACCGCCCCGGCCGCCGCCGGCCACGACGCCAAGAAGGAACCGAAAAAAGCCATCGTTGTCGCCGCGTTTGGCACCACCGTGCCCGAAGCCGCCCCGGCCATCGAAAAGATGGTGGCCCGGGTCAAGGCCGCCTATCCCGGCGTGCCCGTGAGCCTGTGCTACACCGCCGCCATGATCCGGGCCAAGCTGGCCAAGGACGGCAAACGCGTGCCCTCCCCGGCCGAGGCCCTGGCCGCCCTGCCCGATCAGGGCGTCACCGACGTGGCGCTATTCTCCCTGCAAACCGTTCCGGGCAGCGAGTACCACGACCTCGTGCGCACGGCTGCCGCGTTCTCGCGCATGCCCAAGGGTCTGTCCCGGGTCGAAGTGACCGCGCCGCTGTTGTTTGAGGCCGAGGATTTCGCCAAGGCCGCCGCCGCGCTGCTTGCGGCCGCGCCCAAGGACCGCAAGCCCGGCGAGGCCGTGGTCTTCGTCGGCCACGGCACGGAACATCCCGCCAACATGGCCTACCCGGCCCTGCAGTACAGCCTGTGGCGGCTGGACAAAAACGCCTTTGTCGCCACCGTGGAAGGCACGCCCTCCTTTGACGACGTGGTGGCCGAACTCAAGGCCAAGAGCGTGAAAAAAGCCTGGCTCATCCCGCTTTTCGCCGTGGCCGGCGACCATGCCCGAAACGACATGGCCGGCAAGGAGAAGGACTCCCTGGCCTCGACGCTGGCCGCCGCCGGCGTGGAGACCAAGGCCGTGCTGTCCGGCGCGGCCGAGAATGCCGGCGTGGCCGATATCTGGATCGAACACCTCAAGAAAACCTTCGACGCCCTGCCCGGGAAATAATGCCGCCGCACGCCTTCCCCCGGGGCGGGGTCCTGAAGCGGACCCTGCCCCTTTTCCTGGCCGGACTGGCCGCCGTATGCGCCGCCTGTCTGGCCGGGGCCTATCCGGCCGCCCCGGGGGACGTGCTCGCCGTGCTGGCCCGGGCGGCCGGCTTTGCCGTCCCGGCCCCGGCCGATCCGGCCCTGCCCACGGTCGTCATGGAACTGCGGCTGACCCGGGCGCTTTTGGCCTACGGCGTGGGCGC
>DLGG01000117.1 GCA_002482565.1 Solidesulfovibrio magneticus
GGCCGGCCGCCCGGAGCGCCGCAGCCCAGGCCGGACCAATAAGCGGCCAGGGCCGCCCCCATGTCGGCCGGCGGCAGGACCGCGTCAGGCGCCGCGCCGCTCCATGGACCGGCAAACGCGTCCGGGACATCCTGCGGGCCGCCTGCGGCCAACACCAGTCCTCCGGCGGCCCGCACGGCCCGCACCCCGGCCGTGACGTCGCCGTCCAGCAGGATCGCGGCCGCGCATGTCCCGCACTCCCGGGCCAGGNNGATCAACGGGGTCATCGGCCGGGCCCGGGGGCTGTTGCCGCAGCCGGCCGTCGGCCACGGTCCAGCCGTCTCCGGGCGAGGCCAGATAAACCGTTCCCGCCGCAAGCCGCGCTCCGTTTTCGGCCGCGGCCACGGGCAGCCGGTCCGGGCCGGCCAGGGCGGCCGGATCCCACGAGCCTTGCCCGTCCGCCAACACCACCACGGCGGCGGCGCAGTCGGCGGGCAGGGCAGCCAAAAAATTCCCGAGACGACCGGCATCCCCGGCCACGACCCCGGCTACGGGGAAACCCGTGCCGCTTCCTTCCTCCCCATCGACCGACAAGGCAACGACCATGGAAATCCCCTCTACCCGCTCACGCACGCCCCGAAGGCTCCGAACCGGTGACGGATCAACCATCTTCCTTCATGGTTCTTACAGCCATTGTTAGCACCACGGAGACATGTGGGCAACACCCTCTGCTCCGGGCAACACTCCCCAAGCGGGCGGGACAACGCCTCGCAATGCCGTCCTGCCGCCATCGGCGAAATACCCGGGCAAAGTCCCCGCGCCAGCACTGCGGTGTTCCAGACGTTCGCGCCCTCCCGGACAGGGCGGGCAATGCATCGAACGCTCAAATCCCGCGAACCCAATATCCACTTTACGGATTCTTAAAAGCGTGTACAATAGGACTTGATTCCTACCAGAACACTCTGTATACCGCCGACTCCAATTTGAATTCATTGAGAGGAAATCCATGGAAGAGTATCTGCAAAGCGCCCTGGAGATTGTCAAAGCCCAGGCCGGTTCGCGTCCCATGACCGAGGAAGAAATTTTGAGCATGGTCAAATCCGTGGCCAGCGGCATTGCCGCCTTGACCACGGGCCAGCCTGTCCTCGGCCAGGAAGAAGCAGCCGCTCCCGGCATGGACCCCAAGAAGTCCATCAAGGAAGCCTCCATCACCTGCCTGGAGTGCGGTAAATCCTTCAAGGTCATCACCCGCAAGCACCTGGCCTCTCATGGTCTGACCCCCGAAGAGTACCGGGCCAAGTACGGTTTTAAAAAGACCCAGGCCCTGGCCTGCAAGTCCCTGGCCCGGGAACGCCGGGCCAAGATGAAGGACATGAAGCTCTGGGAACGCCGCCAGAAGCCTGAATAGCCCGCCCCTGCCCGGGCGCGGCCCAGCCGCCGGCACAAGGACCGGACGTCCCCCCCAGGGACGTTCGGTCCTTTTTTATTGTCCCGCCCGGCCGGCAATCCTCGCAGCCCTTGCCCTGGCGCGGCCCTCTCGCTTATCCTGGACCAGCCCCGGCTTTGCCGCCTATACCCGGAGGAACCGACGTGCCCCACTGGTTTTCCTGCCGCCTGCGCCAGGCGGAAGAACTCCTTTCACGCGTCCACGAACCCGAGGCCGTGCTGGAGCTTTTGGCCATCATCGAAGCGCCGCCCCTGGAATACGACACCGTCTGCCGCATTTCCCTCTACGCCGAGACCCTGCCCAAGGCCGAGGAGCATCCCTTCACCCCGGCCCAGCGCCACATGCATTTCCTGTGGGACGCCTTCGACAAGCTGCCCCTGTCGCTTATCGTGCCCTTTGCCATCCCCTTTCGCCGGCTGTTGGCCCGGCGGCTGTTCGGGGCCTGCGGGGCGGCCTTTACCGCCGAGGAAAACGTGCGCTTCAACTTCCCCCAACTGCTGCGGGTGGGCGAAGGCGTGTTTCTCAACCGCAACATCTTCCTGGACGCCAAGGGCGGCCTGACCCTGGGCGACGGCGTGGCCCTGGCCGAGGACGTGCGCGTGTTCACCCACAGCCACGGCGAAGCCTCGCACATCGAGCGCATTTACCGGCCGGTGGCCGTCGGCGATTACGCCAAGGTCTACGCCGGGGCGACCCTGCTGCCCGGCGTGACCGTGGGCCGGCAGGCCATCGTGGCCGCCGGCTCCCTGGTCGTCCACGACGTGCCCGACGGCATGGTGGCGGCCGGCCGGCCGGCCAAGGTCATCCGGGAGCGGCGCACCGAAGGCCGCGACGGGGCCGACCTTGAACACATCTGGCTCTTCTGACCCGCGCCCCAACCCCCATCCAACAGGAGTCCGCCGCCATGCACATGCAGGATCTGCACAAGCTCATGCAAAGCCTTGCCGAGGTCAGCGCCAAGGACGTCTGCGAAATCTGGCAGGCCATCGAAGCCAACAAGTCGGGCAAACACGTCAAGCACGACGTCGGCGGCTGGCACTCCGTGGACGGCCAGACCTTTTCCATCGAGATCGGAATCCTCAACAGCGGCGGCCGGATGCTGCGCCTGCGCATCGGCCCGGACGGCAAGTTCGACGGCGCGGTGCTTTTGCCCGACATGGACTGAGCGTCCCGGCCTTGGGGAAACGAGACGGCGGGCGGCGGCAGCCGCCAGCCCTACTGCGACAGGATGCGCGACCGCCCCGGAGGCGGGGCCGCATTCCAGAAGGCGGCGTCCAGGGTCAGGCTTGCCTCGGCCTGACGCGCGCCCAGCGGGTCGATGACCCGGATGATGACCTTTGGCGCGCCGCCGGCCGGCGGCAGCCAGGCGGCCAGCAAGCCCACGGTGCGGGCCTTGCCCGGGGTCGAGCCGGTGCGCAGGATCGACCGGTCCGGCCCGTCGGCCTGATCCAGGGCCAGGGCGGCCGCGGCGGCCAGATCGGCCGGCTTTTTGAGCCCCGCCCAAAGCTCCCGGATGCGGGTCAACCGCACGACGCTCCCGGGCGCGTCCGGCTCCTGGCGCATGTCCGGGGTATCGACCAGAAGCGGATGGTTGGTGTGGGCCGTAAACGCATCGCGCGCCATGACCTCGATCTTCCAGGCCTGGCCCGAGGATTCGAGCACGGCCACCTCATGGGCGTCGGCTACGATGGCGAAAATGGGGCGCACGCCGGCCAGCAGGTCCTTGGCGGCGACCAACTCGCGCACCGTGGCCAACCGCTCCAGCATGGGCCGCACCGGATAGACCAGCCCGCCCGCTTGGGTGCGCCTTTTGCGCTCGGCGCGCGGGATGGAACCCACCGCCGCCGTGATAACGGCCAGCCCCTTTTCGTTGACGCCGCCGACCATGGTCGGCTGGCCTGTGCCCGTGGACAGCATGGCCATGATCTTATGGCCGTGCCTGGGCGTCACCAGGGCAAACGAGGTCGGATGGCCCGGCGGATAGTCGCGGTTTTTGACCAAAAGGGAACCGCCCCCGGCCACGTCCGAACCGTTTGCCGCCCACAGGGTGCAGGCCCGGGCGGCTCGGGGCAGGGCCAGGACGGCCAATGCCCACAAACAGGCGACGACCAGGAAACGGGAGCCTTGAACCATGTAACCCTCACAACGACGTTGGGGTTTGGCCGGCCGGGACGCACCGGGGCGCGACGCGGGGGTGCGCATCCGGTCAAACGCCGGGATAAACCGGCAGGCCATGGAAACACTGGGAGACCGCCGCGTTCCGTCTGGCCGGGGCGGCCGCGCTGGCCGTGGTCATCGCCCCTTGGCGAGATCGTTGAGGTAGCGCAGGCGTTCGTGGGTGTTTTGCAGGATGTAGGCGCACATGTGGGCGCGCTCCAGGATGTAGGCGTTGGCCGAGGCGTCGTTTAAGCGCTCGGGCGTCAAAAGCGGCAGCGCCATGGACTTGTACCGGGCGTCAACATATTGCGGCGACATGTAGGTCTTGGCCGCCGTCAGGAACTCCCGGCTCCTGAGAACGGCCTTGCGCTGGGTCTCCTGGTCGTTGGCCCCCAGGGCCATGGCCCCGGCGAGGCGGGCCGCCACGGCGCACTGGCACAGTTCATCGACCAACTGGCTGCGGGCCGCCGCCGTGTAGCGCGGCTCGGAGGGCCGCAGGACACGGCCGTCGGCTTTCTGGGCCAAGCCCAGGCCCGGAGCGGCCAATCCCCCCATGACAAAAAGCAGTAACCACGCCGCCATCGTCCTTGTGTCCATGCGACGCCCCCTTTGCCGACCGATAGCATCGGCCTAGCAATGCCGCGTCGGCTTGTCAAAAGGGGCGGCCGTATCCCCTGATCCCCGCCCGTCCCGCCATCCGGCCGGGAAAAGGAAAAAAACGGAAATGATTCATGGAGGGCGCGCGGTGGATGTGGTAGTCGGGATGCACTATGCCAAATGTCCTCATGTTGCACCCGCCGCTGCCGTTGTCGTTTTGGAGTTTTCACGAAACCCTGGCCATGACCGGCAAAAAGGCCCTGCTGCCGCCCCTGGGGCTGCTGACCGCAGCCGCCCTGCTGCCGAGGGACTGGAACATCCGACTGGTGGACCTCAATGTCCGGCCGCTGGCCGAGGCGGATTGGGACGGCATTGATCTGCTGTTCGTCTCGGGCATGCTCGTGCAGCGCGAAAGCCTGCTGGCCCTGCTGCGGGAAGCCAAGGCCCGGGGCGTCCTGACGGCGGCCGGCGGGGCCTACCCCACCACCGCGCCCGAAGAGGTGCAGCAGGCCGGTTGCGACTTCCTCATCCAGGGCGAGGGGGAAACCACCATCCCCGAGTTGGTGGCCGCCATCGCGGCCGGCCAGACAAGCGGCCGTTTCGTCTGCACGGACAAGCCCGCCCTGGCCGACTCGCCCCCGCCCCGCTACGACCTCATCGCTCCGGGCGACTACGAATCCATGTCCCTGCAAACCTCCCGGGGCTGCCCTTTCGCCTGCGAATTCTGCGACATCGTCAGCCTGTTCGGCCGGGTCCAGCGCCACAAGACGCCGGAACAGGTCATCGGGGAACTGGAGGCCATCCGCCAACTCGGCTTCCGGGGTACGGTGTTCGTGGCCGACGACAACTTCATCGGCAACCGGCCCCGGGCCGTGGCCATGCTTTCCCGCATCATCGAATGGCAGGCCCGGCACGGCGAGCCCTTCGACTTCATCACCCAGACCTCCATCAACCTGGGCCAGGACGTCGCGCTGATCGACCTTTTGACCGCCGCCAATTTCTCCTATGTTTTCGTTGGCATCGAATCCCCTGACAACGACGTTCTGACGGCCGCGCGCAAGCACCAGAACGTGCGCAACCCGCTGCTGGACTCCCTGCGGGCCATAAACGCCAATGGCCTGAGCGTCATCGGCAGCTTCATCCTGGGCATGGACGGCGAAAAAGCCGGGGCCGGCGAGCGCATGCGGGCCTTTGCCGAAGCGGCGGATTTGCCCTGGGTCATGGTCAACGTCCTGCGCGCGCTCCCTCTGACCGCCCTGTGGGACCGGCTCAAGGCCGAAGGCCGACTCCATGACGGCATTGAGGAAAGCGGCTGGGACGCCCTGACCAATTTCACGCCCCAGCGCCCCATCGAGGCGATCTTCGCCGAACAGCTCGCAGCCCTAAACGCCCTGTACGCGCCCGGAGCCTACCTGGGGCGGGCCTTTCGGGCCACCCTGGCCATGCGGCCGACCCGGGGCTCCAGGCCGGGGGCCCCGGCCAAGGCCAAGGCCGATCCCGCCCTGGCCGTGCCCCAGAAAAACCCCAGCCCGGACGTCACGCCGCTTATGCGCCTGATCTGGCGGCAGGGCCTGGCCGGGGAGGCGCGTTGGCAGTTCTGGCGGCAGCTGCTCGTCGTCGCCTGGCGCAACCCCAGCCGGTTGCGGCGCTATATCGTCCTTTGCGGCATGGGCGAAAACCTCTTTTCCTTCGTGCGCCATCTGCGCGCCCAGGCCGAAAGCCGGCGGTGAGCGTCGACCAAGCCCTGGCCGGAAGTGCTGCTCTACGCGGAGGCAGCATTGTCCGGCCTGTTTTTGGCCGGGACGAGGCATCGGAAGGCCATGCCCAGGCCGCCCTTGCCGACGCCGTAGCCGCTCATGAAACGAAATCTTCTCATATTGGCTGAAACGAGTTCTCATATCGGTTGTGCGCTTACAGTTGCGCAGTTGGTGCCCTTCTCCTGTCCTGCCTGTTGGGCGGGGCAAAGAGCGCAACCTCTCGCCAAGCCGTCGTCTGACGCTGGAAACACGTTTTTCAGGACCGACTACTTAGCCACTTGTTGTTTTTTGCGTTTCTTCCCTTTGATGCCCAAAAGCGTCAAGGCTCCCCGCGCAAAGAGCATGAGCTCCGAAAGTCTGCGAACGCGCAGCACCTTGCGCAAAATGAAGATGGGCCGGAAATAAAAGCGGCGATAGCACTGCTTCAGGAGTTCTGAAAGCTCCCGCCTGGAGAGATGTTCCTCCCAAAGTGGCTCGATGAACTCCGGCGCCGGAGCCAGAGCGTGCTTGCGCCAGATGTCTTTGTCGAACAGCCCCTTGGCAGTGCCTTCGGCAAAAATCTCGGTACCGTGGTAGACGATGCAGATGTTGAATTGGGCGAAATCAGAGTCGATTGCCACGGCGTTGTTGATGAGATCCAGCACGTCCTGGCGAGTTTTATGGTGCGGGAAGCCGATGATCCAGTTGGTGGAGCTCAGTATGCCGAATTTGCGGCACAACCGCACGGCGCGGCGCACCTGATCCATGGTGATCTTCTTTTTGATGGCCTTCAGGCCCGCGTCGCTGGCGTCTTCCACCCCAAAGAGAATCTGGCGGCAGCCGGCTTTTTTGGCTTGGCTGAGCATCTCCTCGTCAACGGCGTCAACCCTGCCACGGAAGGACCAGACAACATCGGTCCAATTCTTCTCCAGAATGCCTTGGGCGATGTCCTTCACACGCTTGGGCGTGGCGTTGAACAGGTCGTCAAAGAAGAAGAATTCCCGGATACCGTGGGCGTAGTAGCTCTCCATCTCAGCCAGGATGTTGGCCACGCTTCTGGAGCGGTAGGTCGAATAGGGCTTGCAGCAGAAGGTGCAGTGAAACGGACAGCCCCGCGAGCTGCAGATGGTGCCCACGGGAAGGCCCGTGCCTATGGCGCTGTAATAGCGCTTGAAATCAAGCATGTCGAAGGCAGGAAATGGCAATGCGTCGATATCTTGCACATACGCAGGGAGGCCGGTGTTCTTGACCGAACCGGCCTCACGCAGCCAGATGCCGGGGATGTGCCCCATGTCCGCGCCCGATTCCAGGGCGTCCAGAAAGGCGGGAAAGGTCTCCTCGGCTTCGCCGGTGATCAGGAAATCCACCTCTGGATGGGCCATGGACTCCGCGGGAAAAAGCATCGTGTGCGGGCCGCCCCACACCAGGGTGACGCCGGGCAGGGCCTGCCGCACCTTGCGGGAGATGACCAGGGCGTCGTAGAGGTTGGGGGTGTACACCGTGAAACCGACCACGTCGGCATTGTAGGCTTTCACCCGTTCAACCACCTCCTCGGGGGTGAGCCTGTCGAGTATGCAGTCCAGGACGCTCACCTCGTGACGCCCGGCAGCCCTGACGGCCCCAGCCAGGTACAGAATGCCCATGGGCGGGAAAGCCCCAATGTCCGAGGCTTCGAGGTCCCAGTCGTCAGAGGTTTTGCCTACGTGGATATCGGAAACATTCATCAACAGAACGCGCATGCTCGCCTCACAGTTGCAACGTCTTGATTGCCTTGGCCGGAACTCCGCCGACTACGGTTGCTGCGGCCACGTCGCGGGTGACCACCGCCCCGGCCGCGACCACGGCGTTGGAGCCCACACTCACGCCGCCCAGGATTACAGCCCCGGCGCCTATCCAGACATTATCGCCGACAGCTATTTTTTTGCCGGTGTAGTCGCGCTGGGTGGCCGGAATGTCCAGGCGGGAAAAATCGTGGTCGCCGGTGACCAAAACAGCCTGAGGGCCGATAAGCACGTCGTCGCCCAACACGAGGCCGCCCTGTCCTGAAGCCAGCACCGCGTTCACCCCCACCCAGCAGCGGGCCCCGGTGCGGATGCCCTCGCCCGCGCGGGCGTTGGACACGTATGAGCACAGATAGGCCCCACGCATCACCCGGGTGCAGTCGCCCAGTTCGATAGCGGCCCTGGAGGCGTGCAGGCGGCTCAGGCGGTCAATATACACGCTGTGGCCCAGGCGGATGTTATTCATGTGCAGAAATTCCACGCCGCTTTCGCTCACCGGAGAAGCCGAGCTCGGATGCAACAGCGGGCCATAGGCAAGCTTGCGGGCCAGCATGCCCACCGGGCCGGGCAACCAGCCCAAAAGCCATTGCGCGCCTTGCTCCAGAATGTAGCGGGCCGGGGTGACGGCGCGGGTGTCCAGATATTTGCGAAACGCGCCCGCAGAGGCCTTGCCCATGACTTCATGCAGCCCTTCGCCGCCTCTCTGCCCCGCTCCGGCAGACATCTCAGCTCTTCCCCGCGCCGGGCCAGTCGCGGCAAGCCACCACGACGCGCTCGGCCTCGCACAAGTGCATGCCCGGATGGCAGGGTAGGCTGACCACCTGGGACGCGGCCGCCTCGGCCACCGGGCAGGGGCCGCCCAGGCTGTTGGCGGCCAGATAAGCGTGGCGGGTAAGCGCCAAGGGATAGTGCACCCCGGTATCCACTCCGCGGGCCTTGAGATGGCTGCGGAACCCGTCGCGATCCCACGGCCGCACCACATACAGATGGGGCACACGCCCGACCGGGCCGGGAACAGGATTCAAAAACTGCAACTCCCGGTCGTAGAGCGCGGCGATGCGCTGCCTAGCGGCGTTATGGGCGTCCAGCACGCGCAACCGCGCCGAGAGCAAAGCGGCTTGCAATTCGTCCAGCCGGGAGTTGAAGCCCGCCATAACGCACTCCCCAGTGGCATCCTGGCCGTAGCAGCGCATCTGGCGCAACCGCTCGGCCAAAGCCGCATCATCGGTGAACACCGCCCCGCCATCTCCGTAGCAGCCCAAATTCTTGGTTGGGTAAAAACTAAAAGCCGAGGCACGGCCGAACAGGCCGCAGGCCGTGCCATTAAGGCTTGATCCCGTGGACTGGGCGCAATCCTCCACCACCGTGAGCCCCAGACGGCGGGAGGCGTCCATGATCTCGACCATGGCGCAGGGAATGCCATAGAGGTGCACGGGCACCACGGCGGTGGCCCCCAGGGCGGCAGCCTGTTGCAGCCCTGCAGGGTCGAGGGTGAGCGTGTGCGGGTCCACGTCCACGAACACAAGGGCGCAGCCGGCTCGCAACACGCCCACGGCCGTGGGCGGCGCGGTCAGAGCGGGGACGGCCACCGTGGAACCGGGCTCCACCCCGGCAGCCCAGAGGGCCAGGGTGATGGCGTCTGTACCGTTGGCCACACCCACGCAGTGTTTGGCTCCGGCCCAGGAGGCGAATTCCCTCTCGAAGCGCTCTACGGCCGGCCCCAGGATGGTCTGGGGGCTGCGCAACACCTGGAGGGCCGCATCGTTGAGTTCCCGCGATACCGGAGCGGAGACGCCGCGCATGTTGAAAAAGAGCACCCGTCCGTCTGTCCGGGGGCCTTCCCCGGCGGGAGCGCTGCGTTTCTCGATGACAAACAGGGGACGTTTGCGGGTTTGTTCGAGGTCAATCCACAAATACCCGCCGAGCACGCCGAACCCAAGGAACATAGCTGCGATGGTTACAAGCTGAGAAAGCATCATGGAGGCCCAGCCCGGCGAAGAGATAATCCCCAGGGACAAAGCGATGAGGATGTAGGCAACGCCGCCCAGACTCAGGAGAGCCAACAGAACGCCGATGGTGCCAAGTAACTTTATGGGAAAGCTGGAAAAAGCCACGATGGAGTGAAGGGCGTAGGACAGTTTGCGCCCCAAGCTCCACATGCTCTTGCCGTGCTTGCGCGCGGCCCGCTCGTATTTCACCACCGCCCGGTCAAAACCGGCCCAGAGGATGAGGCCCACTAGGCTGGTCTTCTTTTCGGCGGATTCCAGAATTACCTTGATGACGGCCCGGTCGATAAGGCAGAAGTCGAAGCCCCCTGGCGGCATTTCCTTGAGGGCGATGCGCCGGAAGAGCCAGTGGAAGGCCTCGGAAAACAGGCGGCTGGCAAGAGGGTCATCGCGCTCGGCCCGGACGCACAGCACCACCCGGTTGCCCTCCCGCCAGCGGTCAGCCATCTCGGGGATGGTCTCGGGGGGATCCTGCAAGTCAGCGGAGAGGATGATGGCCGCGTCATGTCCCGCCACTTCGGCCAGACCGGCCGCAATGGCCACGAAGGAACCGTGGTTGCGGGACAGCAGAATCACCCGCACGCGCGGGTCCTTTTCGGCCAGAGCTTCGAGCACGGCCTGGGAATTATCCGGGGAGCGGTCGTTGACGAACTGGAGGGTCAGCTCAATGTTGGCCTTGTCCGAAGCCGCGACGATGCGTTCGTAGAGCTCCGGCAGGCTCGCCTCGTTGCCGTACACCGGCACAACCACGGCGATTCTGGGCCGCGTGTTTACCTTGCCGAACATTGCATGTCCTCTTCAGGCGCGAGCCCGCGCCAATCTCCGGCTGAGCAGACCAGCGAGTCCCCTGCAGGTACAAGCGGCGCGCCGCAAATGCACACCAGCCCGGATGGCCGGGCGGGATTGCCCTTGACCAAAGTGAACGGCGCGACATCGCGTGTCACCACCGCTCCGGCGGCTACCAGGGCGAAGGCCCCCACCGTGACGCCAGGAAGAATAACGGCCCCGGCCCCCAGGGAGCAGCCGCGCTCCAGCCGTGTGAGCGGGTGCTCCACATACCGTTTGGAGCGAGGATAGCGGTCGTTGGCAAAGCTGACTCCCGGCCCGATGAACACGTCGTCGGCCACGCGCAGGCCATCGTAGAGGGCCACGAAATTTTTCACCGTCACCCTGTCGCCCAGCACCACGTCGTTTTCAATGAACACCCCGTCGCAGATGTTGCAGTCACGCCCCAGACGCGCCCCGGCCAGAATATGGGCAAAGGCCCACACCCGACAGCCCGCGCCAAGGTGTACCGACTCGCAGATCCCCTGAGGATGAACGAAAAAACCGGTTTTAGAATTCACCAATACCGCTCTCTGAACATTCGATAGAAGTCTGCGGTGCGCCGAAGTCCATCAGCCAAGCTTGTCTCAGGCCGCCAGCCTGTGGCCTGGTGGATCTTGGTAATGTCCGTGTAGAAGTCACCGGGTTCCTGAGCCTTGCGCTCTGGAGAAAAAGGGGTGTGCTCATAGCGTCCCTTGCCTGCCACGGCCACGATGGTGGTGGCCAGCTCCAGGAAGTTGGAGGGCTGGTCGTGTCCCACATTGAACACCTGGCCGCAGGCGTCGGGCAACACCGCCAAGCGCAGCAGAGCTTCGACGCAATCGTCAATGTACAGGAAATCGCGTTTGATCAGCCCGTCTCCAAAGACCGGGATGGTTCTATCCTCGATAGCCAGGCGCACAAACCAGTTGGCCACGCCAAACCGGTTGTGGCGCATCTGGGCTCTGGGACCGTAGATGTTGGTCAGGCGGGTAAGCACGCCCTGGATGCCGTGGTTGCGGCAATAGGAGCCGATGATGTGCTCAGCCGCCAGCAACGAGATTTCATAAATGCCTTTGGGTTCAGGCTTGGCCTCTTCGCCGGCGGGCAGCTTGAGCACAGAGCCGTACTGCCCGCGCGACCCCAACTTGATGACCTTGGCCTCGGGGTTGTGCTGGCGCAGGGCCTCCATGATGACGGCCGTGCCTCGGATGTTGATGTCGATATCCGGAAAGGGGTCACTCAGGCTTTTGAGGTGGCAGACCTGGGCCGCGCTGTGGAACACATAGTGCTGGCCGCGCACAAGCTGGCCCATGGCGTGTTCATCCCGAATGTCACAGTAGTTGACCTGGACGTCGTTCTTGATCGGGTCGATATTGAAGAGATTGCCGCCATACTCTTCGATCATGGCATCGGCCAGCAAAACGCGAGCTCCCATGCCCACCAAGCGAATGGCCAAGCTGGAACCGAGGAAACCCAGGCCTCCCAGTATCAGGATGTTTTTTCCCTGAAACGGATTGCCTCTTGCCTGCCAGAAATCCGTAGTCATGAGGATATATCGCCTTCGCTCAAAGAATTTTTGCAAAAAAAAGTATTAGCCTGCGTCAACGAAAACTGCAGCAGGGAAATACCGTAGGGGGATTCTCCCGGCGGAGTTACCGCTGCCGTGGACCCATTTTTTGTTACTCTATTGGAAACCAGGGTGCCGTCAACTTGTTTAGGCCGATTGCGCATAGGGCACCGATGTGTGGACGCTGGCATGCTAGCTCACGCTACAAGGCCAAACGAAAGCCGATATCCAAAAGACCGGAGCCGTCACAGCTGCTATCGAAAAATACAGACCCCATCGCGTTGACGTTCTCATAACATGGCCCCTAGACGCTCAAAAGAGGGATAGCGCCGCTGGAGGCTCGCGCAAAGACTGGAAAACCATGGAGCCATTCACGGCGCCTCGAAAAAAATCGTATCGGCTAAGTGCCAGAGTTGCGCCCCCCGGCCCTGGAGCACAATCTCCAGGGTGATGGAAAATTCTTCCGCAGACCAGCCGTTTTCCACACAGGCCAGACAAACCGGATACTGCGCGCCGACATCGGTCCAGCCCTCCCCGGTCCCGGTAAGGCGGAAAAGCTCTTTGCGAAATTTTCCGAGTCGCTCATACACGGCGACTGTACTTGAAGAATCGCTGACCCTCGGGTAAAATACAACTTTATCCGTGTATTTTCGCAGGTCAACAAGTACAATCCCTGTACGTTCCCGGGGCGAAAGCATACGCCACCCAGGTTCCTGCGTGGCGTAGCTATTCACTCCAGACAGAACAAAAGACTGCTGAATATTCGTGCATGCCAAGAGCCTGTTGCGAAGCATAGATGGATTAATATCAGGTATGGCAAAAAGACACCTGACGTTGTGCACAAAATGACCGGAGGCAAACGCCATCGCCAATCCGGTCAGTAGCGCAACTGTCCACCAGGGGAACCGCATCATAGACAACTTCATGGCTGTGCCCCGGCGGCTGCGGCAAAACCAAAGGCAACGTCGTTGCGATACAGCACACCGTGCGGCGTCTTCGCCAGCGGAGTCAGCGGCATCTTCTGGCTTGCCGCTGCATAGCCCGCAGGATCAAGCAGGGCAAAGCCCGCCCGAAACGGCGTTTCCAATCCACGCAGATCGTAGCCCTGGATGCCGAATTCCGCCGGGGCGGCCAAATACGCCAGAGCGGCGTCGTCTCCGTACACGATCAAGGTGCGCAGCCAGGGCGAAGGAGCGTTTGCGGCCACCTGCAGCACTCGGGACAAATCCGGACCCAATCCGTCGATGCGGTCGCGCCAACCCAAATAGTCATCATAGGCAGGTCGGACATACGCCGTATAGCTGGCCAGGGTGGCCGGCAGCATGGCCAGACAGCCTGCAAGCACAGGCCCCAGGACAAGACGGCCGGCCCTCCGGGGCGCGACCAACATGGCTAAAGTCAGACTCAGGAGAAAATGCGCCGAGATGAGCCTGTTAAGTTGATTGCCTGTGCCGGCATAGATAGCAATGTAGATCGCGACGGGAAAAAACATATTGCACAGATGTATGGCAACATTGCGGCGCTGGAACTCCGATTCCATTCCTTTACCGATGGCCATGGCCAGGAGGGTCCCACCGAGCATAATGGCGAGTCCGAGCGTAGAATTGGCGTTGTTAGTAAAATCGAGCAAGCTTGTCATATTGGCGACAAGCGGCGAAATCAGGGGATCAAGATCGCCGTGCAGCAACGCAATGAGCACTCCGGGACCGGTTGGAACGTTCCAGGGTGTAGCGGTCATGGCAAATAGCGCATAAGCAAAAAACAACAGCCCTCCGCCAAGCACTGCGGCATAGAGAATGTCGCGCCGCCGGCCCGGAGTTCCGCAATATACCGCGGCCGGGAAAAGCACGGCCCAGGTTGGCCGCGTCAGAGAAGCCAGCAATACCACTCCAAGGGCACCCCAGTTCCGCCACCTGGCGGAGCTGCCCTTCTCGAGCCGGTTGAAAAATAGCGAAAAAACAAGTGCCAGCACCATGGCGACGGCATATTGCAGTGCTTCCTGATACGACAGCGGCAGATAGATCATCGACGAAGAAAAAGTCACTATAAAGGCCACGATTCCGGCCAACCGACTCAACGACAGCCGTCTGCCCAAGATCAACAGGGCCAGACTGACGAAACCGAGGTTGAACACCGGGGCCAACCAGTCTTGCCAGCCTCCAAACAACCGGGCCAAGCCGCCGTACAGAATTGGATAAGCCGCACCGTGGGGGCCAAATCGCCCGACCTTCGCCGTCTGGCCGTTCAATCCATAATATCCACCGTCAAATCCTGCCGCCGCAAAAGTCTTCGCTTCTCGAATGTACATGCATTGATCGGCGTCATAAGCCGGAAAAAAAGCTCTCAGGTCTGAATTAAAGTAATATTGCACCAACCATATTGTCACTATGGCTGGAACTGCTGCCAGGAATATTCTCGCAAGCATTATTGCGATATTTTTAAAAACATATCTCACAGACACTTCTTTCTAATTCCTTTGGATAAAAACTTTGAAAACATACGAAGACCACCTTGAATTACCCCAAAAAAGCCGCACTATATCTATAATAAAACAAAATAGTCCCACGATCCTATCACAACATCGACACATCAACAAGCAACAAACAACGTTTTTACCACACTTTAAAACAACTAAACTAACAAAACAATAGGACAGTTACACCAAATAAATTTTGCCTATTTCCACATTTACAAACAAAGAGCTTACAAACCATCACATGAAACAGCTGTAAAATATCATTATATATATTTTATTTTCTCGCTAAAGCTTGTCTTCTTCACCATGAGGGACCATGACCTTCAGATCATAGTCAAGACAAAGGCTGTTCAGAGGCCTCCCGGAGGATATTGTGAAATATTGCTTGAACATATTTTCGAATTCGGCAGCATGACGGACGAATTTACCTTTGTCCATGCGTCGCATAACGTAACCGAGCACGTTCAGTCTGTTCAGCGGCCAGATGGCCTCGAAGACGACGAGTCGCCCTCGTGGCTTCAAAACTCGGGAGAACTCTGCAAGGACGCGCAAAACAGTGACATCGTCCAAATGATGAAACAAGCCAGACGCAAGTATCACATCAAACGAGGCCCCAGGAAAATCAAGCTTTGCAGCGTCTGCCACGAAAAAACTGCCGACGCCAGCATACCGTTCTTTGGCGCTTGCAATTCTGTCGGCGTCAAGGTCAATTCCGGTATACTGAGACGGCAGACAAAGCGGCGTAAGAATTCCAGTCCCGCACGGAGCATCGAGTATTGCCAAGTCATGCGACGGTGACACTGCATTTTTTATAGCAGACTTAACTTCATCATTATAAAAAAGGTTTGCAATTAAGTCGAACAATCGAACAGGAAGTGCCCCCATGAAAACTCCGTAATCAGATATAACAAATGCGTTATGGCACACAAAAATACAGAACCTAAACATCCATCAACCGTAAAACATGGGGTTTAGCCTGCGAATAGGAAGTCCAACTATGCTCCGACAAGCATCCCAGCCGGTTGCTCGACATCAAAACAGTTACTCAGGGTGTAGCGGTCTAGGTTTCTCGGACAGTTTCGCCCTGAAAGTATGCCGCCCTGGCGTCCTCGGCTTTCCGCTTTTCCCTTATCTGAGCCGGCGATCTGTAGTCGCGCCGACAAATCCGCCACTGGCGGCCGTAGGTTTCCTTGAAGGCCAAAAGCGCCAGCCCGTAGTTCTTCCCTGTGGAGGGTGAGGCGGCTTGGCTCATTTCCTCGACCTCACCCGAGCCAAAGGGGGTTTTGCTCCAGCCGGGCGATCTTCTTGCGAAGCAGCTCGTTTTCCATGGTCTGTTCGCCGCTCGTTTCCCGGATCCGGCCGACATCAACGGATTCCTTTACCGGTCCCGGCTTCAGGCCCGACTCTCCTGCCTCAAGGAACGTGAAGCGCCACGGGGATCACGTAGCACGGTCACACCCAACTCCCGGCGACCGAGTCAATGTCCTCGCCTCGAAGCAGCCGCCGCACGGCCTGGGCTTGTGACGTGCCCAGACTCGCTTGGGCGCTCCTTTTTCACTCTGCATACGAACCTCCCGAACGGCAGATTCATACCGCCAAGTCGGTGTCCAAGAAAGCCCTAGGCCAATCCACCAGGAATCGGCGAAGGTGGCGGCACCAGAGGAGATCAGGACCATCACGACCACCAGGGCAACAAGAAAAACGCCGCCGCATAATCGCATGGCCCCCACCCGTCACTTGAGTATAAAGCGCTGAAGGCTTTTATGCCCAGCCCAGGGCAAGATGGCAACAAGCTTATTCGCCCTGAAGAGACGAGTCCCGTAGCGTCCCCCATGCAGCGTCCTGGCGGCAACATCGAGTCCCCCCAGATCCAGAACTGGCGTTGCTTCTGATTGCGGATAGGGCGCGGCGAAACCTGAGAAACGCCAACTATAAGAAACGAGGGGGACAGAATCGCTTACGGCAGACCCTGGGATGTCGGTGCTGGCGACATCCTCTTGCCGGGCATGGGTGAGCCGACAATCCGGCCGGCCTGGTGTACGGCGGCGCGCGATTTGGCACTGATTTGCGCTTTCATTGGCACTTGATCACGCGGCCTCACGCTTGGGGTATGGTTGGACTGACAGGCGGAGGCGTTTGCGCCAGGGGTGCTTCAAAAAGAGCACATAGCGGAACTGCCGGAATTGGTGACGGGTGGCCCGGCTGAGGTTCTCCCGGAGGAATTGGGCGCGACCTCCTTGTTTGCGGTGCGCGGTCAGCATCAAGACATGGAACCAATCCCCGTCCAAGTGCCAGAAGGTCGTCAGGTGACTGCCGCAGTACAAGAAGTTGCTGGCTTGGTAGACCACCCCCAACCCTCCACAGCGTTCATCGGCGAAGCTCTGGACCCAGGCCACGGTCGGGCAAGCCCGGCGGATGTATTTGACCGCAAAGCTTATCGCCTGGCTTTCCGTGTTGCGCGGACAGGCGTCGTCCAGCCACATGCGGTTGAGCTCCAGGTATTCGCCGACCTTCGTCCCCTCCACCACCTTACCGGCCAAGTGCGGATTCAGGGCGTACCCGAATTGCAGCACGCCCCGGAACTGCTCCTGGTGGTAAACGCCAAGGTGCACGTAGCTGTTGTTGACCACCCGCTTGGAATAATGCCTGCTCACGATGGTTTCCCGTGCCCTGGCCGCCGGGATGGCGGCCAGGTAAAGGTCGTGCTTGCCGAAACCTTGCACGCCGGTTTCGCCTATCAGGTAGCCCGGCTGGTCGCCGGTCGGCGGTTCATACGGACTCGGTTTGGGCGGATGATACGGTCTGGCCATTGGCGCGCTCCCTGGGGGAGGCTCCATGGCCTTCTGTGATGGGGCTCGCGGCCCTCACGTGGTTGATGGTGCGGCAGCGGGGGCATTTGATTTCGATGGTCCCGGTGCCTTTGGCCAGTAAACGTCCGCATTGTCCGCAACGTATCTCCATGCTTGCCTTTACAGGTTGGGCCGGAAGCGGTAGCCCTCTAACGCCCGCGCGGGCTGGAGCGCGGCTTCGGCCGTGGCGCGATGTCAGCGCATCGCGTCGGTGGGGCGGTGTCCGCCGCCCTGCCGCTCCTCTTCTTATTCTTTCCTAATACCTCGCTACCCGTTCTCCCCCTTCGTCCGGTTCGATGGAGCGGCGGCAATGGCCAGCTCCGAAAATGGCATCCAGGCCCGCTTCCAGCAGTCGGCCGAGGCGGCTGCCGGCGACGGCGGCCTTGCCGGCCCGGCTCGAAACCGTCTCGTCGGGATCGCCGCCGGTGAGGACGGAAAGGAACTGGTCCAGGCCGAGCAGGATGTTCCAGCCATAGCGCGCAAGCCGGTTGCTCATAACTGAAAGACTCCGTTCTGGATTTGCTGCAAACGCTCGTCGGTGGCGATGTAGCCTTTCTGGCGCAGCATCAATAACGAGTTTTGGGTGAGGGGATCGGCCATACCGACATAGCCAACGGCCCGGATGAACGCCCACATGCGGCGCACGTCGGTGTCCGTGCCCTCGGCCAAGAGCACGGTGTCCAGTTCCTCTTGCGTCAGCAGGCGCATGAATTCCGCCGGAGAATACCGGGACGCGGCTTGGCTGCCGTTGGCCGGCGGGTTGGCTGCCCAGGCGACCACTTCATTCCAGGAAGTCGGAAAAGCCAGTTGGTGTTGGACGCCATCGCGTTCCACAAGCACCAGCGGATAGCCCGGGAAGGCCGGACAGAGCGCCACGCAAGCGTCATGGCCGGAGACGATGCGCACCGTGTCGGTGCCGATGGCCATGGTCACGTCGTCGCCCTCGGGGATCGTGACGCCGAGAGTGGCCAGGAAATCCCGGGACGCGGCGGATAAGAGGTTGTGAAGTATTGTTGTCATTATACTGCCCATCCCATGGTGGAAAATGCTTTTGTCTGCATTACGCCAGCGCCGCCCGGGCCTCCGTTGTAGTTGCTGGCGTTGTTGTTCGCGCCAGACGCTGTACCACCGGCTCCACCATTGGCAGCGTAACTGACAGTCCCCGTAAGTGTCGCCCCGTAGTAAAGGCCGATGAAACCACCTCCAGAACCGCCGCCCCCGCACGCCGGAACGTCCCGTCCCCCGTAGCCTGCACCACCAGCACTGCCGTTGCTTGAAAACGAATGCCCGGCCGTCAGCGTGACACTGCCCCGGCAAATAATGATAACGACGCCGCCAGTTCCGCTGGCCCCGGCTGTCCCCCCGGCTGCTCCACCTGATGGACCTCCGGGATTACCAGCGCCACCGCCTCCGCAGTTGGCGGAGCCGCCCTGCCGCCCCCATATGTCCATCAGGGTGTTGGAGCCGCCGCCGGAGCCTTGGCCGCCGCCCCAAACACGCCCGGGCGCTCCCGGGCTGCCAGCCCCCCACATATATGGAGCGGGTCCGCCGCCACCACCGCCGGGGCCACCCGTGCCAGTGCCACCCGTATTGCCCGTGGAGTTTCCGACAGGGCTTGCTCCCGCTCCGCAGCCGGCCGTCGAGATGATGGTGCTACCGTAAGGAACCCATGTAGCCCAATCGCACGTAACGTCACCCATTCCAGGGGGCGGACTCGCATACATCGAAGGATCGAAAATGCAGTAGCCGGTTTTGCGTATCCAGGCCAAAAAGTCGGCGTAAGAGGTATGCTTGCCAGTAAATGTGATAGCTTGCGGCACAAAAATATCTTTGTCCACAGCCCAATTCGCCGCCCCTGCCGCGCCTCGGGCTGTCATGGAGATAGAGCCGGCAGCACCTACCGACAACGAATCACACAGCGGCATAAACCCACGGCATCGCTGCGCCGCCGTCATTGGCGCATTAACCGTCAGCGCTCCGTACCGCACGACTTGAATGGGGCCGTCCAACGTCGTCGGGATGGACGTGGCCACGCTGATGGTGACGTCGCCACGAGAATCATAGAGGTTGTAGAAATTGACCAGATTGACGCCCGGGGTCCAAACGGCCGTCCACGGTTGCTTGGCGGAGAGTTTCGAGACGGCCATGGCTACCCCTCATCCCCCGACGCCAGAAACGAGACCGACGCCAGCGTCGAAAGCGCCCGCAGCTTGTCCGGGGTGGTGCTGGCGGCGATGCAGACTTTGGTGTCCATATGCACCTGCTCGCCCGGGCCAAGCGACGCCTTGAGCACGGTTGCCTTGACCACTCCGGCAGCGGTTGTGAGGGTCACCGTGACGTCGGCGGAATCCACCGTGCTGGTGTTGCAGACAATGAGCCCAATAATGGCCGCTTCGAGGGTGGCCGTCGGGACGACGAAGTCGGTGACGGTGTTGGCCGTCACGCTCGGCAAAGCCCAGGGTTTTAATGCCATGACGCGCTCCTAGCCAAAGATGATGGCCAGCCGCCTGGCCTTGGACATGTCGCCGGGCGGGCCTTGCTCGCCCCGGTCGCCCTTGGGGCCGGTGTCGCCCTTGTCGCCTTTGACGCCTTGAACCCCTTGCAATCCTTGCAGGCCGCGTTCTCCCTGGTCGCCCGTGTCGCCTTTGTCCCCCTTGTCGCCCTTTGCGCCTTGCACGCCCTGGATGCCCTGGGGGCCGCGCTCTCCCTGGTCGCCCTTGTCCCCCTTTTCGCCTTTGTCTCCCTGCTCGCCTTTCTGGCCGGTCAGGCCCTGGGGGCCGGTGACGGCGGTGGTCACGTGCGCCCCCAGCTCCACGTCGCAGGGGGAATTAGGGATGGCCACGAAACGCACGAAGGTGCCGCCGTAGGGATCGACGAGGCTTAGGGCGTAGGAACTGCCTTCGCTCCCGAGTTCGTTGGGGAAAAGCGCCAGCACGGCCTCGCCCTGGGCATCGGTCAGGCCTGCCGTCTGGCCCGGGACATCCAGGCCCTGGTAGCGCTCCTGGCAGGTGAGCGCCGCCTTGACCGTCGCGCCGGGGATGCCTTGGCCTTGGGTGTCCACAAAGCGGATCGTCACCGGGACGGTGGGGATGGCGCTCACGCCGTCGGCTCCTCGGGCCAGGCGATGCCGGCCAGCACGGCCTGGACCGCCTCGGGCGTCGGGGCCTGGCGCACCTGCTTCTTGGCGGCCAGGCGCACGGCCTCGATGGCCCCGCCCATGACGTGCCAGGCCTTGGCCATTGCCAGGATGGTTTCGGCCACGGCCTTGGCCGTGTCGGCGGTGATGCCCACCTCGCCAGCAATAAGCGGATAGTCGGCCGGCTCGGGTGCGGCCGCCTCCAAGAACTGCCGGGCTTGCCCCTCCTTGGCCAGGTAGGTCATGGCCCGGCCGGGCGTCAGGCTGATATACGGCGCAAGCAGCGCGTCGGCCTGGGCGTCGATGACGGCCTCGGCGTCGGTCTGAATGGCGGCCATGTCCGGCTGCCATGCCGCCGTGACCGCGTCCCAGGTATGGCGACGGCTGGGCGGCGGGGTCAGTGTCGCGCCTTCGGGCAAAGCGCCAACGGCCAGGATGGCCAGGGGCCGGCCGTCGGCCGTGGCATAGGCGACCTGGCCCCGGTGGTCTTCCTCCACGCGCCAGGCCTCGCCGTCGAAAACCGGCACCTGCCCATTGCCGACCAGGGGCGGCGGCAGGTCGGTGGCATTGGCCGGCTGCAGGTAATTGGGGCTGCCGTCCGGGTTGTGCGGCCGGGCCGGGGACAGCCGGGCCTCGCCCTGGCCAAGGAAAACGCCCTGGGCATCGTACAGATAGAAAAGCTTCACGGCCTACCTCCAACGAATGATGAACATGACGCTCACGTTTTTCATGCGGGTTTCCGAACCCATGGGAACATTGGCGAAAGCCCCGGGCTGCAGTCCGTCCGAGGACACGAGAAAATCCCGGGTGTAATAGTTGTACACGGCGTTGTTCCAGGCCTGGGCATCCGACACGCCGGTACCGCCGCCGGCCGTGCCGACCGCGCCGCCGGTCGGGTGGTTGTGGCGCTTGATGGCGTCGTCCTGGCTTGAGCCGACGTGGTCGCCGCCGGTTCGAAGCGCCGCGTCAGGGTCCTTGCCGCGTCCATGGTCCCAGCCGCGCGGCACCACGCCGCGCAGGTCCGGCCCTCTGAAATAGCCGGTTGGCGCGGTCCCCCAGGTATGGCCAAGCACGGCAAAGAGCGCCGGATAATCGACAATGAGCAGCAACGGGCCATTGCACTCCAGCCAGTCGCCGCTGGCCGGCAGGGTTTCGCTCATCCACAGCCGGACCTCGCCCACCATGCCCGCGCCGGAAAGCAGGCCGATGGCCTGGCGCAACTGGTCATAGTCGCCCTTGACCGGCGTTATGCCGGCGGCCTCAATGGTGCGGGTCAGGTTTTCCTGGATGTCGTTGAGCCAGGCGGCCGTGACCACCGTGGCCATTTGCGGGACCGTCGGGTCCCCCTCGGTAAAAAGACTGTTCACGGC
>DLGG01000105.1 GCA_002482565.1 Solidesulfovibrio magneticus
GAAGCCATTGACCTCCTCGACATAGCCCTGGCCGCCGTGCGCCAGGCCTCCGACGCGGCCCTGGCCGCCGCCGCCAAGGCCAACGCCGCCGCCGCCACGGCCGCCGATGGCCGTCGTCTGGAAGAGGGCCTGGGGCAGGGCTGCCGCACGCTGTCAGCTGCCATGGAAGGCCTTTCCGCCTCCTTTGCCGAACTGCTCGGCGGCTTGCGCTTTGCCGCCGACACCGGCGAGGCCATTGCCGACATCGCCGACCAGACCAACATGCTGGCCCTTAATGCCGCCATCGAGGCCGCTCGGGCCGGTGACCACGGCCGGGGATTCGCCGTGGTGGCCGATGAGGTGCGCCGTCTGGCCGAGCGCTCCAAGGAGGCCGCCGCCCAGGCCGCCGCCCGCCTGGGCCGGGTCATGGCCCAGGCCGAGGGCAACGCCGGTCTTTTGACCGACGCCAACGCCGCCGCCGGCGAACTGCTGGACCTCTCCGGCCGGGTGGGCGCGGCCTTGAGTTCCATCGCCGGCGACGCCGAGGCCGCCAGGACCCAGGGCGAAGGCAGCGCCGAGGCCGTTGGGCAGTCCCTGGCCCCCCTGGACCGGGCCGGCCAGGCCCTGGCCGAAACCCTGGCCAAGGCCACCGCCATCGAAGAATCGTCCCTGGCCGGCCAGGACCATGCCCGCCGGGTGGAAGAAGCCCTGGCCGGCGTGGACAGCCTCATGGCCCGGCTGTGCGGCACGACGGCGGCGGACCAATCCGTGGCCTGTAATTGAAATTTACAGCCATTATCAACGTTTCCAAAACCCGGGCTTGTTGGGAGGGAATATGGACAGGCGCGAGGACGACAACCGCACGCATCTGGGGGCCATTGCCCCGGGCGGGCAATGCACGGTGGCCCGGGTGGGCTGCGACGGCTGCCTGGGGCAACGCCTGGGCGATTTGGGGCTGGTGCCGGGCGAAACGGTGACGGTGGTGCGAAACGCGCCGCTGCGTGATCCTATCGAAATCAAGGTCAGCGGCTTTCTGGTCAGCCTGCGGCGCTGCGAGGCCTCATTGGTCGAGGTGACGGCAAAATGAGCGCGCGCATCCTCGCCGCCCTGGCCGGGCAGCCCAACTGCGGCAAGTCCACGGTTTTCAACATGCTCACCGGCGCACGCCAGCATGTGGCCAACTTTCCCGGCGTCACCGTGGAAAAAAAATCCGGCCATTTCAAGCTCGGCGGCAGCAGTTGCGAACTGGTGGACCTGCCCGGCGCCTATTCCATCAGCTCCTATTCCCCGGAAGAGCGCGTCACCCGCGACTTCCTGCTGTTTGACCATCCCCGGGTGGTGGTCAACGTCATCGACGCCTCCAATTTGCGCCGCCATCTGTGCCTGACCGTGGAGCTGCTGGAGCTTGAGGCCAATGTGGTGGTCCATTGCAACATGATGGACGTGGCCGAACGCCGGGGCCAGAAACTCGACATCGAGGCCTTGGCCGCGCGCCTGGGCGTGCCGGTGTCCTCGGGCGTGGGGCGCAAGGGCCAGGGCCGCGAGAAACTGGCGGCGGTCATGACCCAGGCCATGGAGCAGCCCCCCAAGGATGAGCCGTTTCGGGTGGACTACGGCCCCCTGGAACCCCACATCCGGGCCGTGGAGGACGTGCTGGCCGAGGGCGGGGAGCTGGGCGCGCCCAGGCGCTGGCTGGCCGTGCGGCTGCTCGAAGGCGACGCCGGGGCCATGGCTTTCGTGGGCGAGGTGTTTTTCGATCCCGTGCGCCTGGGGGCGCTTGTCGCCGAGCGCCAGCAGGCCTTTGGGGAGGCGTCCGGGGAATCCCCTGCCGCCTTTGCCGCCCTGGCCCGCCGCCGGCTGGCCAGAAATCTGGCCCAGGCCGCCACCCTCAAGGCCGCCGGCCCCGAGCGCACCGCCACAGACCGCATCGACGACCTTGTGTGCCACAAGTTCCTCGGTCCGGTCATTCTTGTGGCCGTGCTGTTCGTGCTCTACCAAGTGTCCATCGTTTACGGCTACAAGCTCACCAACTACACCTGGCCGCTTCTGGCCGGGCTCAAAAACTTCGTGGCCGGCTATCTGCCTCCGTCCGGCATGCTCGAAGACCCGGTCCTTCGGTCGCTCGGGCTGTGGTTCATGGACTCCATCAATGCACTGCTCAACTACATCCCGATCTTCTTCTTGCTCTTTTTCTGCGTGGCCTTCCTGGAAGACACCGGCTACATGCCGCGCATGGCCTTCATCCTGGACCGGCTCTTTCGGTCCTACGGCCTGCACGGGCAATCGACCCTGCCCATGGTGCTGGCCGGAGTATATCTCGGCGGCTGCTGCGTGCCCGGGGTCATGGCCTGCAAGGCCATTCCGGACGACAAGTCCCGGTTGGCCACCATCCTCATCATCCCGCTCATGAACTGCCTGGCCAAGGTGCCGCTCTATGTCCTGTTGGTGGGCGCGTTTTTTCCCCAGGAAGCCTCGGCGGCCATGTTTTTCATCTCCACGGTGACGCTTTTCATGGCCCTGCCCATCGCTCGGCTGCTCTCGGGCACGCTGCTGGCCAACCTCGACAGCGCGCCGTTTATCATGGAGATGCCGCCGTACCATATGCCGACCCTGCGCAACCTCCTCACCCGGGCCATCGAGAAGGTGGCGCTGTTTATCCAGAAAATCGTCACCGTGGTGGCTGCCGTGGCCGTCATCGTCTTTGTTTTGCTCCAGTTTCCGGGCATCAGCCGGGAGCACAAGGCCGTCTATCAGCAACGGCTTGACGAGGCCCGGGGGCAGCTTGACGCCGCCGTGGCCGGGTCGCGCTTCGAGACCGCCTTGACCGGCGACGGGCTGCTCCATTTCCTGCGCTATGAGGATGCCTACAAGACGGCCCGGACCGGCGTCGAGGACGCCGAGGCGGCCAAGGCCGTGGACGCCAGGTTCCGCGACGACAACCCGGATTTCTTCGCCATCTTAAAGCCCCGGGCCGACGCCGCGGCCAAAACCGCCCAGGCCGGGGTCAAGGCTTTCGCCGCCGCCCGTGACGGCATCACCCTGGAGATGCGCCGCGAGCGCCTGGAAACGAGCTTCCTGGGCATCCTTGGCCGGGCGCTGGAACCCGTGACCCAGTTTGCGGGATTCAACTGGCGCGTCAACGCCGGCCTGCTTTCGGCCTTTGCCGCCAAGGAATCGGCCGTGGCCACCATGGGGGCCATCTACAAGCTCGAAGCCGGCGGCAACGACAACGCCTCGCTGGAGGATTCCATGCGCAAGGGCGAAGCCGATTTCACGCCCCTGCACGCCCTGGCGCTCATGCTCTTCATGGCGCTTTATCCGCCCTGCATGGCCACTTCCATGATGATCAAGGTTCAGACCGGCCAGGCCAAGTGGATGGTCCTGGCCATCCTCTATCCCATGGTGCTCGGCATTGTCGTGGCCAGCGCCGTTTTCACCGGCGCAAGGCTCCTGGGCCTCGACGGCGTCACGGCCATGTGGAGCTTTTACGCCGTGGCCGTGGCCGCCACCATCATCGCCGGCCTCATTCCGCACCGGACCCCGGGCGTGTTGCCCGTGGCCGGGAACGCCTGCCCGGCCACGCCAACCCCCTAGCCCGGCCGGCTTCTTGTAAGCATGAAATCCCGGGCGCGGCGCAAGCGCTACGCCCGGGAAAACCTCAACCCGCGCGGACGCGGATGATCGGAGAGACGTATCATGCGACTGAAAATGAAAATGGTTCTCGCTATCGCAGCAATGGTCCTGGCCCTGCCCGCGGCCGCCCAGGCCCACACCGCCCTTTGCACCTGCTTTGACAACGCCGACGGCACCATCACTTGCGAAGGCGGCTTTTCCGACGGCTCCTCGGCCTCGGGCGTGAGCCTTATCGTCAAGGACGGCGGTGGCAAGGTCATCGAACAAGGGGCCATGGACAAGACGTCCAAATATACTTTCAAGAAGCCCGAAGGCGCGTATTTTGTCGTTTTCGAGGCCGGCGAAGGTCACAAGATCGAGATCGACGGCAAAAAGATCCTGGAATAACGCGGAAACCCCCAACGCAGGAGTACGACATGCAGCACAAAAAGACCGTTGCCGGCGTCCTGGCCGCCCTGGCCCTGGCCCTGACTCTTCCCGGCCTGGCCCTGGCCCACTTCCAGATGATCTACACCCCGGAAATCGCCCTGGACAAGGGCGGCGAAGTGGACATGCGTCTGGTCTTTACCCACCCCTTCGAGGCCGGTCATTCCATGGACATGGGCGCGCCGGAGCAGTTCTTCATGGTCTACCAGAAGGGCGGCGAGGGCGAGCCGCAAAAGACCGACCTCAAGGCGGGGCTGGCTCCCATCGTCTGGAAGAGCCTGGGCAACACCGGCAAGGCCTACACCTTCAAGCAAAAGCTGCGCAGCCCCGGCGACTATGTTTTCGCCCTTGTCCCGGCTCCCTATCTTGAGCCCGAGGAAGGGGCCTACATGCAGCAGATCACCAAACTGGTGCTCAACGTCGGCGGCATCCCCGGCAACTGGGACAAGCCCCTTGGCCTGCCCGCCGAGATCGTGCCCCTGGCCAAGCCCTATGGCCTTTATACCGGCAACGTGTTCGTGGGCCAGGTGCTCTCCGAAGGCAAGCCCGTGCCCAATGCCGAGATCGAGGTGGAATACTTGAACCACGCCGCGAACATGGCCACCAACAGCTTTGACAAGAAGGCCGCCGTGGCCGCTCCCCACGACTGCTTCATCACTCAGGCCATCAAGGCCGACGCCAACGGCGTCTTTGTCTACGCCATGCCGAAAGCCGGCTGGTGGGGCTTTGCCGCCATGGGCGTGGGGCCGGTCAAGGAGTTTCAGGGCAAGGCCATGTCCCAGGACGCGCTCATCTGGGTCAAGGCCGTGGATATGAAATAGTTCCCACCATGCCGGGAACCCTCCGGGGAAGCGGGACGTCCGTTGGCGGGCGTCCCGCTTTGTTTTTGGTCCACCGCCGGACGGCTCCTGGCGTCGAGTCCTTGGAAGCGCGGAGGCCGTTTTGCCGGCGGCACACGGAAACCAGGGCTTATTGAAGTGCTGCAGCGTCCGCGCGGGGGAGGGACGGCCAGGCGGTCAGTCCAGGCCGAGAATCCAGCCCTCGATAGCGGCGGCCTGGCGCTCGTCGTCGCTGAGATTTGGCGCGAAGCAGGCGCTCAGCCGTCCGGCCCGGTCGGTGGCCTGGAGCCAGGCGCAAAGGCTGTACGCGTCGTGCTGGTCCGGGGTGCGGCCGTCCCGGGGATACAGGTGGCTGACCAGGGACGGATAGGCCTCGGCCGCAACCGACACACCGGCCGGGGGCGTAAAGCCGTCAAAGGGCCAGCAGTGCAGCGGCCGGGCGACCTCCCGGCGAATGCGCCGAAGCTGGGTCAGGCCGGCGAAGGTCGACTTGGCCACCGAGCCGGGCACATCGAAATGAAACACCGACTTGGCCCGGCCGGTACGCGCCTCGCAAAGCCGCCGCCAGCGCGAGCTGCCCATACGGGCCGCGCCGTCGCCAAACGCGCCTTGGCGGATGAAATCCACATACATATAGGGTTCGTCCGTGGGCCAGTGGGCGGCGAAGTCGTCGAGAAAGGCCGGCCAGTCATGGGGCAGCCCGTACTTGTCGAAATAGTCCAGGGGAAAGGAAAACCCGTGGTCCATGCCGATAAGGGTCGGGACGTCCTCGCCCAGACGCTGGATGAGCCAGTCGGCCAGGGCCTGGCGGCACCAGTATTTGCGGCCCGGTTCGGTGGTGGTCGCTTCCCAGGGCGGGTCGTCGCCATCGGCGACGTAGACGCGAAGTCCCTTGAGCGGTGAGAGGGGCACTTCGGCTCCGGAATAGTCGATACCGATGTAGCGGGCGAAACGAGGCTTTTTCTCGGGCCTGGGCACGAGGCGCAGCCGGGGCGGATCGGATGGACAAGCGGGCATGGCGGCGCTCCTTGCCCTGACCATACCGGGTCGCGGCGACGGCGTATAGAGGCGGGCGAGCCGCCGCCCGGCCTCCCTTGCCGCCGTCCGGCCCATCGGCTATCCCTGGGCGGCGCAATGACGCATGGGAGCGCACGACATGTCCAAGACCACCCGGGCCACCCAGGCCCTGGCCAAGGCCGGCGCGGCTTTTGAAGTTCTCACCTACGACTACCAGTCCGGAGCCGAGCGCATCGGCCTGCAAGCCGCCGCCGCCATCGGCGAACCGCCCGCGCGGGTGCTCAAGACGCTCATGGTGCTGGTGGACGGCAAGCCGGCCTGCTGCGTGGTCCCCTCCGACGGCGAGCTGTCCATGAAGCGCGTGGCCGCCGCCTTTGGCGGCAAGGCCGCGACCATGATGCCGCCGGCCGAAGCCGAAAAGGCCACCGGCTACCACGTGGGCGGCATCAGCCCCTTTGGCGCGAAAAAACGCCTGCCCGTGGCCATCGAGGCGGCGGCGCTGACCGAACCCTACGTCATCATCAACGCCGGCCAGCGCGGCGTCATGGTCCGCTTGTCCCCGGCCGACGCCGTGCGCGTGGCCGCAGCCCTGGCCGCGCCGCTGCTCGCCTGAGCCGGCTGTCTCACCGTATTCGTTTGAGGCTTTTGCAAAAATAGTCGGTTTTGAAGCCTTCGGCGACCAAAGGGCTGAGCCCTTTGGAAACCCATAACGAATACAACCTGTTATGATGCGCGCTGGTTTCGGGTCGTCGTCGAAATCGATTTTTGCAACAACCTCGTTTTTATCGGAATTTTGGCTGCTTGGGCGTGTCGCGGCTTGACGGCCGCGCACCGCGCCCGGCACGTTTTGTCGCTGGTCGCTGGTCGCTGGT
>DLGG01000107.1 GCA_002482565.1 Solidesulfovibrio magneticus
GCAGCGCCCGGCGGGTGCAGGGCAGCGCCCTGCCGGGTCCGGGCAGAGCCCGGCGGCGGGGTGCAGGGGCAGCGCCCCTGCATCGGCGTAGCCTGCGACAGGGCGTTCTCGTTTTATTATGGCGAGAATCTGCGGTTGCTGGAGGCGGCCGGGGCCAGGATCGTGCCGTTTTCGCCCTTGGACGACGCGGGGCTGCCCGAGGGCGTGGGGGGCTTGTATTTCGGCGGCGGCTATCCTGAGCTTCAGGCTGGAAAGTTGGCTGCCAATGTGTCCATGCGGCGGGCGGTGCGGGCGTTTTGCGCCGCCGGCCGGCCGGTCTACGCCGAATGCGGCGGGTTTATGTATCTCATGGAATCGCTTGTGGATTTGGAGGGGCAAGGCCACGCCATGTGCGGCGTTTTTCCGTTGACGGCCGTCATGGGCGAGCGTTTCGCCGCCTTGGGGTATCGGGAGGTGACGACCCGGGCGGCCTCCTGCCTGGGACCGGCCGGGACGAGGCTTCGCGGGCATGAGTTCCACTATTCGCGGCTGGCCGCCGTGCCGGACGGGTTGCCGGCCATTTACGCCATGACCGGTCGCAAAGGCGTGGTCGAGGGGCCGGAGGGCTTCACGGCCGGGGGGACCCTTGGCAGCTACGTGCATCTCCATTTTGGCAGCAACCCGACGGCGGCGGCGGCCTTCGTGGCGGCCTGCGCGGAGGGGGCATGAAGCGCGAGGGGAAATTGCGGGAGGGGTTCACCACGGGCACGGCGGCGGCCGGCGCGGCCAAGGCGGCCGCGATCTTGCTGCTTGGCGGCGAGGTCCCGGACACCATCGACGTGCCCTTGCCCGGCGGCGGACGATTGGTCGTGCCGGTGGCCGAGGTCAGGCGCGACGGCGAGGGCGCGTACGGCGCCGTCATCAAGGACGGCGGCGACGACCCGGACGCCACCCATGGCGCGGCCATCGGCTGCCGGGTGTCCTTTGGCGGCCTGCCTGGGGAGATCAACGTGGACGGCGGGGCGGGCGTGGGGCGCGTCACCCTGCCCGGGTTGCCGGTGGCGGTGGGCCAGGCGGCCATCAACCCGGCCCCGCGCGCCCAAATCGCCGCCGCCGTGGCCGAGGCGGTCCAGGAATGCGGCGCGGCCAAAAAACAATACGATAGTATTGTTTTCAATAAACCGCTTGCCGCATCGTCCTGCCAGCAAAATGCCCAGTACTCTTTTTTCGGACACGACACGCACGGGCTTCGGGCCGTGGTCACGGTGGCGGGCGGCGAGGACATCGCCAAAAAGACCCTCAATCCGCGCCTGGGCATCGTGGGCGGCATTTCGATTCTTGGCGTCACGGGCATTGTGCGGCCTTTCAGCCACGACGCCTGGCGGGTGTCCATCAGCGAGGCCCTGGACGTGGCCCGGGCGCTGGGGCATCCGGCCGTGGGGTTTTCCACGGGCCGGCGCAGCGAGGCTCTGCTGGCGGCGGCCGAACCGGATCTACCGGCCACGGCGCTTATTCAGGCGGCGGATTTTTTCGCCCACGCCTTGCGGGAGGCGGCCGCACGGCGCTTTGGCCGCATCGTCTGGGCGGCCTTTGGCGGCAAGCTGGTCAAGATGGCCCAGGGGCTGGAGAACACCCATGCCTGGCGCGGGGACACGGATTTTTCCGCCCTGGCCGGCTGGTGCCGGGAAGCGGGCTGGCCCGAGGACGCGGCCGAGCAGGCGGGCCGGGCCAACACCGCCCGGCAGGCCCTGGAGGAAGCGCCCTCGCCCAAGGCCAAGGCGGCCCTGGTCGCTGTCCTGTCCCGGGAGGCGCTGGGCCACATGCGGCGCTTCGCCGGTCCCGAACCAGGGCTGGCGCTAAGAGTCCTTGATTTTGACGGCGAGGAACTGGCCTGCCTGGAGGACGCGGGAACCCCGGCGTCCTCCAGGGGCGATTGACGGCCGGACGCCGGAGCGTCCGGCCGGAGTGGACGGAAGGGACGGGACTTCGCGGACCGGGACTATTCGTCCTTGAGGTCCCGGGTCATGAGTTCGTAGACGGCCTTGGACGGGTCCTTGTCCTGGTAGAGGATGGCGTAGACCTGTTCGGTGATGGGCATTTCCACGCCGAGCTTGCGGCCCAGGGCGTGGACGGCCTCGGCGGTCTTCACGCCTTCGGCCACCATTTTCATCTCGGCCAGGATGTCCAGGAGCTTTTGGCCCTTGGCCAGGCGCAGGCCCACCTGCCGGTTGCGCGACAGGTCGCCGGTGCAGGTCAGCACCAGATCACCCATGCCGGAAAGCCCCATGAAGGTCTGGCGGTCGCCGCCCATGGCCTTGCCCAGCCGGCTCATCTCGTGCAGGCCCCGGGTGATGAGCGCCGCCCGGGCGTCGCCGCCGAATCCCAGGCCGTCGGCCACGCCGGCGGCGATGGCCACGATGTTTTTTATCGCCCCGCCAAGTTCCACCCCGCGCACGTCGGAGGTGGTGTAGATCCGAAAATACGGCGTGGACAGGGCTTCCTGCACGTCCTTGGCCGCTTTTTTGTCCTTGCAGGCCAGGGTCACGGCCGTGGGCATCTCGCGGATGACCTCATAGGCGAACGACGGGCCGGAGAGCATGGCGAAACGCGGCTTGATGGAGGCCAGGGCGTCCTGGCAGACCTGGGACATGGTCATGAGCGTGTCGAGCTCGATGCCCTTGCTGGCGCAGATGACCACCGCGTTTTTGGGCAGGTATTTGATGAACCGCTGGTAGGCGGCCCGGATGAACTGACAGGGCACGGCGAAAACGAAGTGGGACACGCCCTCGGCCACGGCCGCCGGATCGGTGCTGACCTCGAGATGGTCCGAAAGTTTGCGGCCGGGCAGGTACCAGGAATTTTCCCGGGTGGAGCGGATCTCGTTCATGACCGCCTGCTCGCGCACCCACAAACGGGCGTCCAGGCCTTTTTTCGCCGCCAGATCGGCCAGGGTCGTGCCCCAGCTGCCGCCGCCTATCACCGCGATCTTCATGTGGTTCCCTCCGGGCGGGCTTGGGCCGCCCTTGCCCCGCCGCTGCCGGCGGTCCGTTTGGCGTATTGTCCGCCACGGTTGCCTCTAGCACACAAAGCCGCTAAGGACAAAGGCTTTCCAGACCCGCCAGTCCCCAAGGAGTCGCCATGGCCCATGCATCGGGCATCACCGAACTGACCGACCTCGACCGTGAAATCTTAAAGCGTGTGCAGGACAACCTGCCCGACACGGCCACGCCCTACGCCGACATCGCCGCCGCCGTGGGAACCACCGAGGAGCACGTCGTGGACCTGCTCTCGCGCATGGTCGATACCGGCGAAATCCGCCGTTTCGGGGCCACCCTCAAGCATCAGAAGGCCGGCTACGGGGCCAACGTCATGGTGGCCTGGTTCGTGCCCGAGGAAGACGTGGACCGGGTCGGGGCCATCATGGCCAAGCGGCAGGAGATTAGCCACTGCTACCACCGCGTGACCTGCCTGGACTGGCCGTATAACCTCTACACCATGATCCACGGCCGTTCCCCCGAGGACTGCCAGGCCGTGGTGGCCGCCGTTTCGGCCGCAACAGGCCTGGACGACTACGCCATGCTTTTCAGCCTCAAGGAACTCAAGAAAGTGAGCATGCGTTACTTTTAGCCGCCGCGTCCCTTAAAAAATACGATAGTATTTTTTAATAAATTAATGGCTTTAGCTCGTTTTCTACGAAAAGTCGTATGCGCTTTTCGCGGATGGGATACTCGCCGTCGCGCCCGTTCCTTGTCTTGCGCCCGGCCGGGGCTTCATGGCACACAGGCGGCCATGGAGAACCGTTTTCCGCCCCTGCGGGCCGCCCTGCCGCCAACGTCGTCGTGCCGGACAAGCCTTCCCGTGCGGCCATGCCGGCAGGGCTGACCGCCAGGACGCCTCGCCCCGCCCGCCGGGTCCTTGTTCCGGCGGCGACCCGCGCCCTTGTCGCGGCGTTTTTTTTCCTGTGCCTTGTCCTTTCCGGCGCGGCGGCCCAGACACCCCTGCCGCCGGCCATCACCACCCTGGCCGTCCTCGACGGCCCCGAAGCCGACGTCGATCTGGCCGCCGCCCTGGCCCTGGAGCGGGAAGGCCGCTTCCGCCCCCTGCCCCAGGGGCGCTACGCCGCCCCGGGCAATACGGTCTTCTGGCTGCGCCTGAGCCTCACCGCGCCGCAAGGGATAGAGGCCAACGCCTACGCCGTGGATTTGAACTGGCCGTATTTCCGCCTGCAGCAATGGTTTCTCCCCGAGCGTCCCGGAGCGGACCGCCTTTTACCCGGCGAGTGGAACCTCTATCTGCCCGACACGTATGCCCTGCCGGCCCTGCCGCCAGGGACCGCGACGCTCTACGTCCGGCTGGCCGGCTACGGCGCGGTCAACGTCAATCCGGCCGTGCTCACGGCCGCCCAAGCTCAAAAGCTCCTTGCCGCCCGGCCCTGGACACTGGGTCTTTTCTTCGGACTCATGGGCGCGATGCTTGTCTACAACCTATTTCTCTACTTTTCGCTGCGCGACCCGAGCTACGCCCTGTACGTTACCAACACGGCGTTGCTCATCGTGTACTACGCCTGCTCCTCTGGCTTGGCGGCCGAACTTATTCCCGCGCCGACAGGCGAGGACCATGCCTTTTTTCTCAACTGCTTCGAAATCTCCAGCTCGCTGCTCTTCGCCAACATGGGGCTTTTCACCCGTTCCTTCCTGCTGACCAGAACCGAAAGCCCCCGCCTCGACCGTCTACTGGTGTTGCAAATCGGCCTGGCTTTGGCGGCCACGGTCGCCTTTGCCGCCACCGGCCCCGAAGCCAGCGAATTCATCGGCCCGCCCATGGGCCTTGTCACCTCCACCATCCTGTCCATTGCCGCCGTGACGCGTCTGGTCCAGGGCTTTCGGCCAGCCGTGCCGTTTGCTGTCGGCTGGGGCTTTTTCGTGGCGTGCGGGGCGCTGCATTCCCTGACCTGGCTTGGCGTGGTGGCGGCCACCCCGGCCAGCATCCATGCGATACTGGCATCCACGGCAGCGGAAGCCCTCATCATGTCCCTGGCCCTGGCCTACCGCGTCAAGCTCCTGCGGGAACAGGCGGCCAGCGCCGAGGCGCAGCGCCGTCGGCTGGCCGAGGAAAAAGCCCGCAGCGAAAGCGCCCGCGACGATCTGGCCCGGGAAAACGCCTTGCTCTCCATGATCCTCGACGACCGGCGCTTCGGCATCGGCATGGTGCGTGGCCAACGCTTCTGCTTCGCCAACCGCTGCCTCGCCCTGCAGCTCGGCCGGGCAGACCTCAACGGCCTGACCCTGGCCGACGTGCCCCAGGCCCGGCCGCTCATGGACGGCATCGCCCGGGCCGCTACCAACCACGACGCCGAGATCGAAACCGTTGTGGACGACGACGGGCGCGGCCGTGCCCTGCGCGCCGTGGGCCGCCGGCTCGACCCCGACCACCCGGAACGCGGCGTGGTGTTCCTCGTGGAAGACGTCAGCGAGGCCAAGCGATTGGAGCAACTCAAAAACGACATCAACCAAGTCATGCGCCACGACCTCAAAAGCCCGTTGGCCACCGTGGCCAGCGCCCTGGAGGCCCTGGAGCTGGCCGGACCACTCAACGTCCGGCAGCGCGAGCTGACGGCCATGCTGGAGCGGGCCGTGGCGGCCATGACCGCGCGCATCAACCTGTCGCTGCACCTCTACCGGCTGGAATCCGGCAGCCTGGGGCTCATCCCGCGGCCGTTGCCCCTGGCCGCGCTGCTGGCCGAGGCCCGGGAGGAGCTGGCCCCGTATCTGACGGGCGGCCGGGAACTGCGCGTGGTCTATGAAGCCGCGGCCGAGGGGTTCGACGTCCTGGGCGAACGGGCCATGGTCACGGCCCTGCTGGTCAATCTGCTCAAAAACGCCCTGGAAGCGGCCGGCGAGGCCGGGCCGGTGCTCGTCACCGTAGCCGATCCGCCCTCGCCGCGCCTGGTCATCGACAATCCCGGGGAAGTGCCGCCGCCAATCCGCGCCCGGCTGTTCGAGAAGCACGTCACGGCCGGCAAGGCGCGGGGCACGGGCCTTGGGGCCTACAGCGCCCGGCTTATCGCCCGGGCCTTTGGCGGCGACGTCGTCGCGGACACGACCGTACCCGGGCGCACCGTGGTCACGGTGACGCTGCGCGCGCCCCAGGACGCCTGAAAGCAAACGGCTCGGCCGACTGTNNACAGTCGGCCGAGCCGTTTGCTTGCTCCGCGCGAGACGCGTGCACTTGCCTCAGGGTTTTCTACACTCTCGCCCCCGAAACATCCCCGCCAGCCCCTTTACCCCCTATCAGGGAGGGTCCGGGAGGGGCTTAGCCCCTCCCGGCCGCCGGAGGCATTCCCGTCTTCTTCCTCCTCCCCTCCCCCTATCGCCCGCGCGCGGCGGCGCGGGCTTCCAGGACTTTGCGGAAGGCCGGGGAGTTGACGCGATTAAGGAGCAGCATGTCTTCGGTTTCCAGGGAGCGGCGCAGTTCGTTGACGTCGCTTTTGAGCAGCCGGCGCACGGCCAGCATGGCCGCCACCTGCTCTTCCTGGTAGTTGTCGGCCATGTCCAGGGCCGTTTGCTCCAGCTTGTCCCGGGGCACGATGCGATCCACGATGCCCAGGGTCAGGGCCTCCTCGGCCGAGAATCGGGGCCAGGTGAGCACCTCGGCCGCCTTGCCGCCGCCGAGCAGCCGCGACAGAAAATAGCCGCAGCCGCCCTTGGGCAGGGTTCCCAGCTCCACAAAGGCGTTTTCGAACACCGTGCCTTCGGCCACGATGCGGTAGTCGCAGGCCAGGGACATGCTCAGGTGGAAAAGCGAGATGCGGCCGCAGTCGGCGTTTATGGTGAGCTTGTTGAGGCCCGCCATGGTCAGGGCGTAGTTGTTGACGAGGTTGAGCAGGCGCTGGAGCAGGTAGTCTTCCCGGCGCGAGCCGAGCAGGGTTTCGAAGAATTCCAGGGTGTCTTCGCCGCCGGATTTTTCCGGAGACCCGATAAAGGCCACCACCCCGACCTCGTCGGTGCGGGCGATGATTTCCAGGTGGTCGAAAAAGGCGTCGATCTTTTTGAGATCCCCGGCGTGACGGGTGAAGTGCGGCTTGCCGCGCACGACAAGAACACGGTCGCGGCGTTCGGCGGAAAAAAACTCGTTGTCCGTGACAAGGCTGGTCGTGGCTTCCATGACGTCCTCCCAGACGGCCTTTGCCGATGCTTGAGACTCTGCCCCCGGCCGTAGTTCCTGTCAATACAAGCCCCTGGAAGGTGGGCACAGCCCGGCGATTCGGCGAAACCCCTTGCCTTGGCCGCCAGAGGCTTCTATCCTCGCCCAAACCGCAACCGCCAACAGGGAGACCGCCGCATTGAGCGCCCGAAGCCTGGACGCCTTGTTCCGTCCCAACTCCGTGGCCGTGGTCGGCGCATCGGCCGACCCCGCCCATGTGGGCGCGGTGGTCATGCGAAACCTGCTTGGCGGCAAGTTTCTCGGCCCGGTCATGCCCGTGGCCCCGGATCTGGCCGAAATCAACGGCGTGACCTGCTACCGCTCCGTCGACACCTTGCCGCTGACCCCGGATCTGGCCGTCATCTGCACCGGACCGGCGTCCGTGCCCGAGACCCTGCGCGAACTCGGCCGGCGCGGCGTGGGCGCGGCGGTGGCCCTGCCCCCGGGCTACGCCAAGCTCGAACCGGCGGCCAAGCGCGAACTGCAGCAGCGCATGATCGAGGCGGCCGCGCCGTCGGGCATCCGCATCCTCGGCCCGTCGGGCATGGGCCTTTTAGTGCCCGGCATCGGCCTCAACTGCTCCCTGGCCAACCGCGACGCCCGGCCCGGGCGCATGGCCTTTATTTCCCAGTCCGCCTCGCTTTTCACCGCCGTCCTCGACTGGGCCCACACCAAGGGCGTCGGGTTTTCCCACATCCTGTCCCTGGGCGACCGGGTGGACCTCAAGTACGCCGACATCCTCGACTACATGGCCAGCGACCCCAACACGCGCTCCATTTTGCTCTACGTCGAGTCCGTCACCGACGCCCGGTCGTTTATGAGCGCTTCCCGGGCCGCCGCCCGCAACAAGCCGCTTTTGGTCGTCAAACCCGGGCGCAAGCTGTGGACGCTTTTTCCGCCAGGGCCGGACGAAGGGCGCGACGAGGTCTACGACGAGGCCTTCCGCCGGGCCGGCATGTTGCGCGTGGGCGAAATCGACACGCTTTTCGACGCCGCCGAGACCCTGGCCCGGGCCAGGCCCCTTAGCGGCGACCATCTTTCCATCCTCACCAACGGCGGCTCGGTGGGCGTCATGGCCGCCGACGCGCTTCTGGACGGCGGCGGGCGGCTGGCCCCCTTCGACGCCGAGGCCGACGCCGCGCTCTCGCCGCTTTTAGGCCCCAACTGGCAGCGCAAGGGCGTGGTGGACATGGGCGTGGACGCCGCCCCGAGCCTCTACGCCGATGCCCTGCGGGCGCTTTTGCGCATTCCCGGCGGCAGCGCCGTGCTGGTCGTCCACGTGCCCTTTCCCGGTGTGTCGCCCGAGGCGACGGCCAAGGCCGTGGCCGAGGTGGCGGCCAAGACCAGCCGCACGGTGCTGGCCTGCTTCATGGGCTACGACCCGGCCGGCGGCGAGGCGCTTAAGATTTTGAACAATGCCGGCGTGCCGGCCTACGCCACCCCGGATCAGGCCGTGACGGCCTTCGTGCAGCTGGCCCGCTACCGCAAAAACCAGGAACTCCTCATGGAGATGCCGGCCAGCCTCCCGGAAGCCTTCGCGCCGGACCCCGAGGCGGCCCGGGCCGTGGTGGAACGCGCCTTCGCCGAAGGCCGGCTCACGCTGACCGACCCCGAGGCCAAGGAAGTGCTCGGCTATTACGGCGTGCGGGCCGTGGCCTCCCAGCTCACCGAGGACATCGACGACGCCGTGGCCGCCGCCGATGCCCTGGGCTATCCCGTGGCCGTCAAGATCGTCTCCCCCGACATCCCCAAACCCTTTGACGTCGGCGGCATCGTGCTCGACGTCACCGGCCCCGAGGCCGTGCGCGAGGCGGCCCAGGCCGCCCGCCGCCGCGCCCTGGAGCATGTGCCCCACGCCCGCATCGAAGGCTACGTCATCCAGGAAATGGGCCGGCGACTGGCCGCCCACGAAGTCACCATCCAGGCCCGGGTCGATGCGGTTTTCGGCCCCTACGTCGTCTTCGGCCAGGGCGGGCTGGCCGCCCGGGTCACCCGGGACAAGGCCGTGGCGCTCACGCCGCTGAACATGTCCCTGGCCAAGGACCTGGTTGGCCGCACCCGGGTCTCGGCCGCCCTGGCCGGCGTCGGCGGCCAGCCGCCGGCGGACCTCGGCGCGCTCTACCTGACGCTCAACCAGATTTCCCAGTGCATGGCCGACCTCGAACGGGTGGCCGCCGTGGACCTCAACCCCGTCCTGGCCCACCCGGACGGCGTCACGGTCATCGGCGCGGCCATCCGGCTCTCGTCCGAGGAAAACCCCAATCCCCACCGCCTGGCCATCCGGCCCTATCCGCGCGAGCTGGAGGAGAAAGCCACCCTGCGAAACGGCCGCGAGGTGCTCCTGCGGCCCATCCGGCCCGAGGACGAGCCGGCCCATTTCGAATTCTTCAAGCACCTGTCCCCCGAGGACCTGCGCTACCGGTTCTTCGGCGTGGTCACCACCCTGTCCCACGCCGAAATGGCCAAGCTCACCCAGATCGACTACGAGCGCGAAATGGCCTTCATCGCCACCGGCCCCGGCCAAGACGGCCGGCCCGAAACCCTGGGCGTGGTGCGCGCCTCCACCCGGCCCGACAACGCCACGGCGGAATTCGCCGTCATCGTGCGCTCGGACCAGAAAGGCGCCGGTCTTGGCCGCACCCTCATGGAAAAGATCATCCGCTATTGCCGGGGCCGGGGAACCAAGGAACTGACCGGCCAAGCGCTCATGGAAAACGGCGGCATGCAGGGACTGGCCGAAAAACTCGGATTTTCCGTGGTCCGCAACTATGACGACGAGGTAGTGGAAATGCGTCTGCCCCTGCAGGAAGCCGCCGACGGCGAAGGCGGCCAGCCATGACCGGCAAACCCGCGCCGCCTCCAGGCGCTGCCGACGACACGATTCCGGCCCAAGAACTCAAATCCTACGCGCCCATCAAGACCGCCTACCTGCGCCCCTGGGGCACGGGGAAATTCTCCCTCTACGTCCGCAAGGGCCAGGGACTCGTGCTGTTCGCCACCCGGGGAGGGGCTTTCACCCAGGACCAGTTGCGACGGCTGCGGGCCGGCAACGTCGAGAACGTCTACGTCCACCGGGGCGAGCTGCGCCACTACGAAAACTATCTGCGCGACAACCTGGGCGAAATTCTCCTCGACGAATCCATTCCCGTAGCCGACCGGGCCGAGGTCTGGCACGCCAGCGCCACCCAGCAGGTGCGCGGCGTGCTGGAAGAAAAGCTGCCCCACTCCATCAGCCGCGCCCGGTTCGACCAGGTGGGCAAGCTCGTGCGCCAATCCATCGGCTTCCTGCAAAGCCCCGGAGCCATGCAAAATCTCGCCCCGCTCATCAGCAAGGGCTACCAGGACTACCAGCACGGCCTGGCCTCCATGGTGCTCACCTCCATCATGCTCATGGACCACAAGGGCATGACCGAGGAGCTGCTGGTCAAAGTCGGGGTCGGGGCGCTGCTCCACGACATCGGCAAGACCGGGCTGCCCACGGGCCTCATGGACCGCCGGCCCGACGGCTGGACGCCCGAGGAAGAAGCGCTGTTCAAGTCCCACCCGGCCATGGGCGTGGGGCTGCTGGTGGGCCTGCCCCTGCCCACGGAAACGCTGCACTGCATCCTGTTCCATCACGAACAGGAGGACGGCAAGGGCTTCCCGGCCGGCCTGCCGGCAGCCGGCATCCCGTTTTTCGTCAAGGCGCTGACCGTGTGCAACACCTACGACGCCCTGACCAGGGCCTGCGTCTGGCGGCCGGCCTATCCGCCCTTCGAGGCCCTGCGAAAAATGGAAGCCCGCAAGGAAACCTTCGACCGGGCCATGTTCAAACGGCTCATCATGATCCTGGCCGACGCCGACATGCTCGGCAAAGGCGGCGAAGCGGCCAAAGGCGGCGAACTGCCGCCTGAGGCGGTAAATAGTCAAGATTAGAGAGAGATAAGATGCCTCCGGCGGCCGGGGGCCTGAGGCCCCCGGACCCCCCGAATGAAGAAAAGGGGGAAAGGGGGCGGTCCGGGGCGCTGGTCTTTCTCGCGCGCTTTGTTAAGCGTGACCGGCGACGCCGCCGGGCGGCACGGCCCGAACGCTTCTTGAAGAAAATTTCATACTGCCGCGCAGCACATTCTTCGCCGCGCAGCCATTGTCATGACAACGACCCGGAACTCCGGTGTTTTTCCCAAGCTCCCACCAGCGTTCCACGCCTCGTTAGGCCCATGACGCGCGTCGCCGCGCCCCGCCCATGGCTGGACATCGACCGCTCCGGCTCCTAGCCTGGGTCCACTGAGGCGACCCATGCCTCGAAAGGAGTGCCCAGTGGACAGAAGAGCGTTTATGAAAACAGCCGGCACGCTGTGCGTCGGCCTGGGAATCGGCGGGGCGCGCGACGCCCTGGCCCAGAATGCCGACATCCTGCCGCCGCCGGCCCTGCCGGGCGGCAAGACCCTCGAAGAAGCCCTGCGCGCCCGGCAGTCCAGCCGCAGCTACGCCGACAAGGACATCCCGGCCGAGATGCTGTCAGGCCTTTTGTGGGCGGCCTGCGGCGTCAACCGCAAGGAGACCGGCAAGCGCACCGCGCCCACAGCCGTCAACAAGCAGGAAATCGACGTTTGGGTGGTCAAAAAGGACGGCTTTTTTCTCTACGAACCCAAGGACCACATGCTGTCGCGCAAGGGCTCCCAGGACATCCGGGCCCTGACCGGCACCCAGTCCTACGTGGCCGAAGCGCCGCTGGATCTGATCTACGTGGCGGACATGGGCAAGGTTGCCGGCAAGACCGACCAAGACCGTTCCAACCTGGCCTGGGCCGACACCGGCTACGTGAGCCAGAACGTGTACCTGTACTGCGCGGTCATGGGCCTGGGCACGGTGGTGCGGGCCAACATCGACCTGCCGGCCCTGTCCAAGGCCATGGGGCTGGGCGAGAAGCAGCACATCATCATGGCCCAGTGCGTGGGGTATCCCAAGGCGTAGGGCATCAGATCGCGCCTGCCCTGCCTGCGTGTCGGCAGGCGCGATCAGACTGGACGGCACCCCGCGCCCTTGACGCAAGCACGAACCGTGTATACACAAAGTTTATACACAAAACCTTGACAGACAAGGCCGTATGGCCTTGGGCACAAGCGACGCTGTCGGCAAAGGTCCGACGTCGCTGCGCGGAAGTGGGAGGTTCGCCGTGGAAACAGTCTTGGCGAAGTGGGGAAACAGCCTGGGCGTGCGCATTCCCAAGGGCATGGCCGCCGACGCCGGGCTGGACGCCGGCGACGCCGTCAGCATCACCCAGTCCGCGGAAGGGATCGTCATCAAAAAGGCGCAGCCCAAACCGCAATACCGTCTCGCCGATCTGGTCAGCCGGATCACGGACGAGAACAGGCATGAGGCCACGGACTGGGGCCAGCCCAAGGGCAGGGAAATCTGGTGAGGGAGCATCCGGAGCGAGGCGATTTCGTCCACCTCGACTTCGATCCCAAGGCCGGACACGAACAGGGCGGCCCCCGGTTTGGCCTTGTGCTCTCTCCCGGCGTCTACAACAAGGCCTCCGGCTTGGCCATCGTGGCCCCGATCACCAGCCGGCAAAAAGGCTATCCCTTTGAAGCGCCCATCCCCGAAGGCGAACGGTGTTACGGCGTGGTGCTGGCCGACCACACGCGCAGCATCGACTGGCGCGCCAGAGGGGTGAAGATTGTGGGGCAGGCGTCCCAGGCCCTCGTCGAGGAGGTCCTGGCGCGCTATCTCACGTTGCTGACCTGAGAAGGGTTTGCGTGGCTATGCACCCAACTGGATTTGACTTCAAAAGATAAAACTCAAACTATTTCAAGTCTCAAGTTCACCTCTCGCCAATCCTCGTACTCTGAGCAAAATACATCAGCCTTTATTTCAACGGCTCCGATTGAAGCAGAAGAGATCGCGGCCAAATAGAAGACATCTTCATCAATCTTCAATTCATGTTTATGCAGCAACCTTTGCGCTCGAAACACAATTTTCTGACCATCCCCAGACACAAAACAGCGAGATGCCCTATTAATATCGCTATAATTTCGTGCAACATCAACATAATTATCCATCATGGGATAAGAAATCGAACTCGTAACAACCCCAGAAACAAGCGAACTATATAAGGACTGTCGCTTTGGGATAGTGGGCACGAGCTTTGGTTGCTTTGGTTTTGCCAACACATTACCGGAACTCGTTTTTTTCTCTAAAGCCAAAAGCCAACTTGGAACTTCTATTTCGACTCTAACATCCGACGCACTTGCTCTGCCTTCATTTCTAAGCATCAACGAAACGCCACGAGAACGATACTCTTGCAAACCAGCAACATACCCTTGAAAGACGGATTTGTTTTGTATTTTAGACCGAAATTCTTCCATTGCATGAATATACTTCTTCACCTTGTTTTCCCACTCAGAATCTACTTCTCCATTAATTCCTCTAACGCTTTCAATTTCTCGATTCAATTCTTCATTAACTTGTTCAACAGTTGGAAGTCGTGGAACAACAACAAATTCACTTCTTTCTAACTTTGCTTTTCTAGATGCAATCTCTAAACTAGCCCAGGACACCTGCAAATCTGGCTCTCGCCGAACTACGCTACGTCGACCATGATTGATAAATTCAATCAAAGCCTGCTTAAAGACGGAAGACAACCTCTGACGAGTTTGTTGCTTCTCATCCTCCTGACGGAGACTATAGTTTATTCGTCTATGCTGACGTATATCGAATGGCAAATCATCATCAACGCCATAAATGTCATTGCAAAACAAAACTATCCTTTCCCACCCCAACAAGGCAATCGCGTACCCCAACTCTAACAGCACATTTGGATTAGGCGACGGCCGACCTCCAGACTCCTTCCCACCTGTAACAATCGATATATCCGCGACAAACGCGTCGCTCTTCTTGATTTTTTCTAAAATCGTCTGGCTTATGTTTGGAGAACCTGGCACACCTTGGGTATCCCTGTCTAAGATAATATATACTTCATATTCATCGCTAGAGTTAACATCTTTAGCAGCTCGATTAATGACATCTTCAATAAAGCGACGATTTGTATTATTAGGTAAATCTGACTGCCAGGAATAAAATATCGTATATTTCACTTACTCGCTCCAAAATTCCATCCACGAAAAAATAAAGGGGCCGCAAAAACTTGCGCCCCCTTATTAAGATATTGCTAATAGATATTCAAGTTACCCCGGATACCCCGCGTCCGCCTCCAGCCCCCGCGAATTGGCGGCTTGCCGGGCGAGCACGTCGCAGCGCTCGTTTTCGGGGTGGCCGGTGTGGCCGCGCACCCAGCTGAATTTGACCTTGTGGCGGGACAGAAGCGGCAGCAGCCGCAGCCACAGGTCTTGATTCTTCACCGGCTTACGCTCGGAATTGACCCAGCCCTTTTTCTGCCACGAAGCCAGCCAGCGCTTCTCGATGGCGTCGTGGACGTAGCGCGAGTCGGTGGTGATGGACACCACGCTCGGCTCGGCCAGCTCTTCCAGGGCCACGATGCAGGCTAAAAGTTCCATGCGGTTGTTGGTGGTCAGCTTGCGGCCGCCGGAGAATTCCCGGCGCTCGTCGCCGCGAAGCAGCACCGCGCCGTAGCCGCCGGGGCCGGGATTGCCCAGACAGGCCCCGTCGGTAAAGATGATCACGTTTTGCTGCGGCGCTTTGGTTTCCTCGGTCACGTATCGTCTCCTTTTGCCTTGTCGGCGGCCTCGTCCAGGGCCGAAACGAGCAGGCCCACCGTCGCCAGCAGGCCCTCGCGGGCCTTGCCCGCCCGGCAGGCGGCGTCCAAATGCTCCCTGGCCAGATCGGCCGGCAGCCCGGCCGGCAGACCGGCGGCGGCCAGGGGCGGCAGGACCACCCGGCTGCCGGCGCAGTCCGGGGCCGCGTACACGACGATTTTTTTGGGATTGTTCAGGGCCGGCGGGGGAACATCGGTTCCCAGCCGCACGGCCAGTTCCAGGCCGAAACGCCCGCGCAGATGCTCGGCCGCTTCCAGCAGCCACAGCCGGTCCTCGCGGGTGAGCGTCCCGGCCGGATCGGCCACCACGCCCCGAGCCTCAGTGCGCGCGATGACCCGCTCGAAATTTTGCTGATAAGCGACAACGGCCAGGGCGAACACCCCGGCCAGCAGCAGGCCGCGCGCCAGCCGCTCCGGGGTGGAGCGGCCGCGCGGGACGAAAAACAGCCGCTTCATGACGCGCTTGGGCCGTCTCCGGCCACCCGACCGTCGCGTATGTGGACAACCCGGCCGCAGCGCTCGGCCAGCCCCGGATCGTGGGTGACGAGAATAAGCGTCATGCCGCCGGACAGGGAAAAGAGCAGTTCCATGACCATCTGCCCGGTCTCGCCGTCGAGGTTGCCGGTAGGTTCGTCGGCCAAAAGCAGGCGCGGACGCGGGGCCAGGGCCCGGGCCAGGGCCACCCGCTGCTGCTCGCCGCCGGACAGCTCGGCCGGGAAATGGCCGCGCCGCTGCGACAGCCCCACGGCGTCCAGGGCCTTGGCCGCCTGGTCGAAGGCGTCGGCCCGGCCGGCGAACTCCAGCGGCAGGGCCACGTTTTCCAGCGCCGTCATGGCCGGCACGAGGTGGAAGGCCTGGAACACGATGCCCACGTTGTCGCGGCGAAAGCGGGCGAGCCCGTCCTCGCCCATGGTGGTCAGGTCATGGCCGGCCACGGTCACCGTGCCGGAGGTGGGGGCGAGAAGCCCGGCCATGAGCATTAAAAGCGTGGTCTTGCCCGCGCCCGAAGGCCCCATCACCGCCGCCACCTCGCCGGCAGCGGCGGCAAAATCCACGCCGCGCAGGATGTTGACCCCGCCGGCCTGGCTTTGTAACGTCAGCCGTACATCGGACAAGGAAATCATGCACGCCTCCAACATCCCCACAGCGGGCGCGCCGCGCCCCGTGCCGTCCCCGGCAGGATACCAGCTTGCCCGGAAAAGACAAACCGCGCCGGTTTGGCTGGCCCTGCTTCTGGCCGTCCTTGGAGCCTTCATGCCGCAGACCGCCTCGGCCCTGACCCTGGCCGCCCTGGGCGACAGCCTCACCGCCGGCTGGAATCTGCCCGCCGCCGACGCCTACCCGGCCAAGCTTGCCAAGGCCCTGGCCGCGCGCGGCTACGACGTGGACATCCTCAATTTCGGCATCTCCGGCGACACCACCGCCGGCGGCCTGGCCCGCCTCGACGCGGTGCTGGCCGCCAAGCCGGCCGGCGTCATCCTGGAGCTCGGGGCCAACGACATGCTGCGCGGCATGCCCACGGCCGTGCCCCGGGACAACCTCGACGCCATCCTGGCCCGACTCAAGGCGGCCGGCATCCCGGTCCTGCTCTGCGGCATCCAGGCCATGCGCAACTACGGCGCGGCCTACGCCCGGGAACTCGACGCCGTCTATGCCGAGCTGGCCAAGAAATACGACGCCGTGCTCTACCCCTCCTTCCTCGACGGCGTCACCGGCGTTCCCGGCCTGACCATGCCCGACGGCCTGCATCCCACCGCCGCCGGGGTGGACGAAATGGTGCGGCGCAGCCTGCCCGTCGTGGAAACCTTTCTCTCGCGCCTGGGCGTGCGCCCGGCCGGCGCCTCGTAACCGCCATGCCCGCCCTTCTGGTCGATATCGGCAACACCAACATCAAGTTCGGCCTGGCCGAGGCCGGGGGGCTTTTGTCGTCGTTCGCCCTGCCCACCGACCGCAGCGCCACCCCGGACAGTCTGGGTCTGGCCCTGGCCTCGGCCCTGCCCTTTCACGGCTGCCGGCCGGCCGACATCGAGGCCGCCGTAGCCTCCAGCGTGGTGCCGCCGCTGAATCCCATCATCGAACACGCCATCTCGCGCTATCTCGGCGTGCGGCTGCGCTTCGTGCCCACCGACATCCCCATACCGCTCAAAAACCTCTACGGCCGGCCCCACGAAGTCGGGGCCGACCGGCTGGTCACGGCCTTTGCCGGCCGTCGGGCCGTGGGCGCGGCCTCGGTCATTGTGGTGGATTTCGGCACGGCCACCAATTTCGACTGCGTCCAGGACGACGCCTTCCTGGGCGGGCTCATCTGCCCGGGCCTCATGACGTCGCTGTCCGGGCTGGTCAGCAAGACGGCCAAGCTGCCCCATGTGGCCCTGGACCCGGGCGACGGGGCGCTGTCCATCGGCCGTTCCACCACGGACTGCATCAACCAGGGCTTCGTCTTCGGCTTTGCCGACATGGTGACGGGCGTGACCGCCCGCTTAAAGGCCCACCTTGGCGGCGACGTCCACGTGCTGGCCACCGGCGGCTTCGCCGAGAAGCTCGCCCCCATCTGTCCGGTCATTCGCGACGTACGGCCGGAACTGTTGCTCGAAGGATTGCGGCAATTGTGGCTGGCCTCAAGCCGGCCGGGAGGCCGATCATGACGACGCTGCCGGAGATCCTCGGCTGTTACCAGTCCGAGAAGCGCGAGAAGATGGGCGGCCAGGGCGGTTCCGGGCGCGGCTTTGTCCAGCGCATCGACTGGCTGGCCATGAAGCTCGGGCCGGCCCGCATCGTCATCTTTCCCCTGGACGAAAAACACCTGCCCATGCCCCTGCAAAAGATCGTCACGCCGGAAGAATTCCTGCGCCATTTCGTGCCGGCACCGCTGCTGTACAGCGAGCGCATCGCTCCGGCCGCGCTGGTGCTGGCCCGGCTGCTGCGCGACGTCGGGCCTAGCCTCGACCACAAAACCCTGCCCCCGCCCGAACAGGCCCTGTTCATGGTCATCCTGGCCGCCCTGGCCGCCGCCGGCCGGCCCGACACCGGCGAGGACGCCCTGGCCGTGCTCCAGGGCGGCGCGGGCGCGGCCACGGCCGAAGGCCAAAAGCTCGCCATAAACGCCTTCGGCATAAGCCTGCGCAAAAGCGGCGATTTCGACGGCGCGGCCAACTACTATCGCAAGGCCCTGGAGCTCTCCCCGGACGACGAACGCCTCATGTTCAACCTCGCCCGCACCCTCTACGAAAAAGGCGACCCGGCCGGCTGCCGGGCGCTCCTGGAAAAGGCCGTGGCCGCCGATCCGGACTTCGCCGAGGCCAAGGCCTTCCTGCGCTATCTGGCCCGGCACGCCAAACCGGCCGGCGTCGAGGACTTCCCGGACATCACGATCTGACGAAGCCTGGACGACATTCCCGATCCCCCCGCCGCCCCCGGCATTTTGCCCGGCCCCGGGGCTTATAAATCGTTTGGAATTGCGCTACAGCCAACAGTGTCGGGCCACGCGGCCCGCCTTCCACGCACACAACGCCAAACCCCATACTTTCAAGGAGACCAGCATGAGCACCATAGCGGCCGTTTGGGCCAGGGAAATCCTCGATTCGCGCGGCAATCCCACCGTCGAGGTGGAGGTCACCCTGGAGTCCGGCGCGTCCGGCCGGGCCGCCGTCCCCTCGGGCGCGTCCACCGGCTCCCGCGAAGCCCTGGAAATGCGCGATCAGGACGCCTCCCGCTACGCCGGCAAGGGCGTCACCAAGGCCGTGGAGAACGTCCAGGGCGAACTGGCCGACACCGTCATCGGCATGGACGCCCTGCAGCAGGTGGCCATCGACAACCTCATGATCGACACCGACGGCACCGAAAACAAATCGCGCCTGGGCGCCAACGCCATCCTCGGCGTGTCCCTGGCCGTGTGCCGCGCCGCCTCCAACTTCCTGGGGCTGCCGCTGTACCAGTACATCGGCGGCATCAATTCCAAGGTGCTGCCCGTGCCCATGATGAACATCATCAACGGCGGCGCGCACGCTCCCAACAACCTGGACATCCAGGAATTCATGATCATTCCCCTTGGCGCGCGCACCTTCGCCGACGCCCTGCGCATGGGCGCCGAGACCTTCCACACCCTCAAAAAGATCCTGGCCGCCGACGGCCACATGACCGCCGTGGGCGACGAGGGCGGTTTCGCCCCCAATCTCAAGAGCCACGACGAGGCCTTCAAGTACATCATCAAGGCCATCGAGGAATCCGGCTACCGCCCGGGCTCCGAAATCTCCCTGGCCATCGACGCCGCCGCCTCGGAATTCTATAAAAACGGCAAATACGTGCTCACCGGCGAAAACCTCTCCCTGTCCTCGACCGAAATGGTCGATTACCTGGGCGGCTTCGTCGAGCGCTACCCGCTGATCTCCATCGAGGACGGCCTGGCCGAGTCCGACTGGCCCGGCTGGAAGACGCTGACGCTGAACCTCGGCGAGCGCATCCAGCTCGTCGGCGACGACATCTTCGTCACCAACCCCGACATCCTGGCCGAAGGCATCGACCAGGGCGTGGCCAACTCCATCCTCATCAAGCTCAACCAGATCGGCACCGTCACCGAGACCCTGGACACCATCGAGATGGCCAAACAGGCCGCCTACACCACGGTGGTCTCCCACCGCTCGGGCGAGACCGAGGACAGCTTCATCGCCGACCTGTCCGTGGCCGTCAACGCCGGCCAGATCAAGACCGGGTCGCTTTGCCGCTCCGACCGCCTGGCCAAATACAACCAGCTGCTGCGCATCGAGGAAGAGCTGGAAGACATGGCCATCTACTACGGCCCGGTCATGGCCGGCCAGTGGTACGAAGAAGAGCCCGAAGGCGACGAAGAGTAGAGACGAAAAGAAGAGAAGAGAAGATGCCTCCGGCGGCCGGGAGGGGCTAAGCCCCTCCCGGACCCTCCCTGAAAGGGGGTAAAGGGGCCGGGCGGAGGTGCTTCGTGAGACGCCCTGGGAACCAGCGATGGTTTCCAGGGCTTTTTTTGTGCCTCCGGCGGCCGGACGGGGATGCTTCGAGGGACAAACCCCCTAAAAACTTTTTCCCATTGCAGGGGTCCGGGGGGATCATCCCCCCGGCCGCCGGAGGCATCTTCCTCTTTCTCTTCTCCTCCTCCTGCACCCTCCCCTCCACATCGCATCAGTAGACGACGCCCGCCTGCCCGGTTAAGAGTGTCGCCGTGACGTCGGCGGCTGGAGCCGCTGTTGACCGCTTTCCAAGGAGATTTCGCCATGCTGCTTATTGACGGCAAGAAAGTCGCGGCCGAATTGCGCCAGCGCGTGAAAAACGACGTGGACGCCCTGGTGCGCCAGCACGGGCGCGCCCCGCATCTGGCCGTCATCCTCGTTGGCGAGGACCCGGCTTCCCAGATTTACGTCCGCTACAAGGAAAAGGCCTGCGAGGAAGTGGGCTTCGTGTCCCGCATCTGGCGGCTCGACGGCGGCATCGGCCAGTGCGCGTTGGAGAAGCTCATCACCGAGCTTTCCAGCAGCGAGGACATCGACGGCATCCTACTCCAGCTGCCCTTGCCCAAGGGCTTGGACGCCCAGCGCTGTTTGGCTCTGGTCGATCCCAAAAAGGACGTGGACGGCTTCCATCCCGAAAACGTCGGCCGGCTGTCCATCGGGTTGCCCTGCCTCAAGCCGTGCACGCCTTTCGGCGTCATCAAGCTTCTGGAATATTACGGCCTTTCCCCGGCCGGCAAGCGGGCGGTGGTCATCGGACGCAGCAACATCGTGGGCAAGCCCATGGCCATGCTGCTGTCGGCCGCTTCGCCCTTCGGCAACGCCACGGTGACGGTGTGCCATTCGCGCACGCCGGACCTGGCCGCCGTGGTGCGCGAGGCCGACTTCATCGTGCCGGCCATCGGCAAGCCGAAACTCATCACCCGCGACATGGTCAAGCCCGGCGCGGTCATCGTGGACGTGGGCATGAACCGTCTGCCCGACGGCAAGCTGTGCGGCGACGTGGACTACGACAACCTCACCGACGTGGCTTCGGCCATGACGCCGGTGCCCGGCGGCGTCGGCCCCATGACCATCGCCACGCTCATGAGCAACACCGTGGAGGCCTACCGCTGGCGTCGCCAGCCCCCGGATTGCCCGATCTAAGCCTTCGGCCCTTAACCGTGTGAGACGCGCGGACCATGACTCCGGCCACCCTATCCCCCTATATGGGAGGGTCCGGGAGGGGGGAACCCCCTCCCGGCCGCCGGAGGCATTCTTCTCTTCCTCCTCGGCTTCTCCGCCTCAGGCCCTCGCGCCGCGTCCACGAGAAGCAACAGATAAAACCAGTAATTTTTCTTAAAAAATACTATCGTATTTTTTAAGGGACGCGCCGCCATGCTGTCACTTGCCTCGATACCGCATTTTGCCAGAAACGCCCGCAGATTCCGGGAAATCGCCGGGGTGCTGGCGCGCTACGGGCTGGCCGAGTTTCTGGCCGCCACGGACCCGGCGTTTTTAAAAGACCTGCTGGTCAGCCCGTCGGGGGCCAGTCTGGCGACGCTGAAGCGTGAGGAGCGGCTGCGGCTGGCGCTGACCGAGCTTGGGGGCACGGCCATCAAGCTTGGCCAGATACTCAGCACCCGGGCCGATCTTGTGGGGCCGGAGGTGGCGGCGGAGCTGGCCAAGCTTCGGGCCGACACCGAACCTGATGCGCCCGAGGCGGTGGAGCGCACGATCCGCGAGGCGCTTGGCGCGCCGGTGGAAGAACTCTTCGAGGGCTTTGATCCCGTGCCCATGGCCAGCGCCTCCATCGGCCAGGTGCATCGGGCCAGGCTGCCCGACGGCACGGCGGTGGTGGTCAAGGTGCGCCATGCCGGCATCGAGGAACGGGTGCGGGCCGATCTCGACATCCTCATGGGGCTGGCCGAGCTGGCCGAGCGGGGCGTGGTGGAGCTGCGGCTGTATCAGCCCCTGGCCGTGGCCGCCGAGATGCGCCGCACCATCCTTCGCGAACTCGATTTCGTACGCGAGGAGCGCAACCTGCGCCATTTCGCGGCCAATTTCGCTTCCGAGCCGGGCGTGGCCTTTCCGCGCCCCTATCCCGAGCGCTGCGCCCGGGAAGTGCTGACCATGGAGGAGCTGGTCGGGCAGCCGCTGTCGCGGCTGGCCGGCGAGCTGTCGCCCGAGGCCGCGGCCCGGCGCACGGCCATGGCCAGGCTGGCCGCCGACGTGTTTTTGGAGATGATTTTCCGCGACAATTTCTTTCATGCCGACCCGCACCCCGGCAATCTGCTGGTGCTGCCCGGGAACCGGCTGGGCTTCCTGGACTGCGGCATGGTCGGGCGCATCGACGAGCGCACTCGCCGGGCCATGGAAGACGCGCTTTTGGCCGTGGCCGAGGGCGACGCCGAGGGGCTCACCGAACAGGTCATGCGCATCGGCCGGCTGCCGCCGGGCCTGGACCGGGCGGCGCTTCGGGCCGACATCGAGGACTTCGTGGCCGATTACGCCAGCCAGGAGCTTGGCGCCTTCGACCTGGGCGGGGCCATGGCCGACGTGGCCGCCATCGTGCGCCGCCACGGCATCCTGCTGCCGCCGGTGGTGGCTCATCTCATCAAAGTGTTCGTGGTGCTGGAAGGCGCGTCGCGAACCCTCTCCCCGGGCTTTTCGCTCATTGACGTCATCGCGCCCTACGCCGGCAAGATCATTGCCCGCCGGCTCTCGCCCGGGGCGCTTTTCACCCGGGCCCGGCGCAGCTGGCGCGACTGGAACGCGCTTATCGAGAGCTTTCCCCGCGACGCCGCCGAGATCCTGCGCCGCGCCCGCGAGGGCCGGCTCGACGTGCACCTCGTCCACCGGGGCCTGGACGCCACCATAAACCGCCTCGTCTACGGCATCGTCACGGCGGCGCTTTTTCTCGGCTCCTGCCAGGTGCTGGCCAGCCGGGTGCCGCCGCTGGTCTTCGACATCTCGCTTTTCGGGGCGCTGGGCTGCGCCGCCGCCGTGCTCCTGGGGCTTAGGCTCCTTCGCGCCGTCAAACGCTCCGGCGAACTTGGCCCCGACTCCTGACAACCGCCAGCCGCAAAGGACCTGCCGTGCGCGCCATTCTGCTTGAGACCACCGATCCGGCCGTGAATCTCGCCACCGAGGAGTGGCTGCTCAAAAACGCCGCTACCGACGTGTTCATGCTGTGGCGCAACGCGCCGGCCGTCATCGTCGGGCGCAACCAGAACACGCGAGCCCAGATCGACGAAGCCTTCGTGCGGGAGCGGGACATCCCGGTGGTGCGCCGCTTAAGCGGCGGCGGCGCGGTGTTCCACGATCTGGGCAACGTCAATTTCACGTTTATCAGCCTTGGCGGCGGGGCCATGGATTTCAAGGGCTTCACCGCCCCGATCCTGGCGGCGGTGGCGGCCCTGGGCGTAGCGTGCGCTTTCGAGGGCCGAAACGACCTGACCATCGAGGGCCAAAAATTCTCCGGCAACGCCCAGCACGTCTGGCGCGACCGGGTGCTGCACCACGGCACCCTGCTCTTTGACGCCGACGTGTCCCATCTGGCCGGAGCGCTTCGGGTCGATCCCGAAAAGTACCGCGACAAGGCCGTCAAAAGCGTGGCCAAGCGCGTCACCAACATCGCCGCCCATCTGCCCGCGCCCATGGCCGTGACCGACTTCATGGCCCACGTCATGGGGCATGTCTGCCCGGGGGCGACGCCGGACGAACTGGCGCTGGCCCCGGACGAGGCGGCCGGCGCGGCCGAACTGGCCGCCAGCCGCTACCGAACCTACGCCTGGAATTTCGGGACCTCGCCGGCCTACGGCTTCACGCGCACGCGCCGCACGCCCGGCGGGCTTATCGAGGCCCATCTGGACGTCAAGGGCGGCGTCATCCTTGCGGCGCGGCTTCTGGGCGACTATTTCGGCCGGCGCGACGTGGCCGAACTGGAAGCGGCGCTGACCGGCTGCCGCCACGACCGCGACGCCCTGGCCGAACGTTTGGGCGGGGTGGAGCTGGGCGAGTATCTGCTGGGCGTGGGCGTGGAGGAGTTGGTGGAGTGTTTGTTTTAGGGGATGGGGAGAGAGAAGAGGGAAGAATGCCTCCGGCGGCTGGGGGCCTGAGGCCCCCAGACCCCCCGAATGGGAAAATAGTAAAGGGATTTTCGACGCGGATCGCTTGTCTGGTCGTTGGAGCGGTCAGGTGTCTTGCGCGAGCGGGGGCGCAGCCCCAGGCGCAGCGTCTCCGGCAAGGGCCGTGCCCGTCTGGCGGCGAGCCGCTTTGGCCAGCTTGGCCGCGATGAGAAAACCGGAATTGAGCGCCAGACAACGCTCGGCCGCCTCCACCGCGCCGTCGTACTCCTCCAGTTCGTAGAGCACCCGGCCGAGGTTGAAAAGCAGGTTCTCGTCGTTTTCGCTCACAGCCAGGGCCTTCTCGTAATAGGCCTTGGCCAGGGCCAGCAGCCCGGCCTTGCGCATCCGAATGCCGAATTCGTTGAACAAAAATTTGTTTTCCGGGCCAAAGGCCAGCTCGATGCCCATGATCTTGTCGAAGATGTCGCGGGCGTCGTCGAGCTTGCCGCCGGACAGGTAGGCGTTGCCCAGGCCAAAGATGGCGCGCAGGTTCTCGGCGTCGTAGGCCAGGGCTTTCTGAAAGGATTCCTCGGCCCGCTCCAGCCGGCCGGCCTCCAGGTGCTTCTCGCCGCGCTCCAGCTCGGCCTGCATGGCTTCCATGCGCGGCTTGACCAGATTGTAGTACATGAGCGGTTCGGGCTTGAACTTCTGGAGGAATTCCTCCTCAGTGATCGGCGTGACCTCGCCGCTCGGCACGCTGTTGCCGTTTAAGGCCTGAACGCTGATGCCCGCTTCAGGCGTTTTTTCGGCGTAATAATAGATCGCGCGCTCGGCGCTCTGCGTGGTGCCGCCAAACCCTGTCTTGTAGGTTTCCCGCACCGACACGGCCACGGCGAATCGTTTGGCCCCGATTTTTCCCGTCATGGCGTCGTACAGCCCTCCCTGACGTTGGCGCGCCGGACACGCGCACGAGCACACTGAGGCTGGATAGTTCATTTCACGACTGAAAGCATCCTCTTTTCGTCGGAATAAACGCCCTCAAGACGGGTTTGGAACAACGCAAACCGGAAAAAATTCAGGGTGTAAGGGGAAAAAGGAACAATTTTTCTTGCCAGCCATTGACCGGTTCGGTATCGTTTTTCATGTTCGCTCAAACCCGTGACGACTTCGCGTGTGGTGCGTGACCGTCCTCCCCGTGTTTGCGCGGCGAGACTCTAACGGAGTCTGGAATACGAGTGCGCAACGCCTGCCATACCTTCCTTCGCCGTCCCGACGGACAGGCGCACTCCAACTGTCAGGCCTTCACGGCCCAAGGGCCGATGGGTTTGTCCCGGGGAGGAGCGTAGCCGGCGGGTAGCCCTCACTCCTCCGTCCACGCTTCGCGTTCGCTGACGTCAACCGTTTTGGGAGTCCGTGTCTCATGTCCAAAAACATCTATGTTGGCAACCTGCCCTTCCGCACCACCGAGGAAAGCGTCCGTGACCTGTTTGGCCGTTACGGCCCCGTCCAGTCCGTCAAACTGATTTCCGACCGCGAGACCGGCAAACCGCGCGGCTTCGGATTCGTGGAGATGGACGACGACGCCGCCGCTGACGAAGCCATCCGGGCCCTGGACGGCGCCGAGTTCGAAGGCCGCAGCCTCAAGGTCAACGAGGCCAAGCCCCGCGCTCCGCGTCCCCCCCGCCGCCCGGCCTGGTAAACGACCGGCGCAACATCTTTCCTCCCGGGGCCGGCTCGTCCGGCCCCGGGAGTTCTATTCTCCTTTTCCGGCTGGCCCTTTTTTTGCTCGCCTGCCCCCACCCACCCGGAGGCAACCATGCGCGTCAAATATCTGATCATCGGAGCCGGCCCCACGGGCCTTGGCGCGGCCAACCGCCTGGCCGAACTCGGCGAAAACGATTTCCTCGTCCTCGAACGCCATCCCTATCCCGGCGGCCTGGCCGCCAGCTTCACCGACGCCGCCGGCTACACCTGGGACGTGGGCGGACACGTCGTCTTTTCCCACTACAAGGCCTTCGACAAGCTCCTTAACGAACTGCTGGGCGACGAAGTCCTGCGCCACCAGCGCGAATCCTGGATACGCCTGGCCGGCACCTTCGTGCCCTACCCCTTCCAGAACAACATCCGCCGCCTGCCCCCGGACCTCGTCTGGGAATGCGTCGAAGGGCTGCTGGCCGCCGGCCGCGACGCAGCCGCCGGGGTCCACCCCGATGCGCCGGCCAACTTCCGGGAGTGGATCGACCGGGTGTTCGGCCCGGGCATCGCGCGGCTTTTTATGGTCCCCTACAACTTCAAGGTCTGGGCCCATCCGGCCACGGCCATGTCCCACCGCTGGATCGGCGAGCGCGTCTCGGTGGTGGACGCCGGAAGGGTGGTCAAAAACATCATCTACGGCACGGACGACGTGGCCTGGGGCCCCAACAACACCTTCAGCTTTCCCCTGCGCGGCGGCACGGGCGAGATCTTTCGCCGCCTGGCCGGCCGCTTCGCCGACCGGCTGCGCCTGAGCGAGGCCTGCCGCCGGGTCGATCCGGCCGAAAAGACCGTGCTCACCGCTTCCGGCGACGTCATCGTCTACGACCATCTGCTGACCACCGGCCCGCTGGACCGTTTCGTCGCCGACCAGCTGAAAGGGGCCAGCCCGGCCATGCTCGAGGCGGCCGGACGGCTCAAGCACAGCGGCTCGGTCATCCACGGCCTGGGCTTTGCCGGCGCGCCCCCGGACCCGCGCTGCTGGATGTATTTCCCGGAAACCGACTGTCCCTTCTACCGGGTCACCAATTTCCACAACTACTCGCCCTTAAACACCCCCGATCCCGACGGCATGATCCCGCGCAGCCGGGCGTTCATGACCGAGACCAGCTTTTCCGCCCACAAGCCGGCCGACTTCGCCGGTCTGGAGCGAGCCACCGTGGCCGGCCTGGTCGCGACAACACTTCTGGCCCCGGCCGAGGTCGCCGGCCAGAACGCTTCCTGGGAGATGCGGGTGGACTACGCCTACCCCATCCCCTGCCTGGAGCGCGACGCCGCCCTGGCCGTGCTCCAGCCGGCCCTGGAGCGGCTGGGCGTCCAGTCCCGGGGACGCTTTGGCGGCTGGAAATACGAGGTCGGCAACATGGACCACTCCATCATGCAGGGCATCGAGTGGGCCCAGCGGCAAGTTCTTGGGCAACCGGAAACCGTCTACACGCTCTAAAATCGTGCCTCCGGCGGCTGGGGGCCTGAGGCCCCCAGACCCCCCATCGGGAAGAAGGTTTGAAGGTTTTCGTCGGAAATTGGCTCGTTGTCGGCCGAAAAGCCCGAGGAACGTCGATGACGTTTGACGGAAAACACCGTGCCTCCGACGCGGCGGCCAGCCGAGGCAAAAGGCGCTTCCCTGGGCCATCCTCCCGTCCGGCCGCCGGCCGGTTGACGTCGCCGGCCCGATCTGAAACACCTTCGCGGGCGGGCGCGGCCCGCGTGAAGGAGATGCCATGACCGCCAACGTCCCCGCCCCTAACGACGACGACGCCGTTTTCGCCGGCCGCCGCGACCGCCTGCGTGCCGCCCTGGCCGCCATGGGCCACGACGCCCTGCTCGTGTCCCACGCCGCCAACCGCTTCTATTTAAGCGGCTTCGAACTCCACGATCCCCAGTGCAACGAGACCGCCGGCTATGTCGTGGTCACGGCCGACGGCGACGACTATCTCTTCACCGACGCCCGCTACCGCGACGCCGCCCTGCGCCTGTGGCCGGAACAAAACCTCTGCATCTACGGCGCCGGGCGCTACGCCGCCATCACCGAGTTCCTCAAGGCCCGGGGAGTGACGCGCCTGGGGTTCGAGCCGGCCAGCCTGTCCTTCGACGTCCACGGCCGGCTGTCGGCGCTTTTGCCGCTGACGCCCGTGGCCCTGGCCGTGGAGCCGCTTCGCCTGCGCAAGGACGCCGCCGAGATCGCCCGGATGCGCCGCTCGGCCGCCATCAACCACGGCGTCATGGCCAGCCTGCCGGACATTCTCCTGCCCGGGCGCACCGAAGCCCAGGCCGCCTGGGAGATCGAAAAACGCTTCCGCGAGCTCGGGGCCTCCGAGCTGGCCTTTGCCCCCATTGTGGCCGTTGACGCCAACGCCGCCCTGCCCCACGCCATCCCCGGGGAAACCGTCATCGCCGACGGCTGCCTGGTCCTGGTGGACGTGGGCGGCCGGGCCGACGACTACTGCTCGGACCAGACCCGCACCGTCTGGGTAGGAAGCAAGCCCCCGGCGCGCTTCACCGAGATGCTCGCCCGCGTCCAGGCCGCCCAGGCCGCCGTACTGGAGCGCATCGGCCCGGGCATGGCCTGCCGCGAGGCCTACGCCCTGGCCCGGGAGGTCTTTGCCCGGGAAGGCGTGGCCGAACGCTTCACCCATTCCCTGGGCCACGGCATCGGCCTGGAGACCCACGAAGGCCCAAGCCTCAACCCCTCGGCCGAAAGCGTGCTGGAACCGGGCATGATCGTGACCGTGGAGCCGGGCTTGTACTACCCCGAATGGGGCGGCGCGCGCTGGGAGCACATGGCCCTTATCACCGACACCGGCCGCGACATCCTGTGAGCCGCCGCAAACGGCCGCCCAGGCGGCGTCGCCATCCCGTGCCCGCCGGCTCGGCCCGGCTGTACGTGCGCCTGGCCTCGGCCAACGTGTCGCTGTTGACGTTTTTTCTCCAGGCCGAGGATAATCTGGCCCTGCCCACGGTGGTGGACCGGTTCGCCGCCGTGGTGCGCCTGATCTACAGCCCGGACGAGGCCGGCCGGGTGGAAACGTTTCTGCGCGACTTCACCGCCGTCTGCCCCGAAACGGTCGTGTGCCTGCGGCCCTGATCGCCCTTGCGCCTTGCGATTTTCTCCCCCAGGGGCTATCTTCTGTCAGAATCAATCAAAACCTTTGGCGTCTCCCGTCTACGGGTGAGTCCATGGAACCAGCCAACGCGCCCCCTCGCCTCCTGCTTGTCGACGACAATCGCGACAACCTGGCCTTGATCCGCCTCTACCTGGAAAGCGACCACTATTGCATCGACGAGGCCGAAAACGGCGTCCAGGCCGTGGAGCTGTTCGCCGCCACGCCCTATGCCTTGGTGCTCATGGACTTGGAGATGCCCCTGGTGGACGGCTACGAGGCCACCCGACGCATCCGGGAATTGGAACGGCAGCGAGGAACGGACCCCACGCCCATCCTGGCCCTGACCGCCCATGCCCTGGAAGAACACCGGTTGCGCTGCGAGCAGGCCGGATTCACCGATTTCCTGGCCAAGCCCGTGCGCAAGGCGGCCGTGCTGCGCACCCTGCTCCACTATCTCGGGCCGGAAGGCGAGTCAGCCGAACCGACCAAGCCCCGCCCCCCCGACGCCGACGCCCCGAACCCGGGCCGACTGGCCGCCCTGCTGCCCCTCTTTTACGACCTGGCCAGCCAGACCCTGGCCACGGCCCGCACCGCCCTGGACCTGGGCGATCTGGACGAAGCCCGCCGCCAGGGCCACAAGCTCAAGGGCTCGGCCGGCTCTTACGGCTTCCCCGAACTGGCTAAGGCCGCCGCCGCCCTGGAACGCGCGGCCGACGCCGGCAACGCCAACGCCGCCGCCGCCGCCCGGGACTGGGCCGCCGCCCTTTTGGCCAAGGCCCGCCTGGACTGGCCGGTGTAGGGGGGGGGAAGAGGAGGATGCCTCCGGCGGNNCCCCCGGACCCCCCATATGGGAAAAGGGGGGCAAGGGGGGCGGCGGGGACCAGCCGGCACAAAGGGGAAGGGGGAAGCGATCAGTCGGCGGCGGGACCGATAAGGGCGGTCACCTTATCCAGCAGCGTGACCTCGCCAAAGGGTTTTTCGAGCACCGCGTCGGCCCCGAAGATGGTGGCGTGGCCCAGCAAATCCATGCCGATCTTGGCTGAACCGCCGGAAATGGCCATCACCCGGCAGGTCTGGCAGTGGCCGCGCAGCACCTGCAACACTTCCAGCCCGTCCATCTCCGGCATGAAGATGTCGAGAATCACCAGATCCACCGGCTGGCCGTCCAGGGCGGCCATGGCCCGCTTGCCGTCGGCCGCCTCGATGACGGCATAGCCGGCGCTCTCCAGATAGAGCCGGATCAGAGCGCGAATGCTGGGATCGTCGTCCACGACCAATACGGATTTCACGTCTGCCTCCGCAGCGGTTGACGCGGCGTTATCGCGGGAATCGTCACAGTGTAGGTTATAGGAGGGTTGGTCCGGGGCGTCAAGAAAAGACGCCCCGAACCATGGAGCAGGCGCAGCCCATGGTCCGGGCCGGCGATGCATCAAATCGCCGATCAGGCGAAATCGTACATGTCCAGGAGTTTGCCGTCCCGGTCAATCAACAGCGGATCGACCATGCTCTTGCCCCGGGATTCGCCGGTTTCCATGCTCATGACCCGGCCGTCGTAGCGCATCCCGGTGACCACGGCTTCCTCGCAGTACAGGTCGGAAAACCGCTCCACCTCGATGACCAGTTTGTCGGCGTCAAAGGTCCCGTCGAAATCGGCCAGGGTGAACAGCATCTCGCCCTTGTCCACGGCCCCGAGCACGGCCAGCACCTCGTCGTCGCCAAGACCCTCCAGGAAGCCGTCGAGCCGGGGCCGCTCCTCGGCCACGGCCAGCCCCAGGGCCGAGGTTTCCCGCGTTCCCGAGGCGTCGCGCACGGTGAGCGACAGCCCGTGGAGGCTCGCTCCGGTGCGGTGGTGGAACTTGGGGGCCGACAGCCAGCCGCGCCAGGGAAAACCCACGTCCTCGGCGTACTTGATGGCCAGGCGCTCGTCGAAATAGAGCACGCCCTTGAAGCAGTTGCCGGCGAAATAGGGGGTGTTGTTCTTGCCCCAGCAGTGGCGGTAGATTTTCTGGACAAAGGCGCGGGACAGCGAGGATACGACGATCTGGTCGATGTCGCCCTGGGTCGCGATTTCAAGGGTCATGGCGGCAGGTCTCCCGGTTGTGCGTCAGACTTCACGGCCGACCTTACCGCGCCGGCCGGCTTTGGGCAAGACGGCCGGCGGGTCGGCGGGGTCGAAAGAAACGGTTTCGCGGCGTGTCCGCACGCGTCCTTGCAGTCATGCGCCCACCCCGCCCGAGGACCATGGTTTTTTTCTTGAGCCGTGAAACCGCTTTTCCCAGAGGGCCCGACATCAAAGCCGGAAAAACGCCCGGGCGTTGTCGCCGGTGATTTGCCACAGCTCGGCCGGCTCCAGGCCCAGCAGGCCGGCCACGCGCACGGCCGTGAAAGCAAGCAGGGCCGGCTCGTTGCGCTTGCCGCGCCAGGGTTCGGGGGCGAGATAGGGGGCGTCGGTTTCCAGCAACAGCCGCGAACGGTCGCAGCCGGCCACGGCCTCGGCCAGGGCCGTGTTCTTGGCGTAGGTCACCGGTCCGGGCACGGAGAGATGAAAGCCGCGCCGGGAGATCTCGGCGGCCAGGGCCGCGTCGCCGCCGAAGCAGTGCCACACGAGCGGCCGGCCGGCAAAGCCCAGGTCGTCGAGGATGGCCAGGGTGTCGGCGGCGGCGTCGCGGCTGTGGACGGCCACGGGCAGGTCGAGCTGCCGGGCCAGGGCCAGCTGGTCGCGAAAAAGCGCCTTTTGCACCTCGGCCGTGCCGGCGTCCCAGTAGTAGTCCAGACCGATCTCGCCCACGGCCCTCAGGCCAGCATCGGCCCGGAAGGCCGCCTCCATGGCGGCCACGTCCCCGGGCACGGCCTTGGCCGCGTCGCAAGGATGGATGCCGAGCAGGAAAAAGACCTCTCCCCGACCGGCGAAAAGCCCGCGCCCGGCGGCGTGGGCGGCCGGCCCCAGGAACACGTGGCCGACTTGGGCCACCCCGGCCGCCGCCGCCCGGTCGAGCACGGCCCCTATGGCCTCGGGCGTGGCCATGGCCCGATCTTCGCCCGCGCCGTCGAGATGGGCGTGGCTGTCCACCCCGACGCGCGGCAGCCCCAGACTCGACGGGTCCGGCCGCTCGGTTTTCCTCCTTGCCATCGCTCTCTACTCCTTGAAAAAAGTCGGCGCGTTGACGCCGCCCGGCCGGACACGTAGGACGGTTGCGCCTTGCCGTCACGAAAATGCCACAGGAGCCCCGCCCTTGATCCAGGGACCCCTTGCCTTCATCAGCAGCGCCACCGGCTTGTCCGCGTCCGCCGTGGACGTGGGGGCGCGCGTCGCCCTTGGGTTGGCGATTTTCGCGGCCGTTTCCCTGGCCCTGTCCCTGCTCGCCCGCCGGGGGGCCATTAGCCGTCCCTTGGGGGGCCTCGTCAAGTGGCTGTGCGGCCTGGGGCTCGTCTGGGGGTTGGCCGCCACCCTGCCGCCGGCCGACGCCGCCGCCGGGGACAAGGCCGTGTCCCTGGCCAGTCTGGTCGCCTTGTGGATGGTGGCCCGCTATGCCGTGGATTTCTTTTTCCAGAAGTTCTCCCCAAGCCGGGGCGACGTGCGGCCCACGCGCCATATCCTCCAGGACCTGAGCAAGTTCCTCATCCTGGCCGTGCTGGCCGGCTGGGGGCTGCGCGACATCCTCGACATCCAGCTTGGGCCGCTTTTAACCTCCTCGGCCATCCTCACCGCCGTCATCGGCCTGTCCATGCAGGACACCATCGGCAGCCTGTTTTCGGGCCTGCTGCTGCAGATCGAAAAGCCTTTCAGCGAAGGGGACTGGATCAAGGTGGGCGACGTTGAGGGGCAGGTGACGGAAGTCACCTGGCGCTACACCAAGGTGGTGACCATCGAGGCCAACGCGGTGCTTCTCCCCAACAACCTCGTGGCCAAGGAACGGCTGGTCAACTACGACCGGCCGGCCTCCCACCTGCGCCAGATCGTCAACGTGCCGGCTCCGGTCCACGCGCCGCCCGTGGCCGTGCGCTCGGCCATCCTGGCCGCCCTGCGCCGGGCCGAGGGGGTGCTGGCCGAACCGGCTCCGGCGGCGCGGCTCATGGACATCCAGGGCGACCGCATCGTCTACGCCGCCGTCTACTACATCGCCGCCTTCAACAACCGCATGGCCGTGGCCGACGCCGTGCTGGCGGCCATCTGGTACCAGTTCATGGAGCAGGGCGTGAGCCTGCCCCCGCCCGGCCGGCGTATCGTCATGGCTGAGGAATCGGCCCAGGCCGGAGCCACGCCCGAGCAGCTCGCCTCCCTGGCCGGGGTGGCGCTCCTGGCCGGCCTGGGCGAGGCCGACCTTGATCTGCTGGTGCGGGCCTCGACCCGGCGGACCTTCGCCCCGGGGCAGGTGATCATGGCCAAGGGCGAGACCGGCAGCACCATGAACGTCATTTTGTCCGGCCTCACGACCGTGACCGTGGGCGACCGGGAGGTGGCCCGACTGGGCGCCGGCCAGATCGTCGGCGAGATGGCCCTTTTGACCGGCGAACCGCGGCAGGCCGACGTGCGCGCCGTGGAGTCCACCGAATGTCTGGTGGTCGACCGCGAAGGCTTCCGGTTGGTGCTGTCGCGCCATCCGGCCGTGGTCGAGCGGGTGCGGGCCATTTTCGAGGCCCGGGCCGCCGCCAACCATGCCGCTTCCAAACCCGATGCCCAGGCCGAGGCCTTAAGCCTCTTCGCCCGGTTCAGGAGTCTTTTCACATGACCGAAGTTCGTCCCGTCCACGGTCGCCCCTTGGCCGCCGCCGCCGCCCTGGCCTTTTCCGGCGCGGCCCTTGTTCTGCTCGTCGGCCGCGAGGCCCTGGCCGCCGCCCCCCTGGCTGCCGTCGCCGCCGTTGCCGCCGCAACCCTGCTCGTTCTGGCAGCCCTTGGCGCGCGTCTGATCCGGCCGCACCTTTCCAACAACCCTCCGGCTTCGCTGACGGCTCCGGCCATGGGGGCCATGGCCGTGTGCCTGCCGACGGCGCTTTTGGCCGAACGGCTGACGACATTCCTGGCCGGCGGACTGGCCGGCCTGGGGCTGGCTGCGGGGCTGACGGGGCTGGTCGTGGGCGCGGGGCTGGCCGTGGCCCGGGCCGCCGGAAGGGAAGCCGGGGTCTCGCCGGGCCGATTCCTGCGGGCTATAGCCGGCGGAACCGTGGCCGGGGCGCTTTTCGTGCCGCTTATCGCCGTGCCCAAACTGTCGCCATTAAACGCCTGTCTCGACGTCGGCATCGGCTGCGCCGCCGTGGGCATCATCTGCGCCGCAGCCGCGCCTCACGGCAAACGTTCCATGGAGACCTGGCTGTCGGTGCTGGCGCTGCTCTTTGTGCTGTTGCTGCCGCTGTCGAGCCTCATCGATGCCCGCAGCAGCGCCTGGTGCGACCCGTCCGCCGCCGCCGCCCTTCCCGTCGCCGCCAAGCCGGCCCCCTAAGCACGCTTCGCGTCCTCGCGCCCGCCTCTGCCTGTCAGGGGTGGGCCGGGGCTGACTTCCGGCCTCCAGAACAACGACGCTCCCCGTCCGACAGCAAGCCCCCCCTTAACCTCTTCTCCATTCGGGGGGTCCGGGGGCCTCAGGCCCCCGGCCGCCGGAGGCCTCCTCCCTCTTTCTCTCTCCCCTCACCCCCATTCCACTCACGATACGCCCCGGGCGGCACGCCCAGGCGGCGTTTGCATTGGCGGGTGAAGTGGCTTTGGTCGCAAAAGCCGGCCTCCAGGGCGGCCTGGGCCAGGCCTTGGCCGGCGGCGGCCTGCCGGACTCCGTGGGCCACTCGGCGGGCGAGCAGATATTGGCCCACGGCCATGCCGGTTTCGCGCACGAACAGCCGCTGTAGGTAGGTCGGCCCGACTCCGGCCAGGGCGGCCAGGGAGGCCAGGTCATGGGGTACTGCGGGATCGGCCTCAATGGCCGCCCGGACCAGGGCCACGGCCGGATGGCGGGGACGCCCCGGACCGGGGCGCAGGCGCAGGACATGGGCCAGGGCGCAGAGGGCCTCCAGGGCCGCGCCGGTGTCCCGGGCCAGGGCTTCGGCCAGGG
>DLGG01000001.1:0-1512 GCA_002482565.1 Solidesulfovibrio magneticus
CCGCCGCCGCCGCCGGAACCGCCCGCGCCCAAGCCGGAGATCGTCCTGACCATGGACCCCTTCCTGGTCGAATTGACCGACAAGGCCGGCCGCAGCCGGTTTCTGTCCATCCGTTTCTCGGCGGCCACCACCGAACACGCCGCCGAGCTCGAATTCAAGCGTAACCGCATTGTGGTGCGCGACGCCGTGTATTATTATCTCAAAAACAAGAGCCTGGAGTTCTTGACGGACAAGAACAACGCCGAGGCCCTTAAAAAGGACGTGCTGTCGGTCATCAACCAGTTCATCGGCCCCCAAGCCCTGGATAACCTGATTATCGAGGACTATCTGGTGAAATAAGATGCCCATCGACCTGACCACCGTCATTCAGGCCGTGCCCTACGTCCAAAACGTGGCCCACGCCGAATTGGTCAGCCCCGAGGCCCAACTCGCGGCCTCCCAGGCCATGACCCAGCAGGCCTTGGCCGACCAAAACAAGCAGACCCAGCGCATCGAGAAGCAGGACGAAATGGATTCCGTGCGCGACGAGGAAAAGCGTCGGGGGGCCGGCCAGTCGCGCCAGCGCCGGGCCAGAGCCGCTCAGCCCGAGCCGGACGAGGAAGCGACCCAGGCCAGCAACCCTACGCCCTTTGCCGGCCACATCATCAACATGAAGGTGTGAGGCGCGCTTGGGGCGATGCCTGGCCTGGGTTGGTCCCGGGAGCCGGCCGACAGGCTGGAAGGTGAGCGTTCGGCCGACTCTTACCGCCCGTTTCAGGCCGGCCGACGACTAATCTTGGCCAGTAGACGCATCGAACGGATAACCTAGTGCTTTGTTCCTAACGTTTTGCCCCGGACCCAACCACCCATGAACGGCTATTCCACCCTGGTCATTTTTCTCACGGTCAGCGAGCTGGCCTTGCTGTTATTGGTCGTGCTGTTTTTCTCGCGCCTTCGCCGGTCGGAAGAACTGCTGGCCAGACTGCAAAAAAACCAGGACGCGCTGTTAAAAAAACTCGACTTCAACGCCAAGCTCGAACAGGAGCTGGTGGGGAGTTTCCAGCGCCGGCAAGCCGAGCTGGCCGATCTGGACCAGAAGCTGGAGGAGCGCAGCCGGCAGTTGGAAAAGCTTGTGCGCAAGGCCGAGGAATTCACCCGCTCCCCGGATTTCCTGCGCCAGGTCATCGTCAACGGCGCGCGCCGGGGCCAGTCGCCCCAGGCCCTGGCCAAGGCCACGGGGCTGTCGCTGGATGAAGTGGAATTGATCTTGTCGCGGCAGGGCTAACGCCAGCGCGAACAGCATTTCGAGCCGCCCGCCACGCCACCGCTTCGACGCTTCCGGAATGACTCCACAGCCAGCAGAGACGAGCGAGGGTCGCCTCCCGGGCATCCGACCTCAACGGCGCTGGCGATCACGGACGCCAGACACGCCTGCACAAACCCCATATACGCCCTTACAAGCGCCTAGGGCTTGAGTTCCCGCCCCCTAAGCGGCGCGTTGTCATGCACCTTGGCGTCCTTGGGCGGGGTGAA
>DLGG01000001.1:1547-1731 GCA_002482565.1 Solidesulfovibrio magneticus
TTGGTGTTGGCGTAGAAATCCTGAATGTAGATCCGCACGATCATGTCCGTGGTCGTGTCCACCCAGATCTTGGCCATGACCAGGCCGGGCTCGGGTTCGCGAGGGACGAGGAGCAGCGCCGCTTCGCTTGGGCCGGCCTCGTCCTTGGCTGCCGAGACCACGAAATCCTCGGTCAGGTTGGCCT
>DLGG01000001.1:1767-2278 GCA_002482565.1 Solidesulfovibrio magneticus
GCGTAGCGGTAGGCTTCCTTGTCTTCCTCGAAATAATCCCACACGGCGTCCTTGCCGACGATGAGCAGCTCCTTTTCGGGCTTCACCGTCTCCCAGCGCACCAACGTCGGCTTTTTAAAGACAAACGACCCCGAGCGCTGCTCGGTTTCGCCGCTGGCCGCATTGCGGATGGCCTGGCTGAACTCGGCGGAAAAGGCGGTCAGGGCCGCGTATTTCTTCTGAATGCGCCCGGCCAGCTGAGCCGGATCGGCGGCCTGGGCCGTATGGGGCAGAGCCAGGATCAAGGTGAGGACAAGGAGGATATGCCGCATGGCGTTACTCGCTTTGCCGCCGGACAGACCTTGGCGGCTGATGCCCGGCCCGGGAAACGGGCAGAGGTCGCGTCTTGCGGACCGGGCGTGAATAGGGGTTGCTTGGGAGGATGATGTCGGGCGGTCTGGCGGTACGCGGCTGGCCTGCCCGCCTAATCCTTGGTTTTGATGACCGAACGGGGCTTGCTGCCTTCCTGGGG
>DLGG01000001.1:2335-2559 GCA_002482565.1 Solidesulfovibrio magneticus
GCCTTGCCCTGCTCCATGACGAAGTCCACGGCTTGCGGATAAACCGCGTCGGAAGTGACCTCGTCGCCGCCTTCGCCGATGAAGTCGCCGCCGCCGCCCCCGTCTCCGCCCTTTTGCCATTCGGCAAAGTCGAGCTTGTAGCTGGGCTTGGCCCGGCTTTTCCAGAACTCCACCACCGCCGCCGTTTCTTCATCCGAGACAAAGGCCCCGTGCATGCGCACGGT
>DLGG01000002.1 GCA_002482565.1 Solidesulfovibrio magneticus
GGCTCCGGGCAGCGCGCCCGGCTATGCCCCGGCCCAGCCGCCGGCCCATGCCGGCGTGGCCGCGCCGGTCACGCCGCCGCCGGGCCTGGAAAAGATGATGCTGCAAAGCTTTTGCCGGGAATACGACATCCCGCTGTCCGTGGCCGTGCAGCGTCTGGGCCGGCATCGCATCACGGCCTTTGGCGACATGAGTTTCGAAGAGCTGGCGCTGGAAAACAACCGCACCCCGGCCGACATCATGCGGCTGGTGACCACGCCCTAGCCGACGCCGCCGCCGACGCACCGCAAAAGGCCGCCCTCCTCGGGGCGGCCTTTCGCATTGTGCACGGAGAGGGCGGCGGCAACAGTGAGTTGGCCGTGTCACGCCGCCAAGTGGGGTTTCCAAAGGGGNNCCCCTTTGGCCGCCGGAGGCTCTCTTACGGCTTGCCCTACAAAGGCGGCCGCACTTCGACGCGGTTGCGGCCGGCGGATTTGGCCTGGTAGAGGGCGGCGTCCGAGGCGGCGAGCAGGGTTTCGGGTTCCAGGTCCATGTTGGGAACCACGCCGGAGATGCCGATGCTCACGGTGACGATGTCGGCGACGGGGGAGCTGGCGTGTTCGATGTTGGCCGCCCGGACGTTGCCCCGGATGATGCCGGCGATGGACAGGGCTCCGGCCAGATCCGTGCCGGGCAGCAAGGCCACGAACTCCTCGCCGCCGTAGCGGGCGGCGAAGTCGCCGGGGCGCTTGAGGGCCTCGACGATGGCCTCGGCCACCCGACGCAGGCAAAGGTCGCCTTGCAGGTGGCCGTAGGTGTCGTTGTAGAGCTTGAAGCAGTCGATGTCGATCATCAGCGCCGAAAGCGGCGTGCCGTCGCGGCGCGAGCGCAGCCATTCCTTGCGGAAGGCGTCCTCGAAACAGCGGCGGTTGGGCACGCCGGTCAACCCGTCCTGGTTGGAGAGCTGCTCGAACTTGCGGGTGAGCGCTTCGAGTTCGCGTTCCCGGGCCTTGCGCTGGTCCATCTCTTCCTTGAGGCGAAGGGCCGAGCGCACCCGGGCGCGCAGTTCCATGCTGTTGACGGGCTTGGCCAGAAAATCCATGGCCCCGGCTTCAAAGGCGCGTTCAAGGCTGGCCGCCTCGTCCTTGACCGTGACGATGATGATGGGGATGTCGCGCAGCCTGGGGTCGGCTTTGATCAGGCGCGTGGCGTCGATGCCGTCCATGTCGGGCATGACCACGTCCATGAGGATGAGGTCGATGTCCGGGGCTTCGCCGCCCTGGCAGCGCTCGTCGAGGAGCGTGAGCGCTTCGCCGGCCGAACCGGCGCACAGGGGATCGACGTATCCGGCTCCCTTGAGGATGGTGGACAGCAGCAGCCGTGAGGAGTCGGAGTCATCGACGATGAGGATATTCATGCCGGTTCCGGAAAGGCGGTGCGCTTTGCGTGGCGCAGTGTGCCCGAAGACGACGGCGGTTTTGTTGGTGCTGCTGATCAAGTGCGGCCCGCGTCTGGGACGTTGTTTCTTACGATGCAGGTATGCCGGATCGGCGAAAAAATGCAACCGTCAACCATGGGCTTGCACGCCCAGCCGGGCGGCCAGGATTTCCATGGAGGCCGCGTCGGCCAGTTCAAAACGCAGCGGCGTCAGGGTGATGTGGCCCTTGGTCAAAAGCGCCCGATCGCTGTCCGGGGTGAGCGCCTCGGGGGGGATGACGCCGGTGAGCCAGTGGTAGTCGCGGCCGCGCGGGTCTTGTCTGGTGACGTACCAGTCGTTGTACACGGCCTGGGTGGGCGGACACAGAGCCAGGGGCAGGGTTTCGGCGATGGGCCGCTTGGGAAAATTGAGGTTGAGCACGGTGCGCGGGGCGAGCGCCTCCCAGGGCCGGCCGGCGATGAAGTCGGCCACGTAGGCCCCCTGCTCCAGCAGATCGACCGGGGCGAAATCGTCGGCCGAGACGGCCACGGCCGGATAGCCCATGAGCGCCCCTTCGGTGGCGGCCGAGACCGTGCCGGAATAGAGGATGTCCACGCCGACGTTGGCTCCGGCGTTGATGCCCGAGACCACGAGGTCGGGTTTTTCCTGCATGAGCGTGGTCAGGGCGAGCTTGACGCAGTCGGCCGGGGTGCCGGACACGCCAAGGCCCCGAAAGCCGTTTTCCACGAATTCCTTGACCCGCAGCGGCGAAGCGATGGTGATGGCGTGGCCCACGGCCGACTGTTCGGAAATGGGCGCGGCCACCAGCACGTCGTGGCCGGCGTCGATAAGCCCTTTATAGAGATGGCGGATGCCGACGGCCTGAATGCCGTCGTCATTGGTGAGCAGAATGCGCATGAGGCCTCCTGCCGGCGGGATTTCCGGCCGAGGCACTATGCCCAAGGCGGCGGCGGTTGACAACCGCCGGCCGGCCGGGCAACGTCGCCGGCCAAGATGCCGCAACAGGGCGACAACGCCCGCGATGACCCGGCGCTCTGCCTACCCACATGGAAAAGAACATCTTCGTCAAGGATCTTGTCGCCGGCCAGGGCGTGGCCGAGGTGTTTTGCCTCGGCGGCGCGCGGCTGGGCCAGGCGAAAAACGGGCCGTTTTGGACGCTGGTTCTGGAAGACGTCACCGGCCAGATCGAGGCCAAGATCTGGAGCCCGGCCGCCAACCTCTACGCCGATCTGGCCCCGGGCCAGTTCGTGCGGGTGGAAGGCCAGGTCGGGGCCTACCGCGACCGGCCGCAGGTCAACATCGAGCGGCTGGCCGTGCTCTCTCCCGAGGACGACCTCCCGGACCTCTCGCTTTTCGTGCCCACCAGCGCCGAGCCGCCCGAGGTGCTGCTGGAAAAGCTCATGGAACTGTGCCGGGCCGAGATCGCCCACGCGCCCTGGCGCAAGTTCACGGCCAAGGTGCTCGGCCATGCCGAATTCCGGGAGCGCCTCATCGAGGCCCCAGGGGCCAAGAGCGTCCACCATTCCTACCGGGGCGGCCTGCTGGAGCACACCCTGGCCGTGGCTCGGCTGGCCCTTTCCATCTGCGACCGCTATCCGGCCCTGGACCGCGACACGCTTCTCGCCGCCGCCGTCTGCCACGACCTGGGCAAGGCCTGGGAGCTGACGTCCGGGCCTGGCCGCGACTACACCGACGCCGGGCGGCTTTTGGGCCACATCGTCATCGCCATGGAGCTGCTGGAGCCGATCCTCAAAAAAAGCGGCGTGGAGCCGGAACTGGCCCTGCATTTCAAGCACATCCTTTTGGCCCACCATGGCGAATACGAGTTCGGTTCGCCGCGCCGGCCCAAGACCGCCGAGGCCTTTGCCCTGCATTTCGCCGACAACATCGACGCCAAGATGAACCAGATTTTCGGGGTCTTCGGCGACGAGGAAGAGGCCGGAGGCTGGTCGCCCTACGTGCGCACCCTGGAACGCTACCTCTACAACCCGCCGCGCGCGCCGCGTCCCGAGGCTCCCCGGCCGGCCAAGCCCAAGGAAAAGGACGTCCACCAGTGTTTGTTACCTTTGAAGGCGTAGAAGGCTCGGGCAAGTCCACCCAGATGACGCGGCTTTGCGCCGCCCTGGAGGCGGCCGGCCGGACCGTTTGCCGCACCCGCCAGCCCGGCGGCTGCGCCCTGGGCCAGACCCTGCGCGCCATTTTGCTCTCCCAAAAGACCGCCGGCCTGGATGATCGGGCCGAGCTGTTTTTGTATCTGGCCGACCGGGCCCAGCACGTGGCCGAGGTGATCCGGCCGGCCCTGGCCGCCGGAGCGGTGGTGGTGTGCGACCGCTACACCGACTCCACCGTGGCTTACCAGGGCTACGGCCGGGGACTCGACGTGGCCTTGCTGCAAAATCTCAATGCCGTGGCCGCCGCCGGCTTCGTCCCGGACCTGACCGTGCTGTTCGATCTCGATCCGGCCGTGGGGCTGACCCGGGCCACCTCGCGCAACGCCGCCGCCGGCACGGCCGAGGCCGAAGGCCGCTTCGAGGCCGAG
>DLGG01000070.1:0-208 GCA_002482565.1 Solidesulfovibrio magneticus
GGCGCTGGCGGTCGCCGTAGCCGCCCTGGCGGGGCGCGCCGTAGCCCTGGCGGGGCCGGGCGGCGCTGCGCGGGGCCGGAGCGGAGCGGCGGAATTCGCCGGGCTCGGGCTCGAAGCCTTCAACGCTGCGACGGGGCAGGGGCTTTTTCATGTGGGACTCGATGGCCCGGACCATGCCCATGTCTTCGCCGGTGACGAAGGTGTGGGC
>DLGG01000070.1:216-19294 GCA_002482565.1 Solidesulfovibrio magneticus
CCGGTGCGGCCGATGCGGTGGGTGTAGGCCTCGGCGGTGTCCGGGATGTCGAAATTGACCACGTGGGCGACCTGGGAGACGTCGATACCCCGGGCGGCGATGTCCGTGGCCACCAGGATCTGGAAGGAGCCGCGGCGGAAGCCGTCCATGGCGATCTGGCGCTGGCGCTGGGACAGGTTGCCCTGCAGGCAGGTGGCCTTGTGGCCGGAGCGGCACAGCTGCTGGGCCAGGTTCTTGGCCCGGTGCTTGGTGCGGGTGAAGACGATCACCGATTCCTTGCCGGCTTCGCCGAGCAGGTGCAGCAGCAGGGGGGCCTTCTGGTTGTGGGAGATCGGGTAGATGGCGTGCTCGACGGTGGACAGCGGAGCCAGATGGCCGATGCGCACGGTGACCGGGTCGGTCAGGGTCTCGGCGGCCAGGCCGGAGATGGCCGGGGGCATGGTGGCCGAGAACAGCAGCGTCTGGCGCTTGGCCGGCAGGGCAGCCAGGATGCGCTTGATGTCCGGCAAAAAGCCCATGTCGAACATGTGGTCGGCTTCGTCTAGGACCAGCGTCTCCAGGCCGTCGAAGCGGACGTTGCCCTGGTTCAGGTGGTCAAGCAGCCGGCCCGGGCAGGCCACGATGACGTCCACGCCCTGGCGCAGGGCGCGCACTTGGGGAAACATGCCCACGCCGCCGTAGATGACCGTGGCGCGCAGGCGGGTGCCGCGCATGAAGTCCAGGGTGGAGCGGAAAATCTGTTCGGCCAGCTCGCGGGTGGGGGCCAGGATGAGCGTGCGGGGCGACCGGGTGCGGGCCGGATTGGTGATCAGGCGATGCAGGATGGGCAGCAGGAACGCGGCGGTCTTGCCGGTGCCGGTCTGGGCCAGGCCCATGAGGTCATGGCCTTCCATGACATGGGGCACGGCCTCGGCCTGGATGGGCGTGGGGGTTTCGTATCCGGCGCGCTTGATGTTGGCGATCAGGGAATCGTGCAGGCAAAAAGAGTCGAAGCTCAAAAGGATATCCTTTGGCAAAAGTGAGTCCGCGCAACAAAGTTTTCGCGCGCGGGGGCGATCGGCGATGCGAGAAACGGAAGCTGCGGGCCGCGTCAGGATCGGAAGATCGGGGCCTTTGGCCATCGGGGGGCGTTAAGCGTTCCGGGTGGGGGCGACGGGTTTGCAGCGAGACCGCGTCGCGGGAACGGAGCCCAGGGGCCGATGTCATGCCAAGACGTCAGAATACGGACTTGCGCGGGATTGTCAACCAGGCGAATCGGAAACCGCCTTGGTTTTTTCGCCGCAAACAGGTAGGCCATCGAAAACCCGGGGGTTTTGGATGCAGGATCAAAAACGGGCCACCCGCTACGGACTGGCCACCGTGGCCATGTGGTCCACCGTGGCCTCGGCCTTCAAGCTGTCGCTGGCCCATCTCGCGCCGCTCCAGCTCCTTTTTCTGGCCAGCCTGGCCTCGTCCCTGACCCTGGCGCTCGTGCTGGCCGTAACCGGCGGCCTCTCGCGGCTGGCCGCCTTCACCCCGGCCCAGTGGCGGCGCTCGGCCCTGCTCGGCGCGCTCAACCCCTTTTGCTACTACGCGATTTTATTTGCCGCCTACGACCTGCTGCCGGCCCAGGAGGCCCAGCCGCTCAACTACACCTGGGCCGTGACCCTTTCGCTTTTGGCCGTGCCCATGCTCGGCCAGAAGCTGCGCCGCCGCGATTTGCTGGCGATTCTCATCAGCTACAGCGGCGTGGTGGTCATCTCCACCCACGGCGACCTTCTGGGGATGCGCTTCGCCAGTCCCTTGGGCGTGGGGCTGGCCCTGGCCTCGACGGTCATCTGGGCGCTCTATTGGATCTGGGGGGCCAAGGACGACCGTGACCCGGTGGCCGGGCTTCTGGCCAATTTCCTGTGCGCCGTGCCCTTGTGCGGGCTGGCCATGGTCCTGGGGCCGGGCCTGCCGCCGGCCGACTGGCAAGGCTACGCCGGCGCGGCCTATGTGGGCGTGTTCGAAATGGGGCTGGCCTTCGTCACCTGGCTCACGGCGCTCAAGTGCGCCGAAAACGCCGCCAAGGTGGCGAACCTGATTTTCCTGTCGCCGTTTCTGTCGCTGCTGCTGATCCACTTCTTCGTGGGCGAAGCGATTTTGCCGTCCACGATAGTCGGGCTGGGGTTGATCCTGGCCGGGCTGGGGGTGCAGCGGGGGCGGGGGTGACGGCGGCGCGCGTCCACCGATGAAGCGTTACTGCAGCACCACCCACCGGTCGTCGATCTTTTTGAGGCGCAGCGTCGTCTGTCTGGCCCCGCCCACGGACAGCGGCCCCAACGCGGCCGAGGACACGATGGTGACCGTGGCTTCATAGACGCCGTCGGCCTTGCGTTCCTTTTTATCGACCACGAAACGCTCGATGGTCACGGTGTTGCTGAGCAGGCCGAGGATGTCGTTGCGCTGGATGGCGGTGCGGAAAGCCAGCTCCACATCGGCGTCCGAAGGCCCGCCAAGGGAGCAGGCGGCCAAGAGCGTGAGACAGGACAGGGCAACGGCGGCGGCGAGGTGTTTCATACGTGCAGTATTGCGCCGCAATGGGGCGGGGCGTCAACTGGATGTAGAAAGGTGGGGGGGAGGGGAGGGAGTAGCGGTTTGCGTCTCGCTTTGGATTTTGCCCGTTGTTAGCGGTGGAGTTTATTTCTCAGGGCGAAGGCAAATATGGCAGCTTGGATGGGGATGAGGAGGCGTGACAGAAAAATGGCAATGAAGTCAAAGAACGCGGGGGGACTCCAGTCCGGTTTCATGAAGAGGGCATATTGGGCGAAGGCGCGTAGGCCTTTGGCGACACGGGGAGCAGTTATGTCGAAGGGTGGTTCCCCAAGGGCGTAAAGGCCGCCCAGAGCGAGTGTCGCCAGAAGAAGAAGGGAGAGGTAGAATAGCACTTCTACTGCTTGCAATGGATCTTCACCGTAGCGACTGGTTATTTTATATGCCTGAAGAATTTTTTTGTGAAATGGCCGTTTGTCATATGTTTGAAGTCTACGCAGCACCATCTCCTTTTCTGAGTAATGCCAAAGTGAAGCCTCTTCGTCGTCTGAGTTGTCTCTCGCCTTTTTTTTCATTTGTCGGTAGAAATGGATGGTATCTTGTAATATTTCTTCGTCGATGTTTCTGAGATCTTTGTCAAGATTCCCTTTGAGGTTGCTTTCGACTGGCGAAATGAGCCGGGCACCGTCGGGCGATAATTGCCACTTGACGTTGTGAAACTTAATTTTATCTAAATCTGTAAATAGAAAAGTTGCGTTGTGCAAATAAATTCTGCTGAAGGTGATTTTCTGTGTTACCGACAATTCATAAAAAAATAATCTGCTTGTTGATGTCTGACAATTTGTGAAGGTTACATCGCCTCCGAATACTGTCTGCATAAAGATGACTTCTTTTAAGAATATTGAACTGACAAATGCTGCGTCACTTAAAAAGTTTGACGATTTGAATGTTGCCTTTTTGAATTGTGATTCGATAATTTTTACATTTTTTTTGAAATTTGTGTTATCGAAGCTAGATTTTCCGAGAAAATCTGTGAAATGTATTGTCAATGTTTCTTCGAACGTTGCAAAGTTAAAGTCAATGTCTTTGGACACAACATGAAGGAACTCGACTGCCTTGTAGAAGATTGCGCTATTGAACCCTTCGGTTTCGCTGAAGTTGCAAAATCGAAAACGTGCGTCCTCTTGGCAGTTGATATATGTAAAGCTGGATGTGTCGTCTAAGGTTACCCGATAAAGCTGTAGGCTGCTCTCAAATGTTGAATTGTCAAGAATGAAGCGCTTTTTTGTATCAAAATTTACAAACGCCGTTCTTTTTTTGAATGTAGAGTTGCTAAAGTCTATGTGTGGTATTGAGGGCCCGGTGGTCTCTTTTGAAAATGTAATCTCCCATGGGAAAATGGTGTTAGAGAGATCGCACCACCGGTCGTCCTCTGCAGATTTTTTGATAATGTGAAAAATAAGATCATTGAAATCTTTTTGGCCGATGTTCTTCTGTTCTGCTGGAGCATGGAGTATGCAATATTCTTTGCCGGATATGTCGGTCCATACGATTTTATTATTCTCTTGTAATTGAGACTCAGAGCATAAATGACAAGTCATAAGTATTTGTTTGGTAAATTTTACTTGGAAATAACTGTTTGGCGATGCCGCTGAAACGCCCTAATCAACGCCTCCGCCGGCTCCGGCGGATTCAGAATCGCTTCGACCACGCGCCGCTGACCTTCCGATGAAAGCAGAATAACCTCTCCGGAATCGGGGATTTCGTCGCGGAATCCTGCCGCGTCAGATGTCTCTTCGCTCTTCATGCCAGCCAATATACAAATTCCGGTTCGCAAAGACAATCACCCTCCCCAACTCAAAAAGCCGGGAGCGGTCCCCCGCCCCCGGCTTTGTCTCTTCGCTTAGCTCTTCTCTTGCTTCGCTTTTCCTAAACCAGCTCCAGCCTAATCAACCCACTCGTCATCTTCGTCGATGGGCGTAAATCCGCGACGGATGGTGTTTTCCGTCACCACGCGGGGGTCGACGAACTGGAGCAGGTAGTCCGGGCCGCCGGCCTTGGAACCGACGCCCGACATCTTGGAGCCGCCAAAGGGCTGGCGCGCCACCATGGCTCCGACGCTGTTGCGGTTGAGATACAGGTTGCCCACGCGGAATTCCTTGCGCGCCTTTTCCAGATGGCGGGGGCTTCTGCTGTAGACCGCGCCGGTGAGCGCATAGCGCGTGCTCATGGCCCACTTGATGGCTTCATCGAAGCTCCCCGCCCGCATGACCGACAGCACCGGTCCGAAGATCTCTTCCTGGGCCAAGCGGTGCTCGGGGCGGATGCCCTCGACCACCACCATGGGGGCGAAGTAGCCCTTGGCGTCCAGGCCGCGCTCGACCAGCACCTTGCCTTCCTGGCGGGCCAGGGCCGCGTATTCGCGCACCTTGGCCTGCTGGGAGGCGTCGACCACCGGTCCCATGGCGTTGGCCGGGTCTTCGGCCGGGCCGATCTTCATGCTCTCGCAGGCTTCCTTGAGCCGCGCCGTGAAGCGCTCGTAGATGGAATCGACCACGATGACCCGCGAGCAGGCCGAGCACTTCTGGCCCTGGAACCCGAAGGCCGAGTAGGCCACGCCCAGCACCGCTTCGTCGAGGTCGGCGTCGTCGTCCACGATAATGGCGTTCTTGCCGCCCATCTCGGCGATGACCCGCTTGCAGTAGTCCTGGCCGGGATGCACCTTGGCCGCCTTTTCGATGATGCGCAGGCCCACGTCCATGGAGCCGGTAAAGGCGATGGTGGAAATGGCCGGATGCTCGACCAGATAGTCGCCCATGACCGAGCCGCGGCCGGGGCAGAAGTTGAAGACGCCGTCCGGCAGGCCGGCTTCCTTGAAGATGTCGACCAGGCCGTGGCCGATAAGCGATGCCAGGCTGGAGGGCTTAAAGACCACGGTGTTGCCGGTGACGATGGCGGCCGAGGCCATGCCCAGCGAAATGGCCAGGGGGAAGTTCCAGGGCGCGATGACGGCGGCCACGCCCTTGCCTTCGTAGAAGAGGTGGTTTTTCTCGCCCGGCTCCCGGCCCATGCGGCGCGGCGTGCCGATGCGCACGGCCTCGCGGGCGTAGTATTCCAGGAAGTCGATGGCCTCGCCCACGTCGTTGTAGGCCTGATCCCACTGCTTGCCGACTTCCAGCACCTGCACGGCGGACAGGGCCACGATCTCGCGGCGGGCGATGGCGGCGGCTTTGAGCAGCACCTCGGCCCGTTCGCGCGGGGTCTTGTCGCGCCAGGGACCAAAGGCGGCCTTGGCGGCGGCGATGGCCGCGTCCACTTCGGCTATGCCGGCTTGGCAGACATTGGCCAGCACTTCGTCGGGATTGGCCGGGTTGACGGTGGGGATGCGGTCGGCGGTCTCGATGGTCTTGCCGCCGATGGAGAGCGGAATCACCCGGCCGGCCTTGGCGTGGACGGCGGCGATGGCGGCCGGGAAGGCGGCGCGCATGTCGGCGATGGTGAAATCGGCCAGGGGTTCGCCACGGAAAGCGGTCAGCCCGTCGATGGCGGCCGGCGCGGCCGGCTCCCGGGCCGGCTTCTGGGCGAGCTCGCGCTCCAGGGTCTTTTCGGGATTTTCCAGCAGCACGTCCTCGGCCTCGCCGTCGGCGAAGCTCAGGCGCAGGAAGGATTCGTTGGCGGTATTTTCCAGCAGCCGGCGCACCAGATAGGCCATGCCCGGCAGCAGTTCGCCGTAGGGGCAGTAGAGGCGCACCCGGCCGGCGACTTTGAGCAGCCCTTTGCGCACCGGCTCGGCCATGCCGTAGAGCGCCTGGAACTCGTAGCGGTTGTCGGCAACGCCCAGTTCGGACGCCGTCTCCATGACGCAGGCGATGGTGCGGATGTTGTGGGAGGCGCACTGGAAATAGATGAGGTCGCTGTTTTCCAGAATGGTGCGGGCAAGCTTTTCGTAGGCGATGTCGGATTCGGGCTTTTTGGTCCAGACCGGCACCGGCCAGCCCATCTGCTTGGCCACCACGGTTTCGTAGTCCCAGTACGCGCCCTTGACCAGCCGGATGCCGAACGGCAGGCCCTGGGCCCGGCCCCATTCGATGAGCTGGTTCAGATCGTGTCCGGTGTCGCGCAGATAGGCCTGGAGCACGATGGAGAGGTAGGGGTAGTCCCTAAACTCCGGTTCGCTGCGCAGGCGCTTGAACAGCTCAATGGTGATGTCCTTGTACTTGAGCTGTTCCATGTCGATGCACAGCGCCCCGCCCAGAGCCACGATCTTGCGGTAGATGGGCCGCATCCGGGCCAGGATGCCTTCCACGGAACCTTCGAAGTCCATGGGCTTGGCCTGGGAGAAAAGCGCCGAGGGCTTGATGGAGGCGTTGACGCGCGGCGCGCTGCCCCAGTCCAGGCCGTCGCCGGTGCCGCCAAAGGCCTTCCAGGAACCCTGCTCGGCGGCGATGGCGTCCAGGACTTCGAGGTAACCGTCGCGGTAGGCGTCGGATTCTTCCTCGGAGACCGTGGCCTCGCCGAGCAGATCGACGGTGAAGGCAAAGCCGTCCTTGCGGATCTTGGCGATGTTTTTCACCGCTTCTTTGGTTTTCTCGCCGACGATGAACTGCCGCGCCATGCCTTCGATGTTGGAGCGGATGGCCTTGCCCATGAGCTTGGCCGCCACGCCCCCGAACATGCCCGACTTTTCCGCGCCCCACTTGAGTACCGACGGAATCTCCCCGGCGTCGCCGCCCGAGAAATATTCCTCGATGTGGCGCGACAGGTTGTCGGAGGTGGTGAGGTAGGGCAAAACATCCACGAACCGGAACAGCTGGACCTTGAAGGCCTCGTTTTGCATGGCCCAGTCCATGACCTTGCCGGTCCAGAAGCCCTTGTTGAAAATCGAGGGCGATTCGCCGCGGATGCTGGCGAAGAAGGCTTTGCCGCGCTGGCGGATGGCGTCGTCGAGCGAGTGTTGCATCATTCCTCTCCGGGCTGGGGCAGCGATCCCAGGGGGAGCGCGCCGGTTTCCTTGACGGTTTGCAGCACCACCGTGGTATTGGTGTCGCGCACGGTGGAGAGCCGGCCGATGACCTTGAGCAGGTCGGCCAGCGACCTGGTGTCCGGGGCGCGTACCTTGATGAGGTAGGCGGCCGTGCCGGCCACATAGTGGACTTCCTGGACGCCCGGCACGGCGGCGAGCTGCTGGCCGGTGTCGATGGCCCCCACGGGCTCGTCGGTCTTGACGAAGGTGAAGGCGGTCAGGTCCAAGTCGACCTTGGACGGATCGATGCGGGCCTCGTAGCCGGTGATGACCCCTTTGCGCTCAAGCTTGCGCACGCGCTCCAGCACGGCCGACGGGGCCATGGACACGGCCCTGGCAATGTCGGCGTTGGAGGTGCGGGCGTTGTCCTGAAGGATCATCAGAATCCGGCGGTCGATTTCGTCGATCATTCTTGATTTCTCCTGATGTCGAGTTAAAAATTCGATTTGGCTCTGCTTGTCAAGTGGTTTCTTCGGTTCGGCTCTTTCTCGGGCCGAACAACCTTCGGAGGTCCAAAAAATGCCGCGTTTTAAACAGGTTGTCTGCTTTCTTGGCCTGCTGCTTCTGTCCGCCCTGCCGGCCCTGGCCGGGGGGGATTTACAGCTCACCATCCTGCACACCAACGACATCCACGCCCACCTGGCCGCCTTCGACGACTTCGGCGCGTTTTGCGACGAGCAAAAGGACGCGGCCGGCAAATGCCAGGGCGGCGTGGCCCGGCTGGCCACGGCCATCGCCCGGGAGCGGGCCAAGGGCGGCAACCTCCTGCTCCTCGACGCCGGGGACCAGTTCCAAGGGACGCTGTTTTTCACCAAATACAAGGGTGAGGCCCTGGCCTTTTTCATGAACCGCCTGGGCTACGACGCCACGACCCTGGGCAATCATGAATTCGACGATGGGCAAGCCACTTTGGCGAATTTTATTCGGGCGCTCAAGTTCCCGATGACAGCCGCGAATTTCGAAGCCGAGGCCTCCTCGGCGCTGCATGGCCTGGTTGTGCCGTACATCGTTCGGGAGATGGGCGGCAAAAAGGTGGGAATCATCGGCGTGGCCCAGGTCAAGACGCCGCAAATGTCGAGCCCCGGCTCGGGTGTCCACTTTTCCGCGCCGGCGCAGGCCGTCAAAAAAGTCGCCTCCAAGCTGCGCGGCCAGGGCGTGGACATCCTCATTGCGCTCAGCCACGCGGGCTTAAGCGGCGACAAGAAGCTGGCCGAAAAAGTCCCGGACCTCGACGTCATCGTCGGCGGCCACAGCCATGTGCTGCTGGCCAACGGCGTTTCCGAAGCTGTCGGCCCCAGCCCGTACGTGGTGGAGCACCCCGGCGGCGGCAAGACCCTCATCGTCACCGCCGGCTCTTGGGGCCGCTACCTCGGCGACCTGCGCGCCACCTTCGACGCCGCCGGCCGTGTCGCCGCCTACGAAGGAAACCCCATCCGCCTCGACGCCGCCGTGGTCGAAGACCCGGCCACCCGGGCCGAGGTCGAGCGCTTCGCCAAACCCCTGGCCGCCTTCCGCGAAACCGTGGTCGGCCGCACCGAAAAACCGCTCGGCGCGGCCATGTGCCGCCAGGAGGAATGCGCCGCCGGCGACCTCATGGCCGAGGCGCTCCTGGCCGCCGGCCGGCGCTACAACGCCACCATGGCCATGGCCAACGGCGGCGGCATCCGGGCCGGCATCGCCCCGGGCAATATCACCCTGGGCGACGTGCTGACCGCCTTCCCCTTTCCCAACACCCTCACCGTCGTCACCCTCACCGGAGCCGACATCAAGGCCGCCCTGGAACATGGCGTGGGCAACGTCGGCCTCACCGACGGCACCGGCCGGTTCCCGCAAGTCGCCGGCCTGCGCTACGCCTACGATCCGGCCAAGCCGGCCGGATCGCGCATCGTGCGCGTCGAGGCCGCCGACGCTGCCGGCCGCTTCTCGCCGCTTAAGCCTGAAGCCGACTACCGCGTCGCCATGGCCGATTTCCTCTACCGCGGCGGCGACGGCTACGCGCTTTTCGCCAAGGCCGGCCGCGACGTGGAACAAGACGGCACGCCCGTGGCCGACATCGTGGCCGACTGGCTGCGCCGCCACGATCCGGTGAAGCTGGAACTGGACGGCCGGATCACGACGACGCCGTAGGGGCGGGGTGAAGGGAGGGGGAAGATAGAGAGGAGGATCGAGAGGAGGATAAAGACGAATCGGGCGCTGCCCGAACCCGCCGGGGGCCTTAGGCCCCCGGACCCCCGGCACGGTTTTGGGATGGGCGGGACGGTGGACGGCGTATGGTTTATGGCCCGAGAGAAGACGGGAGCTGGAATTTTCGGGTTGCCGTTCAGGCGGAAGCCGCCCGGACGGCAACCCGGAAATTCCAGCTCCCACCTCGCCAGCGAACGGGGCGGATTTTGGCGCGAGCAAAGCCTCGCGCCAAAATCCGCCCCGTTCGCGTTCTTGAAAAATGGGAGGGTTAGGCGCAGCGCTCCAGGGTGGCCGCTTCGGCCTGGGCGGCCTCTTCGTGGTGAGCCACGAAAGCGGCAAGCCCCTCCTTGCCCATGTAGCGTTCGAGCTGACGGCGCTCGGCCTGGAGCAGGTCCACCACGATAAGCCCGTCGAGGCAGTTGCCGAACTCCTTGTCCACGTTGAAGGCCAACAGCTTGCCGCCGAGTTTGAGGTATTGGCGCAAAAGCACCGGGATGCCTTTGCGGTCGGCCTCAATGTCGTCAATAAGCGTCAGCAGGTCGTCGAGGTCGGCGACTAAGGTCTTGGCCGCCCGGGCCAGCCAGGTCTGGCCGCGCAGCGGCGTTTTGGGTTTGACGTGCCGGGCCAGGACCGGGTGGGACACGTGGCCTTCCAGATAGCCGGCCATGAGCCGGCGCGAGGCGTGCTTGTATTCGCTGGTGATGCTGACCGGGCCGAAAAGGATGCGGTAGCGCGGCTCGCGCACGACCATCTGGGCCAGGCCTTTCCAGAGCAGCAGCAGCGGGGCATAGCTTTTCTGGTATTCCGGCCGCACAAACGACCGCCCCATCTCCAGGGCCGGGTCGATGTTGGCGAAGAACTTGGTTTTGAGCACGAACAGCGTGCTGGTGTACAGGCCATGCTTGCCCTTGGCGGCCAGCAGTTCGTCGGTGCGGCCGATGCGGTAGGCTCCGGCGATTTCCTTTTTCTCGACGTTCCAGAGGAACAGGTGGCGGTAGTGGGGATCGAACTCGTCGAGGTCGCAGGCTTTGCCCGTTCCTTCGCCCACCCGGCGGAAGGTGTATTCCCGCAGCCGCCCGATCTCCCGCAGGGCCAGCGGGATGGCCTCGGCCTTGGCCTCGATGACGGCGAATTCGCCGCTGCGGTGCAGGACGGCGCTCTCGGGCAGCCGGCCGATCTCGTCGGCCAACAGTACCGGGTTCACGGCCGGGATGAGGGCGTCCTGGCGGCCGCCGGTCCGGGGCGGAAACAGCGGCGGCAGCAGGCGGGGCTTGTGCGGTCGGTCGCGCAGCAAGGCCACGCGCAGGCGCAGATGGCGGGTGATGCAGGCGTCGGGGTCGGCGTTGCGGCTGGCCAGGCGCTCCAGGCGGTCGGCCGGCACGGGCGAACCGATGCGGGCTTCGACGGTGGCCCCCTGCTTGTTGGCCAGCTCGCGGGGGAGCATGAGCGTGCGAAGCATCGGGTGGACGAGGCCAAGGGTCTGGAACAGGAGGCTGTTTTTGCCGGAGAAGCGGATGGGCACCACCGTGGCCCCGGTCTTGCGCACAAGCCGCGCCACCGAGGGGTTCCACTGCGGGTCGGCCACGTCCAGGCGGCCGTTTATCAGTCGGGGATGGGCCACGGCCCCGGCCGGAAACATGCCGAGCAGGCCGCCGGCGCGCAGCACGGACAGACATTCCTTGAGCGGACGCACGTTGCGGGTGGTGGCGTCGGCTCCGCCGAAGGGATCGACGAACACGAACAGCTCGCGCACCTGGGGCAGGCGCGAGAGCAGGAAATTGGCCATGATCTTGGCGTCGGGCCGCACGGCCAGGAGCATCTTGGCCAGCACCAGCCCCTCCAGGCAGCCGAAGGGATGGTTGGCAACCACGACCACCGGGCCGGTCTTGGGGATGCGCTCCAGCTCCTCGGGGCTAACCCGGATGGAAACGTCGAGGTCGGTCAGCAAGGCGTCGATGTAGCCGGCGGCGTCGGCCTGGGCGGGCAGCCGGCCATGGATGGCTTCGAGCTTGTCCAGGCCAAGAAGCTTGAAAGCCGCCGGGCGCAGGAAGCTGACTGCCCGGCGGGCAAACGCGCCGCTGACATGGGGCGCGAGATCGAAGACGTCGCGGTGGCTGGTGGTGGTCATGGCTTCGCCTCTCTTGTCGGCCGTCTTTCGGCCCACGGTGCATGTTGGGGCATCCTGGCCGGCCGATGTGGCGGCGTTGTGGCGTTTTTGGGCGCTTGCTTGACGATTGCGCGGCGCTTTGCGGCGGTTTACCGGCCGGGCGGGAAGCGGCTTGACAGGGCAGGGCGCGGCGGTTCAAGGCTGTTGGACGCCGTTTTCTCGGGAGGCCGACGTGGCCGACAACCGCCTGTATTCCATCGCCGCCATGGCCAAGATTCTGGATATGCCGGAATCGACGCTGCACTATTGGAAAAACCGTTTCGACGACGTGCTGCCAAGCTTCGGGACCGGACGCGGCAAGCGCTACCGGACCGAGGCGGTGGCGATTTTTCGCGATATCGGGGCCATGCTGGCCCAGGGGTTGTCGGCCGGCGACGTGCGGGCGGAGCTTGCCCGGCGCTATCCGGTCAATGTGGGCAGCGGGGAGGCGAAAAGCCCGGCCTCACCCCTGGCGACGACGACCGGCGGCGAGCCGGGCGGGGGCGTGGACGCCCAGACCATGCTGGCCATGGCCTCGGCCATTGGCGCGGAGATCGCCCGGACCCTGGCCGAACAGCTTGGGCGGGGCCAGCCCGGCGGGCCGGCCGCCTTGCCGGAGGCAACCATGACCGCCTTTACGAGCGAGCTGGCGCAGGCCCGGGCCGAAAACGCCGCCCTGGCCGACAAGGTGCGGGTGCTGGAGTCCGAACTGGTGCGCCTGCGCAAGGACCGCCGCGAGCTGGAAACCTACCTGCTGGGCAAGATCAAGGCCCTGGGCGAGGGACGCGATAACGGCTGAGGCCGTTTTTTTGGCTTGACCGATTAGACCGACCGGTCTAATCGTCTCCCCATGAACGAGACCGCGCGGGAGCGCATCATCCGGGCCGGCGCGGCCATCATGCATGGCCAGGGCTATGCCGCCACGGGGCTCAAGGAGATCCTGGACGCGGCCGGCGCGCCCAAGGGCTCGTTTTACCACTATTTCCCAAGCAAGGAAGCCTTTGCCCTGGCGGTCATCGAGCACTACGAGGCGATGCTCGGGGAGCTTGGCCGGCCGGCGCTGACCACCGAGGGCCTGACCTGCCGGGAGCGGCTGGCGCTTTTCGTGGCCCGCTACCGGGAAACCCAGGCCGAGGGCGGGTTTCGGCGCGGCTGTCCCATCGGCAATCTCGTGCTGGAGATGGCCGGACAGTCCGAGGTGTTGGGGAAGCGGTTGGCCGTGTCCCTCGCGGGCCTGACGCGGTTTTTTGAACGTCTGGTCGCGGCCGGCCAGGCGAGCGGGGAGATCGAGGCGGGCCTCGACGCGGCCGAGGCGGCCGGCTTTCTGGCCGGGGCCTGGCAGGGGGCGCTTATGCGCATGAAGGCGGCCCGCAATGACGGTCCGCTGGCGACCTTTGAGACCTTTGCCGCACGCCTGCTTTTTGGGGCCTAGGCTGGGCAACGCCGTCCCCGCGCAAGGAAGAGGCAAGGCTTGGCGGCCGGACAACCGCCTGGGCCGGCTGAATCACCTTGGTGCGAAACGAAAACGCGTGAGCGGTTTTTTTCGAATCCGCAACAAGACGACCGGTCTACTCGTCGGCCGGCAAACCCGGAGAAAAACCATGACCGACATCGGCATTTTGACCTGTTCCAACACGACCCAGGACGTGGGGTGCAGCGTGTTTGGCTGCTTGCGGGCGGTTAGTGAAGCCCAGGCCCCGTTTTCGGCGGCGCAGTATCCGGACGGGGTCCGGTTGGCGGGGGTCATCAGTTGCGCCGGCTGCGCCGGCAAGCGGGCCCATGAAAAGATCCTTCGCCGGGTGGGAGCCTTGGCCGCTTCCGGGGCCAGGGCCATCCACTTCGCCACCTGCATGGTGGAGGGCTGTCCATTCCTGGCGCGCTACGAAAGCGTGATCCGGGAAGCCTATCCCGAGCTGTCGGTGGTGCGGGGCAGCCATGCCCGGCCGTCCGAGGCGTTTTTGGCGCGCCTGGACGCCGCCATGGCCGCGCCGCGCCAAAGCGTCCCGGAGATCGCGGCGGCCCTGCGGGCCGGGGCCTGAACCCGGACGCGTCGAGCCCAGGCGGAGAAGGCCGCGCGGGGTTTAGGCCAAGCCCGGCATCCGCCAAGAACAGCGGCCGTGGGCAGTGGAACGCGTCAACACGACGAGGCGCCGCCGCCAAGGGCCGCGCTTTTCGAGGACGCCCCGCCGGCAAGGACGGGCACGACGGTTCAGGAGCGCGAGGGGCAAAAAAACGGGGAGGCCGGCCTTCCGGTTGTCCAACCGGGAAACCGACCTCCCCTTCTTCGAGGACTGTCGCTGGGTCCAGGGCGCGGCCCCGACGGCGCGGTTCCGTCGGTCCGCCCTTCCGGCGGGCGGCCGGCCGGCCCTGGTGTAAGAAGCTTGCTGCGTCCCCTGCGCCTTCCCCCCCTAAACGTCCATGATTTCGAGATACACCAGGGTCTGGTTGAGCAGCTGGTAGGCGATTTCGCCAAAGGTCACCGGACCGACGAAGGGGTCGGTCTTTTTGCCTTCCAGTTCGGAATAGAGATAGTTGAGGATGCAGTTGCAGGAGAAGGCCACGCGCGAGGAATCGATGGCCCCTTCCCGACCCAGGCGGTCGTTGAAGACCTTGACGTAGTCCGCCACCGGCCGGGCGTGCTTGTAGCGGATGCCGGTAAACACCGGGGCGTAGAATTTGACCTGGCCTTCCACTTCGTCAACGTCCTGGAAGCTGATGTTGACCATGGCCCCGTAGTAGTCGGCCACCAGCGGCAGCTTGGTGTCGAGCTTGTTCTTCATGATGTAGGCGGCGAAATTGCGCTTTTCGCCGTTGACCAGGACGTCCTTGGCCGAGAAGCCGTCGGAGCCGAAGCTCAGAATGTCGCCGTCGCCCTGCTCGAACAGGTTGATGATGCCGATTTCGGCGACCTTGCCCGGGGGCAGCTGGGCCTGGAGCACCAGGGCGGCGTCTTCAAGGACTTCGCCGGTCTGGCCGTTGACCACCTTGGGGGTTTTCTTGCCAAGGTCGCTCAAGTGGACGCCGGCCACCCAGCCGATCAGCGGGCGGACGCCGAAGTCTTTGTAGTTGGGGGCGTTTAAGGCAAAGGACAGGTGCGTCTTGCTGGCCGCCGGCAGGATGATGAAGCTGAACCCGTGCTTGGGGCCTTCGGTGTAGATGCGGGCCAGACCGTTGGCGTCATACACGGCGATTTCGATGCCGGCGGTGTAGTCGGTGATGTCCGTGGCGCAGATCATCTCCCGGCTGACCATGCCGCCTTTGTCGGCGGCGATGAAGTAGGGGATGGTTCCGGCGATCCAATCTCCTTTGGGCAAGGCACGGAGGGCTTCTTCGTCGCCGGCGAGGAGGAGTTTGCGGCCGGCTTCGATCTTCTGCTTGATGTCCGCGACGGTGGATATGGTCTGTTGCATGACGCCCTCATAGCCGAAGATGGTTTTCAGATCGTCCTGGACGCTGGGCATGTTCACGTTGTTGGCGAAAATGGCATAAATCTGATCAATGCTGGAGCTGATGTTCTCCGGTGAAGGATCTTCCTTGACGGACCGCGTCAATCGACCAAGCAGGATTTTGGCAGCCAGGAACTTCAGTTGAAAAGTCTTCTTCCCGGTAACGATGTCGACCCACGCTTTATTGCTCTTGCTGGGTACATCCATATTCGCCTCCTTACGTTGTGCGGCAGCGCGATGTTGCATCTCCGGCGGCAAGCCCGGCTGTCCATGCCGCCTCCGTGTGCGCGCGTCATCGGAGGCGGCCCGGAATCGGGCCGTTGGGGCATGGTGCGTCCGAAACGGTGAGGTCAGGAAAGCAAGGATCGAACCATGCCAAAAAAATACGAGATGCCGTATGGTTAAAATCATAATACGAGAAAAGGGGAGACGATTCAAGACAAATTCCGCGCGAACGCGACTGGTCAAAGGGTCCGGCAGAGGGGTGTATATGGTATTTATGTAGATAATCCGTATAGTTAGCTGAAAAGGTAAATTTGGGGCAAGAAGTCATCCATTTGAGTCAAAAAGCAACAAGGTTGGGCGGACACGCCTCCCAAGGCGCGGTGGGGCAGGGAAAACCGTACAGAAAGACAGTGTGTTGCGTGAACCTTGGCCCGCGACGGTCAGATCGCCTGCCCGACTCTCGCGCCGCAATCCATGAATACGTCAATGATTATATAGGAGTAAATTATTGTGAACGATTATCGCAAAAGGCCGCGTGCGCTGGGCGTGGACGCGGCCCCCGTGTCGTGTCCGATACCGCTGTGAGAATATTTTTTAAGAAAATTTAGTGGGCTGCGTCTATTGTCCGTGAATGGTCCGGTCTGCTTTGTGGACGCGGCACTAGGCCCGGGACGCGCCAATGGGCCGCACGGCCTGCTGGGCCAGCAGGAAGTCGGCCACAACGAGCAGGACCATGGCCCGGATGACCGGGACCACACGCGGGATGGCGCTGCGGTCGTGACGGCCGCCCACCACGATCTCGGCCGGGTTTCCGGCGATGTCCATGGTGCGCTGGGGCACGGCGATGGACGGGATGGGCTTGATGGCCGCCCGGACCGTGACGGGCTGGCCGTTGGAGATGCCGCCCAGGATGCCGCCGGCGTTGTTGCTCTCGGGCGGGTTGACGATGGGGTCGTTGTTGGTGGACCCGGTCAGGCGCGCGGCGGCGAATCCCGCCCCGATCTCCACGCCCTTGACCGCGCCGATGCCCATCAGCGCATAGGCCAGCCTGGCGTCGAGCTTGTCGAAGACCGGCTCGCCCAGGCCGGCCGGCACGCCGGTGGCCGTCACTTCGACGATGCCGCCCAGGCTGTCGCCGCTGGCCATGGCCTGCTTGGCCCGGGCCTCCCAGGCCGGGATGACGGCCGGGTCTGGGGCGCAAAAAGGCCGCTCGGCCGCGCCGGCCGCATCGATAACCGTGGCCGGCAGGCCGCCGAACTCCACGGTGTAGGCGAAAACCTCAATGCCGCAGCCGGACAGGAGCGAGGCGGCCACGGCTCCGCCGGCCACCCGGGCGGCCGTCTCCCGGGCCGAGGCCCGGCCGCCGCCGCGATAGTCGCGCCGGCCGTACTTGGCGAGGTAGGTCCCGTCGGCGTGGCCCGGGCGCAAGAGGTTCTTGGCCGCTTCGTAATCCCGGGAGCGTTGGTCGGTGTTCTCGATGGCAAAGGCGATGGGCGTGCCGGTCGATTCCCCTTCGAAGACCCCGGAGAGCAGGCGCACGGCGTCGGGCTCCTTGCGGGCCGTGCCGGTCAGTCCCCCCGCGCCCGGACGGCGGCGGTCCAGGTCGCGCTGGATAAGCGCCTCCGTGACCGGCACGCCCGGCGGGCAGCCGTCGATGACGCCGCCAAGGGCCGGCCCGTGGGATTCGCCGTAAGTGGTCAGCCGAAAAATCGTGCCGAAGGTGTTGCCGGCCATGACGCCTCCCTGCTGCGCGTGCGCCGCGTCCACGAAAAACGCTTGAAACGTTTCGTAGGCAGCGGCTTAAAACCAATGATTTTATAAAAAAATACTATCGTATGAGGTTTTTGCAAAAATCAATTTCGACGACGACCCGAAACCAGCTCGCGTCATAACAGGCTGTATTCGTTATGGGTTTCCAAAGGGCTCAGCCCTTTGGTCGCCGAAGGCTTCGAAACCGACTATTTTTGCAAAACCCTCGTATTTATTAATGGACGTGACCGTATTGCGCGGTCTTGCCGCAAAAATCCGTTAAGCCCCGGCCGTTTCGGCCCGCCGGGCCCGCACCCGCCCGAGCAGCCACAAAAGCGAGCCGGCCAGCATGACCGCGATGCCGGCGAACAGCAGCCAGGCCACGGTCATGGGCGTGTCGTGGAAAAAGAGCGTCAGCCCCAGAAAAAGCCCGACACCGGCGGCCTGGAACCAGACAAAGCCGAATTCCGAGCGGGCCTGGAAATAGACGAAAAGGATGTTGGCCACGGCCAGAAGGGCCATGGCCCCGCTGATGACGGCCAAAAGCGGGCCGGCCGCCGCATACTGCGCCCCGAAAAGCATCTTGACCACAAACGACGAGCCAATCAGGCAACACAGGGCAAAGCCGCCGCCAAGGGCCGCGGTCAGGCCCATGGAAATCCACAATGACGACAGGTCGTTGCGGCCCGATTCCTTGGCTGTGGCCGCCTCGGTGAACAGCACGCTCATGAGCACCGAGGGCAGATAAAAGGCGATGCGCCCGAGGATGGCCGCCGTGGCGTAGAGCCCGGCCCCTTCGGCGTCGCAGTAGTGGCGCACCAGCACCACGTCGAGGTTGCCCAGCACCATGACGATGATCGACGACAGGAGCATCCCCACCGAATACGTGCCCACTTCCTTGAAAAGCCCGTCGGGCAGGCGCGAGGGCGTGACAGGGAACACGTCGCGCAGAAACAGGAAATTGACGCACAGCGCGGCGGCGATGCCGGTGAGGCTGGCCACCAGCGCGCCGTTTATGCCGTAGGACAGGCCCCAGACAAAGGCGATGGCTCCCAGAAACCGGAAGCAGGCGTTGGAGGCCCCGGCGATGCCGTAGCCGGTGAAACGCTGGAGTCCCTGGAGCATCCCCCAGGGCACGGGCAACACGAAGGAGCCGGCCATGACTCCGAGCATGAGCAGGATGGGGGTCGGGGATTCGATGTGCAGGAAAGCCTGCAGGGCCGGCAGGGCCAGGGCGCCCAGGCCGTAGGCAACCACGGCCAGGCCGGCGGCCAGGCCCAGGGCGCGGGTGAGCAGGGCGCGCACCAGCCCCATGTCGGTGAGGACAAATCGGGCCGTGAACCGGGCCATGACCAGGGGCACGATGGCCAGGGGCGCGGAAAAGATCACCATGGTGGAATTGAGCGCGTTAAAGCCGCCGAAGTCCGCCGGGCTCATGCAGCGCCCGACCACCAGCTGGAAGAGGTAGTTGAAGAGGTTGCCGGAGTTGAGCAGGACGAGGATGACGATGTTCTGCTTGAGGAAGCGTTTCACGAAGCGGCGTCCTGGGGCGTGTCGGCCCGGTTGGGAGCTTTGGAGGGCAGCAGCCGGCACAATCCGGCCAGAAAAGCGTAGAGCCCGGCCTGGGCGAAAAATTCCGCCACCGGCGGCAGCCCAAGGCCGCCGAAACAGGCGGCAATGGCCAGGGCCAGGGCGAAGCCGCAAAAGTAGGTTCGTCCCGGGCCGGCGGCAATCCAGCCCCCGAGGCCCGGCCAGCGCCGCGACAAGGCGGCCGTGGCCTTGGGCGCGCCC
>DLGG01000068.1 GCA_002482565.1 Solidesulfovibrio magneticus
TCGTTGGAGCCGATGGAGAAGCCGTCGAACTCCTGGATGAACTGCTTGGCCAGGATGGCGTTGCTCGGAATCTCGGACATGATGAACATCTTGAGCCCATCGTCGCCGGAGTGCAGCTTGTGCACCCGTTCGAGGTAGCGCTTCATGGAGACGGCTTCTTCCACGGTGCGCACAAAGGGCAGCATGATGTTTAGGTTCTTGCCGCCGTAGATGCCGCGCGCCAGCTTGAACGACTCGATTTCCCAGTCGTGGATGTTGCGCGACACGCCCCGGTAGCCGAGCATGGGGTTGTCCTCCAGGGCCTCGAAAAGGTTGCCGCCAAGGAGGTTTCGGTACTCGTTGGATTTGAAATCCGTGGTGCGGTAGAGGATGGGCTTGCCGTGGAAGGCCATGGCGAAAAGCCCCAGGCCCTGGGACAGGGTCTGGACGTAGAGTTCCTTGCCGCTGCGGAACCCACGCGAGGTGAGCTGCTTGCGGATCTTGCCCAAAAGGGCGTTGAGGTCATCGATCTGGGACTTGATGCCGACCTGCCGGGCCACTTCCTGGCGCATGGCCGTGATCTTGGCCAGCACGTCCTTGACCAGGGGCTCGTCGGCCACGGCGGCCATGCGGTCCTCGATCTGGGCCTTGATCTCGTAGCGGCGCTTGACCTCGTCGGGTTCCACGGCCTTGGTCTGGAGCTCGTCCCAGTAGCCCAGGATGATGGCCACGTGGGTGAACAGATCAGCCGAGGTCTTGAGCATGTCCAGACGGCGGGTGGTTTCTTCGAGATAATGGTCGAGCTTTTTCTCGAGGTCGCGGATGCGGCGGTGCACGGCCATGACTTCGTCGGTGCCGCGCGCGCCGGAGTGGTCGGCCAGGTTGTCGAGATCGGCGGTCAGGCCCGTGACGAGGCCGACGTAGCCGCGCAGCTTGATCTGGACGTTGATGAAGCCGGCGGCCATCTGCTCGCGCACGACCTTGGCCAGCTTGGCGTCGAGTTCCTTGACCTTGGATTCAATGAGGCTCGGCAGGGTGCCGTTGTCGTAGGCCTCAAGGGCCTGGGGGTGGACGCCGATGTTGCCGAGCATGAACTCGGCGCGCAGCAGGCCCACCTCAAAGTCCGGGACATTGCGCAGACGCGACAGGAACAGCGCCTGGCCCACGTCGGCCAGGATCAGGCCGACCTTGGTCTTGGTGGTGGGCAGCTTGGACAGGTCCATCTCGCCGCCGACTTCCACCAGGGGCAAAAGACCCCGGTAGACGCAGCCGCGCGAGCCGTCCACGGTGACGTACTGGCCGTCCAGGGAGCGCAGGGTCTCGGCCCGCTGGATGCCGATGATGGCCGGAATGCCGAGTTCGCGGGAGGTGATGGCGGCGTGGCTGGTGTCGCCGCCGGCATCGGCCAGGATGGCCGAGGCCACGCGCATGCCCGGCACCATGTCCGGGTCGGTGCGTTCGGCGGCCAGGACGTCGCCCTTCTGGATCTTGTTGAGCTCCAGGGCGGAGCGCAAAAAGCGCACCATGCCCTGGCCGGCTCCGCGCGAGGCGCCGTTGCCCTCAAGGATCACTTCGGCGGAAGCGGCGGCCCGTTTCTCGACCTCCATGCGGCGCATGAAGATGGTGTTGGGGTGCAGCTCCAGCTCGTCGTTCCAGCGGGTCTCGGGCCTCGCCTGGACGAACCAGAGGCGGTCGGACTCGTCGATGCAAAATTCCGTGTCCATGATGCAGCCGCCGTAGGCGGCGGAGATGGCGCGCACGCCCCGGGCCACTTCCTCGGCCTGGGCCAGGGACAGGGCCCAGCGGTAGGCGATCTCGTCGGGCACCTTGACGAGCTTGGTGCCGCCCTCCTCGTCGTCATAGACGATCTTCTTGTCCTTGTAGCCCATGTTGCGGATGACGACCTCGGGGCCTTCGTCGCGCTGGAAGACAAAAAGCTTGTCCGGGGTCACCATGCCGCCGACCACGGCTTCGCCGAGGCCGTAGCTGGCGTCGATGGAAACAAGGTCGTTGCGGGCGGTGCCGCGGCAGCCGGTGGCGGTGTCGGCGGCAAAGGCCGTGCCGGAGATCACGGGGTTGATCATGCGCATGATGCACACGGACAGCGACGTGTTCTCGATGGCCCATTCCTGCTTGGCGACTTCGGCGATGGAGTCGTCGCCGGTGCGCTCGGCCAGGGCCACGGCGTCGAGGATGGCCTCGCGGCGGTAGGTCATGGAACGCAGATTGTAGGCCGAGGCGCAGTCCCACTGGTAGGCGCGCACGCACTGGGCCGCGCCGACGATGTTGAGATAGGTGTCCTGCAGGCCGGCGAAAGCTTTCTTGCGGCTGTCCTCGCCGGCGGCCGAGGAGCGCACGGCCACGGGCACGTCTTCCAGGCCCGCTTCGCGGCAGATGTCGTTGTAGGCGCTGGCCACGGCCTCGCGCACGCCGGCCGGCATGTCCACGGACAGGATGGCGGCCTGAACGAGGACGGAACGCTTGCGCAACTGGTCGATGCCTTCGGGAGAGGTGGCGAAGCCCTCGACCACGTTGTTAATAAACGTGCGCAGCTTGATGGAGGAACCCGGCGCGTCGGCGGTCTTGAGGCGGACCTCCTCGGCCAGGTTACGCACGAGATTTTTCATATATTCCGGATCGCTGTTGACTTCTTCGTCATTCCAGTCGACACGGCGGTAGCCGTCGTTGACCACTTCGCGGATCAGCGCGGCGTTGACCTTGGTTTCGTCAAGGACCCGATGGAAGGCCACGGAGGACACGGCCCGAAACTGCGGGGCGCGGATGCCCTGGATTTGGCTGATGAGCGCGGTGTTATAGTTTTTCCCGCCGACGAGGATTTCGGCTTCCTCGCCGATGCCGACGATGTCGGCTCCGGTGAGAATCAGCGTGGCGGCGGTATCGAGAGCCGCGCCGGTCTCTTTGGCGGACGGGCTTTCGTCCTGGCGCGGTTTGTCATTGGACTGGTTCTTGGCCATTCTCCCCTCCTTGTCTCTCCAGACTCGATGGGCCGGCGTCTTACCGCCGGCCCCACTATGACACGTTCGCGGCAAAAGTTACATTACATCTGCTGGCCGCAATTCGGACAGAATTTGAAGCCGTCGTCGCCCAAGGGCTGGCGGCACCCCGGGCAATCCTTGGAAACCGGGGCCAGTTCGACCAGGAGCTCCCCTTCCTTGACCGGCACCATTTTACGGTCGTTGGCGTAATCGGCGTTTTTGAGCACTCGTTTGACCGTGGCGTCAAGGGGAGCGGCCACGGTTTTTTCCTGCTTCATGACGGAGATGTTGAACAATTCCTCGCCGGTCTTGATGTAGTCGTTGGGCGAGACGTGCATGACCCACAGGTCGCCGGAGACCGGCGCGCCCACGTGGTAGGGGTTGTTGGGGTCGGCCATCTCGACCTGGCTGGCCGGCCCGTTCTGGGCGGCGGCCACCTGAACCTGATGGCTCAGGATTTCCGAATCCAGGACATAGCGGACGGTGGCCATGCCGCTGTTGTCCGGGCGCGAGATGTCGAGCAGGGACAGGTGGTGGGGCTTGCCCTGGCTGTCGGCGAAGGTCAGTTCCTCGCCGGGCTCCAGGCCCTCGAACCACACGTCCAGGGGAAGGTTGTTGGGATCACCGAATTTCTTACGAAATTCCATGGTCTTGAGCGCGTCGCCGGGGTGGTTCAAGTAGAGCACGAACTCTTCGTTGGACGGCTCGCGGCCCAGCTGCTTGGTCAGGGCGGCCATCTCGGCTTCCATGTCCACCTCGCCCAGGGCGTCCAGGGGCGAATCCTCGGTGCGCGAGGCAATGGCTTCCTTCCACTCCGAGCCAAAGGCGCTTTCGTAGACCCAGTCAGGCGGGAACCCCAGCGGCATCTTGCCGAACTTGCCCAAAAGCAGGTTGCGGAAGGCGTCGTTGCAGTTGGCGTACAAGAGCAGCCGGTCGGTCTTGGCCGCCGGCGTCAGGCATTCGTCGCAGTTCTCGGACACGGCCTCAAGCACTTCGAGCATGTCCTTGACCGCTCGCTCGCCGCCGACCTTGTAGGCGCTGGTGACGGCCAGGAAAGCGGTGTTCCAGGTGATCTGGGACCCCGGGGTGACGTCGTGGTAGCGCACGATCTTGCGGGTGCCGGCCAGGAACTTGAGCATGTAGGGCAGCAGGTGGATATAGCCCTGCTTCATGGCCCCTTCCTGGGATGAGCTGGTGGCCCCGCCGGGCATGGCGTGTTCCACCACGTCGTAGTCGATGCCCTGGAAGTAGGGCGCGGTGTAGCGGTCGTAATAGGGCATGACCTGCTTGAGCACGAAGTTGGCGGCCCGGATCATGTCCTTGTTCGCCTTGGTGAGCGCCACGGGCACGCCCAGGTCTTCCTCGATGTAGGCGGCCGTGGAGAGCACCTCGCCCTGGCCGTACCAGCGCACGGAAGCGCCGATGGCGGTGTCGACGATGTGGCAGCCGGCTTCGGCGGCGGCGCCCACGGCCGGGACGAAAAGCCCGTCCGTGTAGTGGCGGTGGTAGTCGACGACCAGATCGGGGTAGGCCTTGCGGATGGCGGTGATCAGCTCGCGCACGAAACGCGGCGGACACATGCCGGCCATATCCTTCAGGCACAAGATGATGCTCTTGGCCGCCTTGGCCTTGGTCATGCCGCCCGCCTTGGCGGTCTGATCGAGGATGGCCTCCAGCACGCCGAGGTAATGGGGCACGTCGAAGCCCCGGGCGTAGGACAGGGAGATGGCCGGCTCGAAGATGATGCCCGGCCGGGACAGGGCGACCTCGGCAAAGGGATACATGTTGTCGACGTGATTGAGGAAATCAAAGCAGCGGATGATGTCGTAGTGCTCGCAGATCATCTCGCCCGTCAGCCGCATGAGGTTGCGCGGCTGGGGCTTGTAGCCCAGCACGTTGGTGGAGCGAATGAGCAGCTGCTTCATGGTCTTGGGCGCGAACTCGTTCCACTTGGCCGCCTCGGAGAAGGGGTAGGTCATGTTGGCCATCATGGCCACGTGGAAGTGCGCGCCGCCGCCGTTTTCCAGCGAGAAGAAGCCGCAGTTGTCGAGATACGGGCCGACCAGCTCGTCCTCGGCCAGCCGGAAGCGGTTGCCGCTGTTGGACTGGGTGATGTCGCGGGTGGTGGTGTCCACGAAATGGACCTTGCCGGAGTCGCGCACCATGTCGAGGACAGCCTGGCGGTCGCCGCGCGGATAGGGGCTTTCCGGCGAGCGCAGATCGGCCTCGGGCATGTGGGGGGTGAACCGGCCCAGGCGGTAGTCCTCGCGGCCCCGATACTTGCCCAGCTGGACGTGGGGGTTGTAGCCCCGGGCCGAGATCTCGGCCACCAGCCAGGCCAAGCGCATGGCCTCGGGCTCCTCGTCCTGGTAGTTGAGCAGATAGGGGTTCTGGGTGATGAACTTGGTGTCGAAATCCCCTTTCATGAACTCCGGATGGCGCAAAATCTGGCGGTGGAACGGGATCGTGGTCTTAAGCCCGCCAATGATGTACTCGCGCAGCGCCCGTTCCATGACGGCCACGACCTTGGGCCAGTTGCGGCCGTAGGAGATCAAAAGCGCCCCGGCCGAGTCGTACTGGGTGGGGAATTCGTAGCCGGCCGTCAGGCAGGAGTCGAGCCGGATGCCCTGGCCGCCCGGGGACAGGTAGCGGGTGACCGAGCCGGCGTTGGGAGCGAAGTTCTGCTTGGGGTCTTCGCAATTGATGCGCAGCTGCATGGCGTGGAGGAAGGGCCGGGTGTCCACGCAGTTAAACCGCAACTTGCCGCCAAAGGCGATGTTGATCTGCTCCTCGACCAAATCCACGCCATAGCGGCATTCGGTGATGCCGTGCTCGACCTGCAGCCGGGTGTTGACCTCGATGAGGTACGGTTCGCCGTCGGCGTCGACCAGAAATTCGACGGTGGCCAGCGAATAATAGCCGGTCTCGCGCACCAGGCGTTCGCCGTAGTCTTTCAGGCGCTGGCGCAGCTCGTCGGTCATGCCACGCCAGGGCGACGGGGTGATTTCCACGAGCTTTTGGTGGTTGCGCTGCACCGAGCAGTCGCGTTCGTCAAAGGCGAACACGTTGCCGAAGCGGTCGCCGGCCACCTGGATCTCGATGTGGCGCACGCTGGTGAGAAGCTTTTCGACAAAAAGGCGCGGGTTGCCAAAGGAGGCCTGGGCCATGGCCGAAGCCTTGGAAAAGGCGGATTCGAGCTGGGCCTCGGAATAAATTTCGTAGATGCCCCGGCCGCCGCCGCCGCCTTCGGCCTTGAGCATGATGGGGAAGCCGATCTTCTGGGCGATTTCCCGGGCCTCGGGGATGGTGACCGAGCCTTCGGAACCGGGAACCACCGGAATGCCCAGGCTCATGGCCAGGCGGCGCACCTCGACCTTGTTGCCCAGGCTTTTCATGGCGTCGGCCGAGGAACCGATGAAAATGATGCCGGCCTCGGCGCATTTGCGGGGAAATTCGCAGTCTTCGGAGGCAAATCCCCAGCCCGGATGGATGGCGACCACGCCACGGGCCTTGGCTTTCTTGATGATGCCGTCGATGTCGAGATAGGCCCGGGGATCGGGGCCTAGGGTGATGAGCTCATGGGCGCCGGCCGTGGCCGGGGACGTCATGTCCACATCGGTTACGGTGAGCACGGGAATGGCGCGCAGGCGTTCGCGGATGGAACGCAGCACCCGGCGGGCGGAAATGCCCCGGTTGGCGACAAGAATCTTCTTTCCTTCAACCTCGGAAAGCACTTCCTGAAACGTCTTGGCGATCATGCTGTCCTCTGACCCCTGAGGGCGACCTGTCCATTCTCTTTAAGAGTGACGATCCGGCGGGGGCCGGCATCAAAGGAGGGATATGCTCCCGCAATGAAGCGTCAAATCCTGCCCTGGCCCGGATTCGCCACGCAGCAGCCGAAGTCCCCCGTCCTCGGCCAACCCGACGATCCGTGCCCGAAACCCGTCCGATCCGCTCTCGCGCACGAAGACTTCCCGGCCAAGCCAAGCCAGACGACGCTCGACAAAACGGGACAATGCACTCGAGTCCGATAGCGCAACGCACTGGAAGTAGCAGGTTTGCCCAAACTTCACAAGTTCGCCCCACAACGTAACCGCGCCCGGCACTTCGCCAAAGTCGGCCAATGCGGCGGCCGGGGCGGCGTGATCCCGACGAAGCGACGCCGCATCCGGGGCCTCGGCGCAGTTTATGCCGATGCCGGCCACAATACGGCCATGTCGTTCTTCAAGGAGGATTCCCGCGACCTTGCGCCCCTCAATCAGAAGATCGTTGGGCCATTTGACCGTGGCGGCGAATCCCCGGCCGTAGAGCGCGTCGGCCAGACAGGCGCCCACCACCACCGGGGCCATGGCGGCAAGCGCCCCCTCCCCGGCCGGCCAGGACAAGGCGGCGTAGATGTTGCCCGGCGGCGAAATCCATTCCCGGCGCATCTGGCCCCGGCCGCTGGTCTGGGACACGGCGACAACCGAGGCGAAAGGCGGCAGCAGGCAGGCCTCGGCAAAGGCCCAGGCCGCGTCCAGGCTTGTGGCGCACGGGCCGACGACCAGGATGGCCGGCCCGCCGGCCAGGGCCGGACTTTCGCCGCGCAGCCATCTCCCGGCCGCCGGCCCGTATTCAGCCCCGAGCTCGACGGGCCGCCACGGCCCGAGACGAGCCATGTCGGCGGCCCACAAGGGATGGCAGGCGGCCAGGACATCAGGGGAAACCGGCCCGGCCAGGCCCTCCCCGCCCGATTCCCACAGCCACACGCCGCCGTTTTCGAAGGGGTTTTGCGACAAGGGGCGGCTGGCCCCTGGATTTTTGACGGCATTTGGGACAATGTCCGCGCCGGAGTCATGCATGAAACGGTATCTCGTAGGCGGCGCGGTCCGCGACATATTGCTCGGCCGGCCGGTTGTGGATCAGGATTATCTCATTGTCGACGCCACGCCCGAGGCGTTTGTTCGACGGTATCGAAGGGCTCGGCAGGTCGGCAAGACCTTTCCGGTCTTCATGCTGGGCAGCGCCCAGTACGCCTGGCCGCGCGGCGACAGCGTGGCCGAGGATCTGCTGGCCCGGGACCTGACGATAAACGCCATGGCCATGGGCGATTCCCGCGAAATCGCCGGGCGGCTGCATTTCCATCCCCTGGCCCTGTCCGACCTGCGCGACCGGTGGCTGCGCCCGTGCGGCGAGATGTCCATGTTCGACGATCCGCTGCGGGTCTACCGGGCGGCCCGGTTCGCCGCCTCGCTGCCGGATTTTTCGCCCCACCCCGAGCTTGTGGCCCAGATGCGGGCCGTAGCCGCCTGCGGCGCGCTCGGCGACGTCTTTGCCGAGCGGGTGGCCCAGGAAGTGCGCAAGGCCCTGGGCACGACCAAGCCGTCGCGGTTTTTCCAGCTCCTGGCCGACACCGGCTGTCTGCTGCCCTGGCTGCCCGAACTCGAGGCCGCCCGCCACGTGCCGGCCGGGCCGCCCGAGCACCACGACGGCAGCGTGTTTGACCACATGCTGGACATGGTCGACATCCTGGCCGGCGACGCCCTGGCCGGCTGGATGGCCGTGTGCCATGACCTGGGCAAGATTGCCACGCCCGAGTGCGAATGGCCGCGCCACCACGGCCACGACGACCGGGGCGAGCAGGTGGCCGGGGAACTCGGCCGGCGGCTCAAGCTGCCCAACCGGGTGCGCGAGGCCGGCGAGGCCGCGGCCAAGCTGCACATGAAAGCCGCCCGCTACCACGAACTGCGGGCCGGCACGCGGGTGGACATGCTCACCTGGCTGCACAAGCACGACATGGTGGAACCGCTTTTCGAGGTGGTGCGCGCCGACAGCGGGGCCAGCGTCCTGCCGCAAGCCAAGCGCGACCTCAAGGTGATGCTCTCGGTGCACCTGCCCGGCAAGCAGCGCCAGCGCGGGCCGCTTTCGGGCGAGCGGCTGCGCAACCTGCGCTGCCAGAAGCTGGCCGAGCACGACAAAGCCCAGGGCCGCGCCCCCGAAGGCGTGGACGGCGAACAAGGGCAGGCCCAGGGATAGGCTTGGGCCGACCCGCAGCCCGCCCGGACCAGCCGGCCGCTGCGGCGGCAAGGAGAAGCCCATGGCGCTCGACCTGACCAGCCTGACCAAGGCCATCGACGCCCTGGATCGGTCGCTGGCCGCCACGGCCGACGGATTCTCGTCCATCCCCCCAAACCTGCGCGACACGGTGCGGGCCGGCATCATCCAGCATTTCGAGGTGGCCTATGAACTGTGCTGGAAATTTCTCCAACGCTGGCTGCGGGAAAACGCCTCCCCGGACGAAGCCGACTTTCCGCGCACCCGCAAGGATCTTTTCCGCCAGGCGGCCCGGGCCGGGCTTCTGGATGACCCCACGCCCTGGTTCGGCTTTGGTGACGCCCGCAACCTGACCTCCCACACCTACGACGGGGAAACCGCCCTGGACGTCTGCGAGGCGGCCCGGCGGTTCCTGCCTCAGGCCAAGGAGCTGCTCGCCCGGCTGGCCGACCGCAATGATTGACCTTGCCCCGGACCAGCTCTCCGTCGTGCGGGCCATCCTGGCCGCCCATCTGCCCGAGGCCGCGGTTTTCGTCTTTGGTTCGCGGGCGCGCGGCACGGCCCGGCCCCACTCCGACCTTGATCTGGCCGTGGCGGCCGACGCGCCCCTGCCTCTGGACCGGCTTGAAGCCTTACGTGACGCCTTTGCCGCCTCTGAGCTGCCCATACAGGTCGATGTGGTGGATTATTGGGCCGTCTCGGCCGCGTTTCGGCGGATCATCGAGGCCACCAAGATCCCTCTCGGGAAATAGCCTTCCCAGGCGGCGGGAGCATCTCCCAGCCGCCCTGCCCGGCTCTCGGACAAACCGCACCAGCTATCGCCGATAAAAAAACGCCGGGACGGCGACCGTCCCGGCGTTTCAATATTATCTTCAGGCGAAGCCTGGCCGCATCACAGCCAGCGTTGCCGGCCGACTCCTCCCCCTTTACCCTTTTTCCCATTCGGGGGGTCTGGGGGCCTCAGGCCCCCAGCCGCCGGAGGCATTCTTCTCTTCTCCCTATTTTTCAAGGGACGCGCCTCTAATGCCGCTGCTCCAGGCGATATTCTTCCTTGAGCAGCGAATCGGACAGGGGCGCGGTATTGGCGTCGCGGCCGCAGAACAGGCGCGCCTGGTCCTCGCAGGCCAGGGCCTTGGACAGCACCTCGTCCATGCTCTCGACCTTGATCACTTCCATGTCCTTGAGGATGGCCTCGGGCACGTCCTTCAAGTCCTTTTCGTTTTCCGCCGGGATGATGACCGTGCGGATAAGGCCCCGGTGGGCGGCGAGCAGCTTCTCGCGCAGGCCGCCGATGGGCAGCACCCGGCCGCGCAGGGTGATCTCGCCGGTCATGGCGATGTCGTTGCGCACCGGGAGGTTGAGAAGAGCCGAGATCATGGTGGTGGCCAGGGTGATGCCGGCCGACGGGCCGTCTTTCGGGATGGCGCCTTCGGGCACGTGAATATGGATGTCGATTTCCTTGTGAAAATCGGGCTTGAGGCCGTAGAGCCCCGAGCGCGAGCGCAGGTAGGACAGGGCGGCCCGGGCCGACTCCTGCATGACGTCGCCGAGCTTGCCGGTGATCTCCACCTTGCCCGAGCCAGGCATGATGGCCACTTCGACCATGAGCAGCTCGCCGCCGACCTCGGTGTAGGCCATGCCGGTGCACAGCCCGACCTTGGGCGCGGGCTCCATCTCGCCGTGGCGATGCTTGGGCACGCCGAGGTAGCCTTCGAGATCGGCCGTGTCCACGACAAAGCCGCCTTCGGGCTCCTTGCCTTCCACGAGCTTTCGGGCGGCCTTGCGGCACACGCTGGCGATCTCGCGTTCGAGATTGCGCACGCCGGCCTCGCGGGTGTAGCGGCGGATGATGGTCAGCATGGCCTCGTCAGTGAGCCGGATGTTGTCCGGGGTCAGGCCGTGCTGCTCGATGTTTTTGGGCAACAGGAACCGGCCGCCGATCTGCGCCTTTTCGGTTTCCAGGTAGCCGGGGATGCGGATGATCTCCATGCGGTCCTGGAGCGGCAGCGGAATCGAGTGCAGGGAGTTGGCCGTGGTGATGAAAAAGATCTTGGACAGGTCGTAGTCCAGATCGAGATAGTGGTCGCTGTAGGCGTAGTTCTGCTCGGGATCAAGGACTTCGAGCAGGGCCGAGGACGGATCGCCCCGGAAATCCGTGCTCATCTTGTCCACTTCGTCGAGGCAAAAGACCGGGTTGTTGAATTTGACCCGCTTGAGCGACTGGATGATCTTGCCCGGCAGCGCCCCGACGTAGGTGCGGCGATGGCCGCGAATCTCGGCCTCGTCGCGCACGCCGCCAAGCGACAGGCGCACGAATTCCCGGCCCATGGCCCGGGCGATGGACTTGGCCAGCGACGTCTTGCCGACGCCCGGAGGGCCGACCAGGCACAGGATGGGGCCCTTGATGCGGTCCACCAGCTTCTGCACGGCCAGATACTCCAGGATGCGTTCCTTGGGCTTTTCCAGGCCGTAGTGGTCGGTGTTGAGGATTTCCTCGGCGGCCACGATGTCAAGATCGGTGTCCTGATAGACCTGCCAGGGCAGATCGAGGATCCATTCGACGTAGTTGCGCACCACCGTGTACTCGGCCGAGGACGGCGGGGTCTGCCGCAGCTTCTTGATCTCGCGCAGAGTCTTTTCCCGGGCCTCTTCGGGCATGTTCTTCTCGTCGAGGCGCTTTTCGAATTCGGCCGCCTCGGCCCCGGGATCGTCCTCGCGGCCCATCTCCTTGTTGATGGCCTTGATCTGCTCGTTTAAATAGTACTCTTTCTGGTTCTTCTCCATCTGTTGCTTAACGCGGTTTTTGATCCGCTTCTCGATGGAGGAAATTTCGATCTCGCCTTGCAGGAAGGCGTAGGTCTCTTCCAGCCGGCGCATGGGCTCGAGCTCTTCCAGCACGCCCTGCTTCTTGATGTAGTCCACCTTGAGGTGGGGCATGACGGCGTCGGCCAAGCGTCCCGGCGAGGTGATGGAATTAATCGCCAGGATGGTTTCGGGAGCCAGCTTTTTATTGATGCGGCCGTAGTGCTCCAGGGACTCTTGGGTGGCGCGGATGAGCGCGTCGGATTCCGGCCCGTGGGTTTCTTCCTCGGGCACGCGGCGCACGGTGACCATGGGATAGTTGGCGTCCTCGCCCATGGTCATGGTCTCGGATTCCCACTCGGCCCGGTAAAGCCCTTCAAAAAGCACCTTGATGGTGCCGTCGGGCAGGCGAAGCATCTGGAGAATCTTGCTCACCGTGCCCATCTCGAAGAGGTCTTCGGAGGTGGGCTTTTCGGTCTCTGGCGAGCGCTGGGCGACCAGGAAGATCTTCTTGTCGTGGGCGGCCACAGCTTGTTCGATGGCCTTGATGGAGGCTTCGCGGCCGACGAAAAGCGGGGCTATGGAGCGCGGGAACATCACCACTTCCCGCAGGCTCATCATGGGAAGGCGTATGGTCTCGGCGGCGAACCGGTTGGAATCGAAGGTAAATCCAGTCATGCAACCTCCCGCTGCGGGGTTATAATCCAGGCCCGCCTCCGGACCGGGCATTGCCCGATCCGAAGGCCTGGCGGCAGGTTGTGAGGTAAGGCCGGAAAACCCGTTGTCAATCCGGGCGCGACAGGGGCTTCAGGCCGATTTCACTTCCTGATGGTAGAACAGCAACGGTTCGATGCCCTTTTCCACCACGGCTTTGTTGATCACGCACTCCTTGACGCCGGTCAACGACGGCAGCTTGTACATGATATCGAGCATGATGGATTCCATGACGTTTCGCAGGCCACGCGCGCCGGTCTTGCGTTCGATGGCCTTCTGGGCGATGGCGTCCAGGGCGTTTTTGGAGAAGCGCAGCCGCACCTTGTCCAGCTCGAAAAGCTTCTGGTACTGCTTGACCAGGGCGTTTTTCGGCTCGGTGAGGATGCGCACCAGATCGGCCTGGGTCAGCTCCTCAAGGCTCGTGAGAATGGGGATGCGGCCGACGAACTCGGGGATCAGGCCAAACTTGATGAGGTCGGCCGGATGGGCCTGGGTCAGCAGCTTGGACAGATCGTCGTCGCTTTTCGCCTCCACCTTGGCCCCGAAGCCCATGGCCGAACCGCGCTGGCGCTGGCCCACGATCTTGTCCAGGCCAATGAACGCGCCGCCCACGATGAACAGGATATTGGCCGTGTTGAGCCGAATGAACTCCTGCTGCGGGTGCTTGCGGCCGCCCTTGGGCGGAATGTTGGCCTCGGTGCCCTCGATGATTTTGAGAAGCGCCTGCTGCACGCCCTCGCCCGACACGTCGCGGGTGATGGACGGGCTGTCGCCCTTGCGCGCGATCTTGTCGATCTCGTCGATGTAGATGATGCCCTTGCTGGCCGATTCGATGTCGTAGTCGGCGTTTTGCAGCAGCTGGACGAGGATGTTTTCCACGTCCTCGCCCACGTAGCCGGCTTCGGTCAGCGTGGTGGCGTCGGCGATGGCAAACGGCACGTTGAGGATTCTGGCCAACGTCTGGGCCAGCAGCGTCTTGCCCGATCCGGTGGGGCCGATGAGCAGGATGTTGCTCTTATCGATCTCCACATCGTCGGCGCCGGCGGAACCGGCGTAGTAGACGCGCTTGTAGTGGTTATGCACGGCCACGGCCAGGATCTTCTTGGCCTGTTCCTGACCGATGACGTATTCGTCGAGCAGCCGCTTGATTTCGGCCGGGGGCAGCAGCTTGCCGCCCTCGGACTCCTCGCTGACGGACTCCTGGGCGATGATTTCGTTGCAAAGCGCCACGCACTCGTCGCAGATGTAGACGTCCGGACCGGCGATGAGCCGCTGCACTTCGTCCTGGTTCTTGCCGCAAAACGAGCAACACAGCTCGCCCGACACGCTTCCTTTCTTCCTCGTCATACCGGAAATCCCACCCTGCCCGGCGTACCGGGCCTTTTTGACCGCGTCGCGGCCCTCGTGCGGCGTCCTATAATCAAATCAGAGGGATCTGGTGAACAATCACCCTGCAAAATGGCCTTTTCCTGAAACAAACCTGACCGATTTTTCAGGAACAGGCCCCAGGGGCTACTCGGCGTCCTTTTTCTCAAGCCGCTCCCGGGAGGTCAACACCTTGTCGATGAGGCCGTAGGCCACGGCTTCCTCGGCGCTCATGAAATTATCGCGCTCGGTGTCCACCTGGATGCGTTCCATGCTCTGGCCGGTGTGCTTGGCCATGATTTCATTGAGGGTTTCCCGGGTGCGCCGGGTCTCCTTGGCGTGGATCTCGATGTCCGTGGCCTGGCCCTGGTAGCCGCCGGAGGGCTGGTGGATCATGATGCGGCTGTGCGGCAGGGCGTAGCGCATGCCGGTGGCCCCGGCGCACAGCAGCAGCGCGCCCATGCTGGCGGCCTGGCCCAGGCACAGGGTGGAGACCGGCGGCATGACGTACTGCATGGTGTCGTAGATGGCCAGCCCGGCCGAAACGACGCCGCCGGGCGAATTGATGTACATGAAAATTTCTTTCTCGGGGTCTTCGGACTCGAGAAACAGGAGCTGGGCGCAGATCAGGTTGGCGACGTAGTCGTCCACGGCGCTGCCAAGCAGGATGATGCGGTCGCGCAGCAACCGCGAATAGATGTCATAGGCGCGTTCGGTGCGACCGGTCGTCTCGATGACAATGGGTATCGTGGCCATCTGCTTCCCTTTTGTAGGCCGGAGGCGACGTTTTGCGACGTTTTTGTCGTCAAATCGGGACCGCCACATCCTTCCGGCTTCGGTTGCCGGACAAAGCGGCCGCTGCGACGCGGCCGCTTTGTCCTGGTTTCATTTTCAATGCAAGAAGCGGTCCCGCTCCGTCTAGTCCTGGGCTTCCTCGCCGGCCGGCTTTTCGACCGGGGCGACCTTGGTCACCAGGGCGTTGGCGTAGATCAGGTCCGCCGCCTTGTCGCACAGCAGCTTGTCGCGCACCATGATCATGAGGCCGTTGTCCTCATAGTAGCGCTTGAGCATGATGACGTCCTGGCCGGCCTGGGTCGAGAGGCGGTAGAAAAACGCGTCCATCTCCTGGGGGGTGACGGTCAATTCTTCCTTCAGGGCCACGGCGGAGAGGAAGATCTGGGTCTTGACCAGCTCCTCGGCACGCGGGCGCATCTCGCCCTGGAGGTCGGCCAGGGTCTTGCCGGTGGATTCCAGGCTCTTGCCCCGGCGCTCCAGCTGCGCCACGAATTCCTCGACCATCTGTCCGAGCTGCTGCTCCACAACGGCGGGCGGCAGCGGGAAGTCCAGCGCGGCCAGCAGGCTGTCGAGCAGCTTCTTCTGGGCCGAGGACCGGTGCAGGTCCTCGCGGGACTTCTTGTAGGACATGGTAATGGCTTCGCGCATCTTGTCCAGGTTTTCGAAGTTGCCGGCCTTCTTGGCCAGCTCGTCGTCCACCGGCGGCAGGGTGCGTTCCTTGATGACGTGGACGGCCACCTTCATGGTGACGGTGCGGCCGGCCAGCTCGGTATTGATGAAGTCGGCCGGGAAGGTGACTTCCCCTTCGCCTTCGCTGCCCGAGGCGATGGTCTTGACCAGGTCCTCGAAGGCCGCCAGGGCCTGGCCTTCGCCCAGGGTCAATTCGAAGTTCTCGGCCCGAACGCCGGGGATGGGCGCGCCGTTTTCGAAAGCCTCGAAGGTGACGGACACGATTTCGCCGTCCTTGGCCGGGCGATTTTCGCTCAGGGGCTTTACTTCGGCCAAGTTCTTGCGCACCCGCTCGATGACGGATTCGATGTCGGCTTCGGAGACGACGACATCTTCCTCTTCCACGGCCTGGCCCTTGTATTCGGGCAGCTCAAAGGCCGGGGCATGTTCGAAGCTGAAGGTATATTCCAGGGGCTCGCCCTTGGTCAGGGCCGCTTCGCTCACGTCCAGGCCGGAGAGCGGCGACAGCTTGAGCTCGCCCATGATTTCGTTGATGTGCACGTTGATGAGGTCGGTGGTGGCTTCGCTGACGATCTCTTTCTTGAAGCGCTGCTCGACGACGCTGGACGGCACCTTGCCCTTGCGGAACCCCTTGAGGTCGGTCCGGGAGCGGAACATGGCCACGGCGGAAGCCAGGGCGGCGTTGGCCTCCTCGGCCGGCACGGACACGGTGACCTGCGTTTTGACAGGCGAAAGCTGATTGACGGTATATTCCAAGGCATCCTCCAAGATGTTCGCTGGCGGCCGGGCCGTCGCAGCGGATTTTCGGTCGTATTCTGGAAAAAATCGCAAGCGAATACAAAATGGGTCATGCTACAGGAAGCACCCCCAAATGAAAAGGGCAAAATGCCCCGCCTCCGGCGCGGCGGACCGGGCCGGAACATGGGGGCATAGGCGAGGCGGCGTCAAAAGGCAATCAGGAAGGCGTTCCCCAGCCCCCGCCGCCCGGCGTCTGGATGCACAGCCTGTCCCCGGCCCGCAGCCGCACATGGAATTTGCCCGGCATGGCCATGCCGCCGGTACTGCGCGTCACCACATTGACGCCGGCCGCCCCTTCCCCGCCGCCGCAAAGCCCCCAGGGGCCGCGCAGCCGCCGGTCGGACAGGACCGTGGCCTCCATGGGACCCAGGGCCTCGATCTCGCGCACCAGCCCCTCGCCGCCCACATGCCGCCCCGGACCGCCGGAACCCTGACGCAGGGCGTAGCGCGTCACGCGGATGGGGTAGGCGTATTCCAGGGCCTCCACCGGGGTGTTGAGGGTGTTGGTCATGTGGGAGTGGACGGCCGACTGTCCCGGGCCGGCCGCATCGGCCCCGGCCCCGCCGGCCAGGGTCTCGTAATAGGTGAAGGGTTTGCCGTTTCGCGGATCGACGCCGCCCATGGCGAGGTTGTTCATGGTGCCCTGGGAGGCGGCCGGGATGCGGTCGGGCAAGGCCTGGGCCAGGGCCAGCAGGATGACGTCCACCAGGCGCTGGGAGGTCTCGACGTTGCCGCCGGCCACGGCGGCCGGGAAGCGGGCGTCGACCAGGGTTCCGGGTTTGGTCGTCACGTCGATGGGCCGCAGGCAGCCGGCGTTGGCCGGCACGGCCTGGCCGGCCAGGGCGCGGAACACATAGAGCGCGGCGGACACGACGATGGCCCGCACGGCGTTTATGCAGCCGGGCGTTTGCGGGTCGCTGCGGGAAAAATCGAGTTCGGCCCGGCCGCCCTCGACGGTAAGCGTCAGGCGCAGGGTCGGTTCGTTGGTGCCGGCCCCGTCGTTGTCCAGGCTGTCGGCCGCTTCGTAGGTTCCGTCGGGGATGGCCTCGATGGCGGCCTGCATGAGGCGTTGGGCGTAATCAAGCAGCGCCGCGCCCATGGCGGCCAGCCGTTCGCGGCCATACGCGGCGGCCAGCTCGGTCAGCCGGGCGATGCCGGTGCGGTTGGCCATGATCTGGGCGGCGAAGTCGCCCTGGCGCTCCTGGGGCGTGCGCACGTTGGCCAAAAAGAGATCCATGACGCCCTGGACGATCTCGCCTTCGGCCACGATCTTGACCGGCGGTATGACCAGCCCCTCCTGGAAGATGGAGGTGGACAGCGGCATGGAGCCGGCGGCCATGCCGCCCACGTCGGCATGGTGGGCGCGGCAGGCCACGTAGAAAAGCGACGCGTCGCCGCCGGCGTGCACGGGCGCGACCAGGGTGATGTCGGGCAGGTGGGTGCCGCCCCGGAAGGGGTCGTTGAGCATGACCATGTCGCCCGGCCCGAGGTCGATGGCGTCGATGGCGGCGCGCACGGACAGCGGCATGGAGCCGAGGTGCACGGGGATATGGGCGGCCTGGGCGATCATGTCGCCGCCGGAATCGAACACGGCGCAGGAGAAGTCGCGGCGTTCCTTGATATTCGGCGAATAGGCGGTCCGGGTCAGGGCGACGCCCATTTCCTCGGCCACCGAAGCGAATTTATTTTTGAACACTTCGAGGGTGATCGGGGTGATGTTCATGGCTGCTCCCTCCCGTCAACCGTTGCGGCGCGCGCCCTGGCGCGCCAGATAAGCCGCAAAATCCCCACTATACGCCCTACTCCCCACATGCGTAAGCTTACCTGCCACACTCACATGGACTTTGCCGCCGATGTCGCGCCAGCGTTTGCAAAAGGCGTAATCCTCGGGAAGATAGTTCCGCGTCTCGGGGTCGATCATGGTGTCGAAGAAGGCGTAATTGTCCGCCGCCGGCTCGTTGGTGCAGGCAAAGCCGTAATGCAATTCCGGATACGCCGCCGCCAGCTTTACCAGCACCTCGCGCCGCATCAACATGAACCCCGTGGCCGCGTACTCCACTTCCAAAAACCCCTGCCCGTCCACCTGGCAACCGGGTTTGAGCTTCACGGCGTAATCAAGGCTGGCAGCCTCGGCCGCGGCCGGCGGCGTGCCGGCGGGCTGGGCCATGATCCGGTCCAGGGCGAGGCCCTTGACCGGATAGACGCCGCAGACCACGTCCTTGCCCGAAGCAAGCAGATGCGGCACGAGCAGCGGCTCGAAAGCGATGTCGGCGTCGATAAACAGCAGATGCGTGGCCGTCTCGTCGCGCAGCACGGCGTTGGCGATGGAATTGCGCGCCCGGGTGATGAGGCTTTCGTGGCAGGGAGTGAGCAGCCGAAACGGCGTCCTGGCCCGGTTGAGCACGTCCTTCACGCCCATCATGGCGAGCATGTACGGGACCGTGACCATGCCGCCGAAACACGGCGTGCCGATGACCAGCGTCATGTGCCCGCCCTGCTCCGGCCGGGACGCGACCGGGGAAAACCCCGAAAAAACGCCGTCGGTCACGCCGTCGCGGCCCGCCCGCCGTCCACGTTGATGACCAGATTCCCGAATCCGTCCACCTCGGCCGCCACTCCGGGCGGCAGGAAGGTGGTGGCCGAGGTCTCGGCCACCAGGGCCGGGCCGGACAGGGTGTTGCCGGGCAACAGCTTGTCGCGGTCGTACCACATGGCCACCTGCTCCGCACCCTGCCAGACAAGGGGCCGCCAGCCCAGGAGCGCCTCGGCCGGCACGCCCGCCACCAGCCGCTCGGCTTCGGTGAACTGGGGCTTGTCGGTGATGACCCGGGCGCGGATGCGCAGGGTCACGATCTCAATGACGGCCTTGGGATGCTTGAAGCCGAAGACCGCCTCGTGGCGGTTGTGGAAGGCCAGGAAAGGGTCGGCCACGAAGCGGATGGGCAACTCGTGGGACTGGCCCTGGTAGCGCATATCGAGCTGGCGTTCCAGGACCATGCGCGCGCCCGGGGCTTCCTCGGCCATGATCTGGCGCGCCCGGGTTTCGAGGTTGCCGAAAAGCCCGGCCACCTCAATGAGATCGGTTTTGTCGGAAGCGGCCATGACCGTCTCGGAAAAATCGCGCACGATGTCGGCGAAAAGCATCCCCAGGGCCGAGAACAGCCCCGGATGGCGCGGCACGACCACCGTCTTGACGCCAAGGAGCCGGGCCAGGGCCACGGCGTGCAGACCGCCGGCCCCGCCATAGGACAGCAAGGCGAAATCGGCCGGATCGTGGCCGCGCTCCACGGAAATGACCCGGATGGCCCGCTCCATGGCCGCCTCGGCCACGGCGATGACGCCCTCGGCCGCCTCGACGGCGGTCATGCCGCCGGCCGCGCCCAGGGCCGTAAAGAGTTCCGGCAGGCGCTGCGGGAAAAGCGGCATCTGGCCGCCCAGGAAGTGGTCCGGGGAGAGCCGGCCCAGGAACAGGTTGGCGTCGGTGACGGTCAGCCCGTCGCCTTTGCCGTAGCAGGCCGGGCCGGGATCGGCTCCGGCGCTCTCGGGGCCGACCACCAGGGCTCCGCCGACGTCGAGGCGGGCCAGGGAGCCGCCGCCCGCGCCCACGGTGTGGATGTCGAGCATGGGCGTCTTGATGGGCAGCCCGGCAAGCTCGGTCTCGGCGGCCATGGACAGCGCGCCGTCGAGCAGCGACACGTCGGTGGAGGTGCCGCCCATGTCGAAGGTGATCAGCCGGTCGAAGCCGGCGGTTTTGCCCATGGCCAGCGCCGCCACAACGCCGCCGGCCGGGCCGGACAGCACCGTGCGCACGGGTTCGCGCCGAGCGGTCTCGGCCCGTATCAGGCCGCCGCTGGACTGCATGACGCAAAGCTCGGTCCCTTCGGGCAGGCCGGCGGCCAGATCGCCGAGATAGCCGGCCATGACCGGGGCCACGTAGGCGTTGGCCACGGTGGTGGCGGCCCGTTCGTATTCTCGAAATTCGGCCAGGATGTCCGAGGACAGCGACACCGACAGCCCGGCCTCGGCCAGGGCCTCGCCGATGCGCAGCTCGTGTTCGGGCTTGAGGAAGGAAAAAAGCAGGCACACGGCCACGGACCGCGCCCCGGAGGCGACCACCCGGGCCACGAGATCGCCGATGGCCTCGGCGGAAAGCTCCTCGACCACCTTGCCCTCGGCGCTCACCCGCCCGGGCGCGCCGAAGCGCAAGGGCTCGGGCACCAGGCACGGTTCCTTGCGGCTGGCCAGATCGTAAAGCTCCGGCCGGTTCTGGCGGCCGATGGCGATGATGTCCTCGAAACCCTGGTTGGCGACGAAGGCCGTGACCGCGCCCCGGCGTTCGAGCAGGGCGTTGGTGGCCACGGTGGAGCCGTGCATGACGCGCCGGGCCGGGACAGGCAGCCGGGCCAGGCCCGAAAGCACGGCCCGGGCCGGATTGTCCGGGCTCGACGGCAGCTTGACCACGGCAAAACCGTCGTCCGTCCAACAGATGACATCGGTAAACGTGCCGCCGGTATCCACGCCGACAACGGCCATCGCGCCCCCTTTTTCCCTTTTTGCAAGGGATGGCAGCTACCTGGTTGACGAAAATGAACAGCGTCCCGCGCCGCGAAGCGCGGACCAGGGAGGCGCGCTGGCGAAAAAAATCGCGCGCCGTTCCCGGGCGGCTGGGCCATCCCGGGCCGGGCGGAACCACTATTGCGGATTTCCGATTTTTTTCAAGGGGCAACGCCGCCACGTCGCGACGACGTGACGGCGTTGCCATGGAATCGAAAGAAAGAATTAGAGGTTTTTGGCCAGCAGTTCGCCGAAGGCGGCGCAGCCGATGGTGGTCGCGCCCGGGATCTGGTCGGCCAGATCCACGGTGACCTTCTTTTCGGAGATGGTCTTGTCCATGGAATCATGGATGAGTTTGGCGGCCTCATGCCAGCCGATGTGCTCCAGCAGCATGGCGCCGCTCAGGATAAGGCTGCCGGGGTTGGCCTTGTCCTTGCCGGCGATACCCGGGGCGGTGCCGTGGGTGGGCTCGAAAAAGGCCAGCTTCTCGGACATGTTGACGCCCGGGGCCAGACCCAGTCCGCCGACCTGGGCGGCCAGGGCGTCGGAGATGTAGTCGCCGTTCAAGTTGGTGGTGGCGATGACGGAATAATCCTGGGGCCGCATGAGCGCCACCTGGAACATGTTGTCGGCGATGCGGTCTTTCACCACGATGGGCTTGGTTCCGCCGGCCGCCGCGTCCTGCTCGGTCATGCACTGGTCGGTGAATTCCTGGGCGGCCACTTCGTAGCCGAAGGCCCGAAACGCGCCTTCGGTGTATTTCATGATGTTGCCCTTGTGGACCAGGGTGACGCTGGGCTTTTTGTGGTCCACGGCGTGCTGGATGGCCTTGCGCACGAGCCGCTTGGAGCCGGCCGGGGTGATGGGCTTGATGCCGATGCCGGCGGTCTCGTCCACCTTGGCCCCGAGTTCGTCGCGCAGGAAAGCGATGAGCCGCTTGGCCTCGGGCGTGCCCGTGGCGTACTCGATGCCGGCGTAGACGTCCTCGGTGTTCTCGCGGAAGATGATCATATCCACGAGATCCGGGCGCTTGACCGGCGATTCGATGCCCTGGAAATAGCGGATGGGCCGAATGCAGGCGTAGAGGTCGAGCACCTGGCGCAGGGTGACGTTGAGGCTACGGAAACCGCCGCCGACCGGCGTGCCAAGAGGTCCCTTGAAGGCCAGCTCGGCCGTGGTCAGGGCCTCGACGGTGGCCTGGGGCAGGTATTCCCCGACTTCCTTGAAGGCCTTCTCGCCGGCGAGCAGTTCCTTCCACACGAGCTTGCGGGCTCCGCCGTAAGCCTTGTCCACGGCGGCGTCGAGAACCGGCCGCCCGGCCTTCCACACGTCCGGGCCGATGCCGTCGCCCTCGATCCAAAATACCGTCTTTTCCATGCGCCTGGGCTCCTCTTGGGAAAATTTGAACAAAAAAGGAAAATAGAAAGGGAGCCGGTCATTTGTCAACCGGCCGGCCGGCCGCCGGCTGACCAGACTCCCCGCCGTCCAGGAATTGGGCCGCGAACTGCCGGGCCACCCGGCGTTGCCGGTGCTCGGGCATGGTCCAGAATTCGGCGTCGGCCCCGCACAGGGGCAGGAGCTGGACCAGCGCCGCCTCGCGGCCGCCACGGTCAAGGCCCGGCCAGTCGGGCCGGGCCATGCGCCGGGCGGCCGCGTCGCGGCAGGCGTCCACGTAGCGTTTGGGAATGGGGGCCTCGGCCGGGGCGCGGATGTCCGGGCCGCCTGTCTCCCTGGGCGAGACGCGGCCGCCCATACGGAGGTTGCCAAGCAGCGGAAAATGCGGTGACGGGACAACCTCCCGCAAGACGAAAAGCAGGCCGGCGAACAAGAGAAAGGCCAGCGGGACCAGCGGTTTTCGGTCCATGAAGGACGTCCCCGGCCGGCTGGCGGCAGCGCGTCCGTGTCCCTTGCCCGCGCCCTGCCCGGCCCCGTCCGCCAACGGCAACCGTCGCGGGCCGCGCCTTGCCGGCGCGACATAGGGTCCAAGCCGGAGCAAGCGCCGTCGACGGCCGCTCCCGACGCCTCCCGGCAGCCGCGTCAGCCGGCGAAACCGGCCCGATGCGGGTTGGGAGACATCCCGCCCGTTACTGCTGCGGGGTCTCGGCGGCGTAACGCCGCAGTTTGGCGGTCACGTTGTCCTCGATCCAGTGCCCGTCCCACCACTCGATGGGAATGACGGGCTGGCCCGCGAGATAGACCGCGAAATGCACCTGATCGCCCGGGGTCAGCCCCGTGGTTCCGGTCGTGCCCAGGGGTTCGCCTTTTTTGAGCACATCGCCAGCCTTGACGGCAATGGAGCCGAGGTTGGCGTAGACCGTCAACAGGCCCAGGCCGTGGTCCATGACCACGGTGTTGCCGTAGACGCCCAGGGGCCCGGCAGAGACCACGTCCCCGGCGTTGGCGGCCGGGACCTGCGCTCCCGGAACCGAAGCAAGGCCGATGCCGTCACTGAGCTCCCGCCCGATCTCCTGGCCTTTATACGTATAGATGCGGTCGGCCCCGAAAGAGCCGCGCACCACGGACCGGGGCAGATAGATGAAGCCGCCGTCCCATAAGGGTTCGGGACCGGACTTGGCCGAAAGCGACCCGATGAAGGCGGCGTTTTGCCGGCGCAACTCGGTGTTTAACTTTTTAAATCGTTCCACCGGATCGCGCTCCTGGGGGAACAGTCCGGCGAAGGCCGGCAGCCGGGCGGCCAGGAAGTCGTCGGTGATCTCCACCCGCTCCTCGCGAAAGCGCCGTTTGATGGCCATATTGACGAAAAATCCGGTTTTTTCGTTGCCGGCGGCGTCCTCCACAAAAAGCCTGGGCTTGTAGGCATCGGCGTCGAGGTCGCTGGGAAAGGCGAACAGGCAGGCGTATTGGCCGCTTTTTTGCTTGTAGCCCGGAAAGAACCGATCCCCCACCATTACGCCGCTACGCGCCACGTCTTTGTTCACTTCATAGACGACCAGCCCGGCTCCGCCCTGGCGCATGTAGTGCGCCGGAGTCAGGGCCTTTACGGTGGGCGGCACGGGATCGAGCAACATGCGTTTGTTGACCCGGGCGGCGTTGCCCGCCCCGAGATTGGCGTGGGAGCCGTCGTGGGCGGCGATCTGGATTTCGAAGGCCCCGCCGCGAAGTTCCGAATGCTCCAGACTGAAGCGTTCGCTGACCTGGTCGCGGGGCGGATCGTAGACCCGACGCAGCACGTCGGCCCGGCGCTGGCCCTGGGCCACGGTGACGGTAAGCGACCGGATGCCGGATTGGTCGTCGGAAGCGGTGACCACGAAGGGACGCTTGAGCGAGGCGGCCTCGGCCTGGGGCGAAAGCGCCACCTGCGGCTTTTCGGCGTCCTTGAGGAACAGGTGATAGCCGGCGAACCCGGCGACGATAATCGGCGAGGCCAGGAGTCCAAGGGCCAGGAGCCAGAAGGCCGGCCCCGTTTTCCCGCTTTTTTTAAACGGCTTTAGAATGCGCATGGTGCAAGTATCCCCTGTCGCCGCGGTGGCGACACTATAGGCGAGGCCGGCCGGCCGGGCAAGCCGCCCGGCGGCGAAACGGAGTTTGCATGGCTGACGACGAAAAAACGACTACCGCGACGCCGCCCACCAAGGGCGGCCTTTGCATGGCAGCGGCCACAGCCGCCCTGGCCGTGTCGGCCCTGGCGCTGGCCCAGGCCGGCGACTGGCTGCGCCGGGCCACGGGCGAATTGCGCCATGAAACCGTGCTCATGGCCCAGGACGCGGCCATGGCCCGGTCCGAGGCGGCCATGGCCGCCGGGCTTTTCGCCATCGATCCCGAGGAGCGCCGCCGGCTGCGCCTGACGGCCACGGCGTACTGCCCGGACTGCCTCGACGACGACGGGCCGCAGCTTTCGGCCTCGGGCGCGCCGGTGCGGGCCGGCCGCACGGTTGCCGTCTCCCGCGATCTGCGTCGGCTCCTTGGCCGCAAGGTCTACATTGAAGGCGTGGGCGTGCGGGTGGTGGAAGACCTCATGCACTCCCGCCATGCCGGCCGGTTGGACCTGTGCCTGCCCAACAAGCGCCAGGCCGTGGATTTCGGCGTGCAAACCCTTGAAGTGGTGATCCTCGACTGAAGCCGGCCGGCCCATGCCCATTCCGGGCCGGCCCCCTCCCCTTTCTCCCCCGCCCCCGCCGTCAGTAGGCCCCGCGCATGCTGCACACCACCGGAATGGTGCGCAGCAGGATCTTCAGGTCCAGGGCCACGGACCAGGTGTCCACGTACTCGATGTCCAGCTCCATCATGCGCTCGAAGCTCGTGGCATTGCGCCCGCTTATCTGCCACAGGCAGGTGATGCCCGGCTTGACGCCAAAACGCCGGCGCGGCCAGGTCTTTTCGATGCGCTCCACGTCGCGCAGCGGCAGCGGCCGGGGACCGACCAGGCTCATGTCACCGCGAAGGACGTTTATGAGCTGGGGCAGCTCGTCGATGCTCGTGCGCCGCAGCAGCCGGCCCAAGGGCGTGACGCGCGGATCGTTCTTGATTTTGAACAGCGCCCCATCCATCTCGTTTTGGGCCTCAAGCTCCTCCTGCATGTCCGGGGCGTTTTCCACCATGGTGCGGAACTTGTAGAACATGAACCGCCGCTTCCCCAGCCCCACCCGCTCCTGGGCGAAAATGGCCGGCCCGGGCGAAGTCAGCCGCACCAGCGCCCAGACCACGGCCAAAAGCGGCGACAGCGCGATCAAGGCGGCCAGGGACACGGACACGTCCAAAAACCGCTTGAGAATACGTTCGCGCTCGTCGGCCAGGCTGCTCGACAAGGTGGCCACCACCTCGCCGCCATGGCTGGCCGGCCGGCTGCCCGGGTTTTTGAGGGCAAAAAGCCGGGCCACCACCGTGGCCGTGACCCCCTGGGCCTCGCAGGCCGTCACCAGCCCCGTGCCCAAACGGCTTAATTGATCGAGCGGCAGGCAGATCACCACCTCGTCCACCACCTGCTCGCGCAGATAATCGGCCAGTTCGTCGAACCGGCAGACCAGACGCGCCGCCTCGGGCTGAGAACCTAGGGGCGCGACTTCCCAGCCGTCGGCCACAAAGCCCATGAAGCGCCGGCCCTGTTCGGGATGGGCCAGCATCTCCCGGGCGATCTCCTGGGCCCGCTCCCCGGTTCCCGCCACCAGCACCCGGCGGCGCAACAGTCCCTGGGCCTCGCCCATGAACAGCAGCCGGCGCAGGGCCAGACGCGAGGCCACGCAGCCCAAGGCCGCCGTCAGCCAAAAAGCGGCCAGAAATACCGGCGTGGCCAAGGGCGGACGCAGGGCGGCCGCGCCTAAAAGCAAGGCCATGACCACGCCGGTGACGGACTTGACCACCTGCTTGACGGCCAGGCGGCGGTCATACAGGGCGGTTTCGGCATAGACGCCGAAAAACGGGAAAATGATCAGGGTGGCGACCAGGACGCCAAGCAGCAGCCCAAGGCTTCCCGGGTCCAGGTGCAGATGGGCGGCGTTGGCCGTTTCCGGGGAAAAAGCCGTGGAGACCGCCGCCGCGACAACCAGCGACAGCGCGGCCAGGGCCAGGTCAAGGGCGCGAAGCCAGGTGATGGCTCCCTGTCTTGAGGCGAAGGGCAAGAGGTTCCCCCAGCGGTTGCGGCTCGGCCACGGCGGCCGGGCCAGTCGTGATGCGCGGTCCCAAAACGGCCCGGCCCCGCGCAGCCGTAAAGGCTACTCCATCCGCCAGGGTAAATGCAACCTCCGCGCCATTTTCACGTCTCGCCCGCCTCGCATCGGGCGCCTTGCCAAAGACCAAGGGCCGTGGCCGGCCGTGCAACGTTTCGCGGATGGCCCGCAAGCGCGCCGCGCCCGGCTTTAGGCAACGGCTTCACGCCGCGTCCGGAAACAGTGCATAGGCCTTTTCGCGAACAATCGCCAAAAATCCTTATATGTTTGACCAATGCAATCGTCGTTAGGCAGGGACGCCTCCCTAGGGCACCAGCAGCACCTTGACGTCGCAGACGTTGGTGTTGGTGGGGCCGGTCTTGAGAAGCCGGCCCACGGCCTCGAAATAGTGGTAGGCGTCGTTGGCCGCCAGATAGGCCCGGGCATCCAGCCCCATATTCTGGCCCTCGCGCAGGATGGACAGGCTGGCAAAGGCCCCGGTGGCGTCGGTGGGGCCGTCGGAACCGTCGGTGGAGGCGGCCAGGAACACGGCCTCCTCGGCGTTGCGGGGTTCTCCGGCCAGCCCGGCCAGAAAGGCCAGGGCCATTTCCTGATTGCGACCGCCCTTGCCCGGGCCGCGCAGGGTCACGGTGGTCTCGCCGCCGGCAATGAGGCAGGCCGGCCGGGGCAGCGGCATGGCGTATTCGGCGATGTCCTTGGCCACGCCGAGAAACAGGTTGGCCATCTCGCGCGATTCGCCGGCCAGATGCGAGGTCAAGACCAGGGTGGCGTAGCCCAGGGCGGCGGCCTTGTCCCGGGCGGCCAGCAAGGCCTGGCAGTTGGTGCCGATGAGCACCGTGCGCACGTGTTCGAACACCGGGTCCCCGGCCTTGGGCGTTTCCGGGGCGCGCCCGGCGGCCACGGCCGAGAGCACGGCCAGGACGTTTTTTCCGATCCTCTCCCCCACGCCGTAGCGCTCGACCACGGCCAGGGCGTCGGCCCCGCAGGTGGAATCCGGCACGGTCGGGCCGCTGGCGATGACGTCGAGGTCGTCGCCGACCACGTCGGATAAAAGCAGCCCCAGGCAGTCGGCCGGGGCGATGGCTGCGGCCAGCCGCCCGCCTTTGACGGCCGAGAGTTTTTTGCGCACGCAGTTGATTTCGTGGATGGACGCGCCGCAGGCCAAAAGCGCCCGGGTGGCGGCCTGCTTGTCGGCCAGCGTCAGGGGCAGGCCGGGCAGGTCCAGGGGGGCGGCGAGAATGGCCGAACCGCCGCCCGAGACCAGGACGATGACCAGATCGTCCGGGCCGGCTTCCCGCGCCATGGCCAGGACTTCCCGGGCCGCCGCCTCGCCCCGGGCGTCGGGCACGGGATGGGCCGCCTCCAGGAGCCGGATGCGCGAAAGCGTCTCCAGGTAGCCTTCCTTGACGGCCACCACCCCGGCCGTGATCCGCTCCCCGAGCAGGCGCTCCAGCCCAAGGGCCATGCGGCCCGAGGCCTTGCCCATGCCCAGGACGAAAATGCGCCGGTAGCGGGCCAGATCGTAGACGTGGCACTCGGTTTCGGTGGTCACGCGCAGGACGTCGCCGGTGAGGGTCAACACCCGCTGCATCATGGCCAGGGGATCGACCCGGTCGAGTCCGGCCCGGAAGATGGCCTCGGCGTCGGCAAGGGGATTTCGCATGAGGGGCTCCTTCGCGCCGCGAAGGCGCAGGGTCATGCCCGGGAGTGCCAGGGCCGGCCGGGGCGCGTCAAGCCATGGCGATGCGTGCGCATGAAGGGGCATAGCCGGACGGCAAAAGGCTGTCAGGGATAGCCAAACGCCCCGGGCCGGCGTATCGTGTCCGGCAGCGCCGAGGGCAGGAATGCCGCCGGCCAAACCCGCGAGACGCCCATGCCCACGCCCGACCTGAACCTGCTCCCCTTTTCCCGGGCCGCCCTGGGTCCCGAATTCGCCCCGGGTTCGCCCGATCAGGACCGCCCGGACGAACCCGGCTGCTGGATTGTCCTGCGCGAAAACGCCCTGGTCCTGACCGAGCGCGGCCTGGCCCTGCCGGACGGCTTGCTGCCGGTCCCCGGCCCCTTTTCCGTGCCGCCGGTGCTGGTCGGCTTCTGGAACGGCCGTCCCCTTCGAGCCGCCCGGCTGGAGCCCGAGGCCGCTTTGCCGGCCGGGTTCGCCCCCATCACCGCCTCCTACCGCTCGCCGCTGCTCGACGAGCGGCTTCTCACCCTGGCCGGTCTGGCCCGGCAGGTGCTCCACTGGCGCGACCGCAGCCGCATCTGCCCGGCCTGCGGCGGCGCGCCGGCCGGCATTCCCGGCGGATTCGGGGCGCGCTGCACGGCCTGCGCCCGGGAATACTATCCGCGCATCCATCCGGCCGTGATTGTGCTCGTGTCGCGCGGCGACGACTATCTGCTGGTGCGCAAGGCCGGCTGGCCGGCCGGCCAGTACGGGCTGGTGGCCGGCTTCGTGGAATTTTCCGAATCCTTCGAGGAGTGCGTGGCCCGGGAAGTGGCCGAGGAAACCGGGCTCGCCGTGGCCGACGTCCGCTACCTCGGCAGCCAGAACTGGCCCTTCCCGAGCCAGATCATGGCCGCGTTCGCGGCGCAGGCCGTCGGCGGAGAGCTCGTGGTCGACCGAACCGAGCTTGAGGACGCGGGCTGGTTTTCCGCCCGTCGCCCGCCGGCCGTGCTGCCCCCCAAGTCCAGCATCGCCCGTTGGATGCTCGACCGCCACGCCCCGGAACTGGTCCGGGCCGCCGACGGCACGTAAAATTCCTCCAAATCGGCGGGTTATTCGTTGACAGGGGTACGGGCTTTTATATAGGATCAATCAGCTCCGATTAATCCACAAGAGAGGCGTTTCATGCGTTTGACCCGAGCCGGCGAGTACGCCATCCGCTGCGTCCTGTACCTGGCCATGCACCAGGACCGGACGCTCATTGGGCGCAAGGAAATCGCCGAGGCCATGGACATTCCGGCCCAGTTCCTGGGCAAGGTCGCCCAGCAATTGGCCAAGGCCGGGGTCATCAGCATCCGCCAGGGCTCCCAGGGCGGCTACGAACTGGCCCGCCGGGCCCAGGACATCACCTTGCTGGCCGTCATCGAGGCCATCGACGGCGAAATCTTTTTAAACGACTGCATCCAGCGGCCCGGCAGCTGCGACAGGCAGGCCATCTGTTCCGTGCATAACGTGTGGGATACGGCGCGGCGGCAATTGCGCGACACCCTGGGCAGCACCACCCTGGCCGAATTGGCGGCCCTGGAGAAGTGCGCCTGCCGGGGGCGGACGTGCGAAGGGCCGCGCGCTTCGAATGGTTGAGTTTTTTTGACGGGGGTTGGTGCATTTTTCCCGGGGCGGTGCTAGGTGGAAATCGACCGCCGGTTTGCCGCGCCTTGCGGCCGGGAAAATGCGAAACGGGTTTGACGGTCAACACGGAGGAAAAGGAGACAGATCATGGACACCTTGATGCTTTCCCGACTGCAGTTCGCCTTTGCGACATTTATCCACTTCATCTTCGTTCCGCTCACCCTTGGGCTTTCCATCATCGTGGCCATGATGGAAACCAAGTACGTGCGCACCGGGGACGAAACCTACAAACGCATGGCCAAATTCTGGGGCAAACTGTTTCTGATCAACTTCGCCCTGGGCGTGGTCACCGGCATCACCCTGGAGTTCCAGTTCGGCACCAACTGGTCGCGTTATTCGACCTTTGTCGGCGATATTTTCGGGTCGCTTTTGGCCATCGAAGCCACAGCGGCCTTTTTTTTGGAATCCACCTTCCTTGGGGTGTGGATCTTCGGCTGGAACCGGCTGTCGCCCAAGCTCCACTGCACCTCCATCTGGCTGGTGGCCTGCGCCGCCAACTTCTCGGCCCTGTGGATCATCCTGGCCAACGGCTTCATGCAGCACCCGGTGGGCTACGTCATCCGCAACGGCCGGGCCGAACTGTCGAGCTTTCTTGAGGTCATCACCAACCCCTACGGCTGGAACGCCTTTCTCCACACCGTCACCGGCTCCTGGGCCCTGGCCGGCTTTTTCGTGATCGGCGTGTCGGCCTGGCATCTGCTGCGCAAGCAGCATGTCGACTTCTTCACCAAGTCCTTCCGCATCGCCGCCGGCTTCGCCCTGGTTTCCACCCTGCTCGTGGCCGCCGTGGGCCACCGCCAGGGCAACATCGTGGCCGAAGTCCAGCCGGCCAAGTTGGCGGCCATGGAATCCCACTGGGAGACCCAGAAAAACGCCCCCATGTACCTCTTTGCCGTGCCCGATCCGGACAATGAGAAAAACAGCATCGAGATCGGCGGCATCCCGAGCTTGCTGAGCCTCATGGCCTTCAACGACCCCGCCGCCGAAGTGAAGGGCCTCAAGGACTTCCCGGCCGAAGACCGTCCGCCCGTCACGCTGACCTTCTCCGCCTTCCGCATCATGGTGGGCCTGGGAACGGCCATGCTGATCCTGGCCGTGCTGGCCTTCATTGCCCGCCACCATCCCGAAGAAGCTTCGCACAAGCTCTTGAAGATTTTCCTGTGGACCATCCCCCTGCCCTACATCGCGCTCCAGGCCGGCTGGGCCGTGGCCGAGGTCGGCCGCCAGCCCTGGATCGTCTACGGCATCATGCGCACCCGCGACGCCGTTTCCCCCATTGCCGCCCATCAGGTCGGCATCAGCCTGGCCGCCTTCTTCGTGGTCTACATCCTGCTGGCGTCGCTGGATATCTATCTGCTGGCCAAGTACGCCCGCTCCGAACCGCACTAGGCCCGGACACCACCGCGTCATGGCAATGCGACTGACTCAACCCGGCCCGGCCGGTTGCTAATCGAAGGAGACAGACCATGGATCTCGGAACCATCTGGTTTATCCTGTGGGGCGTGCTTTGGGCCGTCTATTTCATCCTGGACGGATTCGATCTCGGCATCGGCACGATCATGCCGTTTTTCGCCAAGTCCAACGAAGAAAAACGCATCATGTACAACGCCATGGGTCCCTTTTGGGACGGCAACGAAGTGTGGCTCATCACCGCCGGCGGCGTGACCTTCGCCGCCTTCCCCAAGACCTACGCCGTCATGTTCTCGGCGCTCTACACGCCGCTGATGCTGCTGCTTTTCGCGCTGATCCTTCGCGGCGTGTCCTTTGAATTCCGCTCCAAGGTCGACAGCCCGGGCTGGCGCAAGATCTGGGACACCTGCAACTTCCTGGGCAGCTTTTTGCCGGCCTTGCTCCTTGGCGTGGCCTTTGCCAACATCTTCAAGGGCATCCCCATCGACCAGGACGGCATCCTGCACGGCAACCTCTTGACGCTGCTTAACCCCTACGGGCTGGCCGGCGGACTCCTCTTTGTGGCCCTTTTCGCCCACCACGGGGCGCTGTGGCTGGCGTTCAAGTCCGAAGGCGACATCCACGACCGGGCCGTGGCCCTGGCCGGCAAGCTCTGGCCCGTCGTCGCCGGGCTGGTGGTGCTGTTCCTGGTCATGAGCCTTTTCATGACCCAGCTCTTCGCCAACTACCTGGTCAATCCGCTGCTGTTTATCATCCTGCTGGTGGCCGTGGCCGGGCTGGTCCTGACCATGACCTACCGCAAGGCCGGCCGCGTCCTGGCTTCCTGGGGCGCTTCGGCCGTGCTCATCGGCTCGGCGGCGCTTTTCGGCGTGGTCGGCATCTTCCCGGCCCTGCTGCCCTCAAGCCTGAACCCGGCCTACTCCCTGACCATCCAGAACTCCTCGTCCTCGCCCATGACGCTGGCCATCATGCTCGGCGTGGCCCTGGTCTTCGTGCCCATCGTCATCGCCTACCAGATCTGGACCATGCGCACCTTCAGCCACCCCGTGACCAAGGCCGACCTGGACTACGAAGAAGCTTACTAAGATACTCATTTTCAATATCAAAAGCCGGCGAAGCACACTTCGCCGGCTTTTTTTTTTCGCCTTTGCCAAAATAGTGAAATGGCGGAAACACTGGATTTATTTATTGACAACGAGAATCAACATCAGTACCACTGCTTTTTGGCTTGCGAATGTTACCGGATTGTCACAATCCGGGATAGGAACGGAGATGCCGTTTCCCACGCAACCCACATAAGCAAGGAGATGCACCCATGAACGATTATCTGAAAAACGGACTGTTTCTGGCCGCCGGCGTCGCCATCGGAGCCCTGGGCGCGGTGGCGCTGGGCAAAGGCAAACTGTCCATCCGTCCGGCCATGGCCGACCTTTTGTCCCACGGCATGGATCTCAAGGAAAAGACCGCCGCGGTCCTGGAACGGGCCAAGGAAAACATCGACGACCTCATGGCCGAAGCCAAGCACGCCAAGGAATCCCGCGAGGACAAATCCGTGGCCGAGGGCGAAACGGCCTAAAGCCCCGCTTGTCGGGTGGAGTTTCAACGCATGACGCACTGCGCCATTGTCCACGATATTCCGGGCCGGATGCGGCTGCGGTTCGCCTGCGCCGAAGATTTTTCGGCCCAGGCCCCGGCCCTGGCTGCTGCCGCCGCATCCCTGGCCGGCGTGGCCGAGGTGATCCCCTCGGCCCGCACCCGGGGCCTGCTGGTGCTCTACAGCGGAGCGCCGGTACGGCTGGCCCTTCTGGCCATGACCAAAAACGGCGATTCGGCCCAATCGGCCCTGGTCTCGCCCAAACCCCGGCGCCGCGGCAAAGCGGTCAGGGCCGTGCGCCTGGGCAAGGTCGCCCTGGCCAAGGCCGGCGACAAGCTGGCCAAGGCCGCCAATCTCCCGGCCCAGGGCGAGGACAATCCCCCCTCGCCCTTGCAGGCCATGGCCCGCGAGGCCGGGATGTTCCTGCTGCGCGCCGCGTTGCCGCCGGCGTTTCGGCCGTTGTTCCTCGTCAAGCGCGTCTGGCCGTTCATCAAGCGCGGCCTTGGCGCGCTTGTGCGCGGCAAGCTCAACGTCGAGGTCCTCGACGCCCTGGCGATTGGCGTGTCCATCGCCCGCAAGGACTACCGCGCGGCCACGGGCATCGCCTTGCTGCTGGGCCTTGGCGAGGTGCTCGAAAGCTACACCCGCAAGCGTTCCCGCGACAGCCTGGCTGAAACCCTGGCCGCGTCCTTCGACGCCGTATGGGTGCGGCGCGAGGACGGCCCGGTGCGGGTGCCGGCCTCGGAAGTCGTGCCCGGCGATCTGGCCATCGTCACCATGGGCAACGCCATTCCCGTGGACGGCGTGGTGGCCGAGGGCGAGGCCATGGTGAACCAGGCCTCCATGACCGGCGAACCCCTGCCCGCCCACAAGCGCGTAGGCCATACGGTCTTTGCCGGAACCGTGGTCGAGGAAGGCGAGATCGTCGTGCGGGTGGAAAAATCCGGCGGCGAGACCCGTATCCAGAAAATGGTGGAAGTCATCGAGGAATCGGAGAACTACAAGGCCAAGGCCCAGGATCTGGCCGAACGCTTCGCCGACGCCGTGGTGCCCTGGACCCTGCTCGGCGCGGCCGTGGTTTTCGCCGTCACCCGCAACCCGCGTCTGGCCTCGGCCGTGCTGCTGGTGGACTTCTCCTGCGCGATAAAGCTCTCGGCCCCCCTGGCCGTGCTGGCCGCCATGCGCGAGGCCGCGTCCGGCGGCGTGCTGGTCAAGGGCGGCAAGTTCCTGGAGGGCGTGTCCTCGGCCGACGCTTTTGTCTTTGACAAGACCGGCACGCTGACCCAGGCCCGGCCTCGGGTTGCCGCCGTGGAACCCTTAAACGGCTACACCCGCCACGACGTCTTAAAGCTCGCCGCCTGCCTGGAGGAGCACTTCCCCCACCCGGTGGCCCGGGCCGTGGTGCGCCAGGCCGAGAAGGAAGGCATCGTCCACCAGGAGTTCCACGCCGAGGTGGACTACATCCTGGCCCACGGCCTGTCCTCCATGGTCGGGACCGACCGGGTGCGCCTGGGCAGCCGCCACTTCATCGGCGAGGACGAAGGCATCGACATCGCCGCCGCCGACGCGGCCATCGACGCCCGGGGGCTGGCCGGCCTGTCCACCCTCTATCTGGCCATCGGCGACGAAGTGGCCGGCGTGCTGGCCATTGAGGACCCTCTCGTTCCCGAAGCCCCGCGCGTGTTGCGCGAGTTGACCGACCGGGGGGTTACGCGTCTGGTCATGCTCACCGGCGACGCCGCCGCCCCGGCCGCCATCGCGGCCAAGGAACTGGGCATCACCGACTACCACGCCCAGGTGCTGCCCGAGGACAAGACCCGCATCGTGCGGGAGCTGCGCGAGGCCGGCCACGTGGTGGCCATGGTCGGCGACGGCATCAACGATTCGCCGGCCCTGTCGGCCGCCAACGTCGGCATCGCCCCGCGCCACGGCGCGGACATCGCCCAGGCCGCCGCCGACATCCTGCTGGCCGAGGGCAGCCTGCAAAGCGTGGTGGCTCTGCGCGACATCGCCACCGGCCTCATGGGCCGGCTGCACACCAACTTCCGGGCCATCTGCATCATCAATTCCGTGATCCTGGGCCTGGGGCTTTTCGGCCGCGTCACCCCGGGCGTCTCGGCCCTGGCCCACAACCTGGCCACCGTGGGCATCGCCCTGGCCAGCCTGCGGCCCTATCTTCCCAAACACCTGCCAAGCGGAGGCGTCAGCCATGATAGCCAGCTGCATTAAAGGCCGCATCCGATTCCGGCATCCGGCCCTGTCCGATCCGGATCTTCTTGAAATCGTCACCAGCCAGCTCGCCGCCATGCCCGGCATCACGGGCATAGAGGCCAATCCCCGCACCGGCAGTGTGCTCGTCAGCCATGACGCGTCCGTGGCCACCAGCGACCTCGTGGCCATGGCCGAGGCCCTGGCCGCCACCCATGCCGAAGCCTTGGCCGAGGCCGCGCCGGCCAAACCAGCCAAAAAACGCATGACCCCGGCCCAGCTCAAGCGCCGCACCCAGAAGATCGGCCTGGCCACCTGCATGGCCGGAGCCGTGGCCACGGGCCTGGCCGACACCAAGGCCGCCCACCTGACCTTCGGCTTCGCCCTGGCCGGCTTCGCCGCCTGGCACCTCTACATGTACCGGCGGCGGTTTCTGGCCTAATCCTCGGACCATTTTCGTATGACCATGTTTAAAAGTCCGCTGCTCGAATCCTGCGGCATGTTGGATGTCGTCGCGCCCGACAAGGTGTGCGGCGACATCCTGCTTGCCCTGGTCCATCAACTGGCCGAATCCCTGGGCCGGGCCATTGACGCCAAGGATTCCCACACCATGGCCCACTCCGAAGAAGTGGCCGAGGTGTCGAAATTCCTGGCCGCCGCCATGGGCCTGTCCCGGGAGAACGTCGCCTGCGTCCATGTGGCCGGCCATCTCCACGACATCGGCAAGATCGGCGTGCCCGACGCCGTTTTGGGCAAACCCGGCCGCCTGGACCCCGACGAATGGCGGCAGATGCAGGCCCATCCGGCCATCGGCGCGGACATCCTCGACCCTCTGGACTGCCTGGCCCGCACCGGCATCGTGGAAATGGTGCGCGCCCACCATGAACGCTTCGATGGCTCGGGCTATCCCGCCGGCCTCAAGGGCCGGGGGATTCCCCTTGGCGCGCGCATAATAAGCGTCGCCGACAGCCTGTCGGCCATGCTCCAGACCCGGCCCTACCGCCCGGCCATGGGCTTTGCCGAGGCCCACCGGGAGATTGTGCGCTGCGCCGGCAGCCAGTTCGACCCCGATGTGGTGGACGCCTTCCTGGCTGTGGCCAATGAGGTGCGACAGCTTATGGGCTCCTGCCGGGGCGGCGTCTTGGTGCCCTGAAGACGCGGCCAAGGCAAAGCGAGTCGGGAACGGCCGACTTGCGCCCGCTCATGAGCGGCTGCAGACTTTTCGGAACATAATGATAACGACTTTGCATATCATTTAGCTGGCGTTGCTTCCAGGCCACCGTCATCGGAAGCCCTTCAACCACGCGGAACGGGAAGGAGTGTCGCTCATGCGAAAAGCGGTCGCGTTGCTGACCCTGGCCATTGTGGCCGCCACGGCGGTTCCGGCCTGGTCGGCCACGGAAGTCAAAATGGCCGGGGATGCCCGGGTGTACGGCGTCTTTTTCGCCAATCGCAACTTCACCGGCTGGGACGAGACCGGAACCCAGACCGAGGACCGGCTCACCATCTGGCAGCGGCTGCGCCTGCGGGCCGATTTCGCGGCCAACGAGAATCTCAAGTTCCGCTTCGGGATGCGCGTGGACGACGAGGCCTGGGGGCATGACTACCTCACCGCCGCCAACCCCCAGGTGGCCATCCAGCCGTATCTGGCCTATCTCCAGTTCAAATGGCCGGGCACGGACATTGAGGTGACGGCCGGCTACCAGCCCTTTTCCGTGCCCCAGACCGAGGTCTTCTACGACAGCATCGTGCTGGCCGCCGACGACGGCGACCAGTCCAGCGCCGCGCTGTTCGTGAAAATCCCGGTCATTGACGACGTCTTCACTATCGAAGCCGCCTACGGACGGCTGCTGGACGCCTACCGCACCTACCAGCCCACCACCACCCAGGTGGGCGACAACTTTGACGTCTACCGCCTGGCCCTGCCCGTCACGGTGGAAGGCTTCGAAGCCACGCCCTGGGGCCTGGTCGGCGTCTACGGCAAGGAGGCCGACCCCGAAGGCTATTTCGACGCCGGCCTGCGCTCGGCCGGCAGCTACCTCGACCCCAGCGGCTACAAGGACAACCAGAATCCCATGTGGTGGGGCGGCCTGGCCCTTTCCGTCACCGCCCTGGACCCGGTAAAGCTCTATTTTGACGGCATCTACGGCAACGCCGCCGGTTCGGACCGGTCGCGCAATCGCCGGGAAGGCTATTTCTTCGACGCCGGCCTGACCTACACCGGCCTGGACTGGGCCACCCCGGGACTTTTCGGCTGGCTGGCCAGCGGCGAGGATGCAAGCCTGGCCAACGGCAGCGAACGCCTGCCCGTCATCGCCCCCAAATGGGGTCCGGGAACCTCGTTCCTGTTTGACTGCGACCAGGAGTTCGCCAACAACTCCATGGGCGTCAACCCGCTGGGCTCCTGGGGCCTGGCCTTGGCCGTGCGCGACATCTCGTTTATCGAGGCTTTAAAAAGCCGGCTGACCGCCGCCGTCATGGCCGGCCGCAACAGTCCGGCCGGGCTGCGCAAGGCCGTCTGGGCCACTGGCGGCCCCGGCGAGTACGTGACCATGGGCCGCGACCTTGCCGAAGGCGAATGGGTGCTTGGCCTGAACTTCGACCACAGCTACGAGCTGACCGAAGCCCTGACGCTGACCCTGCAAACCGGCTTCGCCTCGCCCCAGGGCCTCAAGACCAGCATATGGGGCCACCGCATGACCAACCAGGCCACCGACGCCTGGATGGCCTCCCTGGGTTTCCTGTACACCTTCTAGTTCCCGGAGTCGGGGCGCGGCCGCGTCCCGGTCCCGGTTCCGCCGTTTGCTTGCCGCGCCCGGCCAGGATGCCGCCATCCTGGCCGGGCGTTGCCTTTGCCGGCCCAGCCGTCAGGCCCTGCGCCTACGCCCCGAGCCGGCCGGCAACGCCCGGATGCCTGTCGATGTCCGGCTGCCCCGACGCCCCGACGCCTGGACGCCTGGCCCCCGTCATGATAGGGACCGTTCAGGGAACCGACTGCCTCCGGCGCATCGCCAGGGGCCGCAGGGTCGGCTTTGCGGCCAAGCCCGGCCGGCCGTCATCCGCAACAGTCCGCCACCAAGGTGCTTCATGACACCACCGCTTCGATTCCGCCTGGCCAGGGGATGCGCCCTGGCTGTTTGCCTGCTTGGCTTGCTCCTGCCGGACAGGCTTCCGGCCGCCCCGCCCCACACTGCGACGGCCGCGTCCAAGGCCCAGCCGGCCACGGACGAAACCGTGGAGACCGCGGCCGCCCCGGACGATACGGCCAAAACCATCAGCATCAATTTCGACGGCGTGGACCTGCGCGCTTTCATAAAGTATATCAGCCAGGTAACCGGCAAGAATTTCGTTATTGACGACGCCGTCAAGGGCAACGTCACCGTCATCTCCCCCAAGCCCCTGTCTCCGGCCGAAGTCTACAAGGTTTTCGAGTCCGTCCTTGAGGTCAACGGCTACACCGCCCTGCCCACGGAAAATTTCGTCAAGATCGTGCCGGCCAAGACCAGCCGAGCCCGCTCCATGCCGGTCATCGACGGCCGCGAGACCGTCTCCAACCCGGCCGACGCCGTGGTCACCCAGATCCTGCCGCTGCAAAACATCCGGGCCGGCGAGCTGCGCAAAACCCTGGCCCCGCTGGTCTCCCCGGACGGGATGCTGGCCGATTTTGCCGACACCAACGCGCTCATCGTCACCGACTACCGGCCCAACATCCAGCGCATCATCGGCATCGTGGACCAACTCGACCTGTCCTCGGCCAAGGCCACCCTGCATCTGTTCCATTTGAAGCACGCCTCGGCGGCCAAGATCTCCCAGAAGCTCGAAAAGCTCCTGAGCCAAAGCGCGGCCAAGGACGGCGGCGGCCAGACCAAGATCAGCGTGGTCCCCGAGGAGCGCACCAACGCCGTCATCGTCCTGGCCGAGCCCCAGTACGTGGCCCAGGTCAAGGGCCTGTTGGCCAAGCTCGACGTGCCCAATCCCATGGAACAGGGCAACCTGCACGTCTACAAGCTCCAGCACGCCGACGCCGAGAACTTGAGCAAAGTGCTCAACGAGCTGTTCACCAAGGGTTCCACGGCCACGGGCGACGCGGCCAAGGCCCAGGCGCCCACGGTCTCGGGCGGGTTTAATTTCGTGGCCGACAAGACCACCAACAGCCTGCTGGTCACCGCCGCGCCCGAGGACTTCGCCTTTGTCGATCAGGTGGTCAAAAAGCTCGACGCCCCGCGCAAGCAGGTCTACGTCGAGGCGCTCATCATGGAAGTCTCCACCGACAAGTCGGTGTCCTTTGGCGTCAACCTCAACGTGGCCAACAAGCAGTCCGGTCTTGGCGACGGCAAATATGGCGGGCTGCTGTTCGCTTCTTCCAACCCGGCCGGCTACGAATCGCTGTATAATTCCTCCGGGGCCTTCGTGCCTCCGGCCGGCGGGTCGCTGGGGGGCCTGGCCTTTCCGGTCAAGATCGGCGAGGTCATCTATTCCAACTTGCAAGCCATGATCAACGCCTCCAAGTCCGACAACAGCTTCAACATCATCGCCACGCCCCAGCTCATGACCCTGGACAACGAGGAAGCCACCATCACCGTGGCCGAGAACCGGCCCTATCTCACCAGCCAGGACGTGGGCCAGTCCACCACCGACCGGCCCTACCAGCGCTTCGACTACAAGGACGTCGGCACCACGCTGAAGGTCACGCCCCAGATCAACGAAGGCGATTCCATCAAGCTCAAGGTCAAGCAGGAAACCAGCCGCATCGACGAGACGGTCACCAAGGAAACCGGCGCGCTCCAGCCGACCACCCGCAAGCGCGTCACCGAAACCACCATCATGTGCCGTAACGGCGAGACCATCGTGCTCTCCGGGCTTATCGGCAAGAGCCGGGCCGAGGGCAACAGCAAGGTCCCGGGCCTTGGTGACGTGCCGGTGGTGGGCTGGCTTTTCAAGAACAAGTCCGTGGCCGACGAGCGCACCAACCTCTACGTCTTTATTACCCCGCGCATCACCGCGCCCGGGGTGGACAGCGACCGGCTGCTGCACGCCAAAAAAATGGAAATCGAGCGCCAGATCGAATTCAACGAAGAAGAGCTGTCCAAGCCCATCCGCAAGGCCCCGGTCTTTTTCGCCGCCGGAGCCGGCAACTAGCGTGGACAGGCTGCCGGATTTCCGGCGCATGGCCGACCGTCTGGCCGCCCTGTGTCGGCTGCCCCTGGCCCGGGGCGGCCGCGTCGCGCCGGGTCAAGCGACGCCCGGCCCGCTACGGCCGTCGCTCCTGGAACCCGTGGCCGAAACCCTGGCCCTGCCCCTGGCCGCCCTGGAGGACGCCCTGGCCGAAGCCGCCCGGGCCGGCCAAAACCCCTTCAAGCGTCTGGCCGAACTCCACAAGATCGATGCCGGTCTGGCCGCCTCGGCCCTGGCCGCCAGCCTCGGCCTGCCCTATCTCGAAGCCATCGAGGTCAGCGACGAAGACGCCGAGCGCATCCGCCGGCTGCCCTTTGGCTATCTCAAGCGCAATCTGGCCGTGCCGGTTTCCCTGGACGGCCGGCAGCTTGTGGCCCTGGCCGATCCCTTCGCGCCGGAGCTGGCCGACGACCTGCGCCGGCTGCTCGGCCAGCCCGATCTCGACGTGGCCCTGGCCCTGCCCGAGACCATCGTCTCGGCCATCAACCACGCCCATGGCGAGGCCGATGGTGAGCGCGACCCCAGGCTCGACAACCTGAGCCTGGACGATTTCATGGGGCCGCCGCCGGAGAACATGTCCACCGAGGACCTCCTGGACGAGACCAGCAACGCCCCGGTCATCCGGCTGGTCAACCAGCTCCTGGCCCAGGCCGTGCGCGACCTGTGCAGCGACATCCACATTGAGCCTTACCAAAATTCGCTCAAGATCCGCTTTCGCCTCGACGGCGTGCTCTACGACATCAAGACCCTGGACAAGCGCTGGCATCCGCCGGTCGTGTCCCACGTCAAGATCCGCTCCAAGCTCGACATCGCCGAACGCCGCCTGCCCCAGGACGGCAGCTTCGACATCCGCCTTGGCAACCGCAACGTGGACATCCGGGTGTCGGTGTTTCCCACCAAGTTCGGCGAACGGCTCGTGCTGCGGCTGCTGGAAAAAAACAGCCGCATCTTAAGTCTTGGCGAACTGGGACTATCCCCCGGGCATTTCGAGGAGTTGAGCAACCTGGCCCGGCTCCCCCACGGCATCATCCTGGTCACCGGCCCCACCGGCTCGGGCAAGTCCACCACCCTGTACGCGCTCATTAACCACATCAATTCCACGGACAAGAACATCCTCACCATCGAGGACCCGGTGGAATATCAGATCGAAGGCGTGGGCCAGATGCAGGTCAACGCCAAGATCGACCTGACCTTTGCCGGCGGGCTGCGCTCCATCCTGCGCCAGGACCCCGACGTCATCTTAGTCGGCGAAATCCGCGACGCCGAAACGGCCCAAATCGCCTGCCAGGCGGCGCTCACCGGCCACCTCGTCTTTTCGACGCTGCACACCAACGACGCCGCCTCGGCCGTCACCCGCATGGTGGACATGGGCATCGAGCCCTACATGGTCTGCTCGGTGGTGCGGGCCCTTGTGGCCCAGCGCCTGGTGCGGGTTCTGTGTCCGCGCTGCAAGGAAGCCTTCGTGCCCGCCGAAGAAGACCTGCTGCCCTTCGGCCCCGGCGTGGCCGCCCTGGCCGGAAAGACCATCTGCCGGGCCGTGGGCTGTCCCCAGTGCATGGGAACCGGGTATCGCGGCCGCACCTCCATCCACGAACTCCTGGTCATCGACGAGCCCATGGCCGAGCTGATCCTGCACAACGCCGAGGCCGGCCGCATCCGCGCGGCGGCCGTAGCCGCCGGCATGGCCACCCTGCGCCAGGACGGCATGAACAAAATCCTGCGGCATATCACGACCATGGAAGAGGTCATCCGGGCCACGGTGGTCTGAGGGCGCAGCCTCTTGACAGGGGCATGGCGTCGATATATGTCCGCCCATCCCGTTTCGGGATTGGTCTTGACAGCTTGTGAACCGGTGTTAACTTCCCCCCATGGCTGAACGTCTGGAATCCCCCCTGCGCCGCGAACAGATCGCCGAAGCCGCCCTGGACATTGTCGTGCGCCAGGGTATCGGCGCCGTGACCGTGCGCCGCGTGGCCGAAGCCGTGGGCATCTCGGCCGCCGCGCTGTATCGCCACTACAAAAGCAAGGTCGACATCCTGGCCGCCGTCATGCACGAGCACCAGGAGTTCTTCATGGCCACGGTACGCACGGCCAAGGCCGAGTCGACGAGCCCGCTGGACGCGATCCGTCGGCTGTACCACTCTTCCATGGTCATGGTCAGCCGCTATTGCGCCTTGCCCGTCGTCTTTTTATCCGACGTGTTGTGGTTCGAGGAACCGGAATTGCGCGCCCTCAAACTGCAACACCACAAAATGCTGCGGGAAATAGTCGTCGAATTGATTATCGCAGGGCAGCAGGCCGGCGAAATCCGCACCGATCTGCGCCCGGAAGAAATCGTGATCCATTTTCTCGGGCTCATCGCCATGCCGGCGCTTATCCAGGCCCGCACGCCGGAAGATCTGGACATGCCCCGCCAGATCACGGCCAACTGGGAGTTGTTCGCCCATGCCGTTGCTCCATGATTTTTTTCGCCCTCGAAGTGAACACGCGTTAACGCCCCAGGCCATGCCGTTCCATCGTCTGACCCTGGGTCTTGCGGGCCTGGCCGCCCTGGCCGTGCTGGGCGGGCGGGTCGTCTCTCACGACGCCGCGCCGACTCCGGCCCGCCGCTCCCCGGCCGCCGTCCAGGACCGCTATGCCGGACGGCTGCCTGATCTGCCGGAAACCGGGGAACTGGTCGTCTACGCCGGCGCGCCCGGCGAGCCGGCCTTGGACTGCGCCACCCTGCGCCAGGGCCGGACCATGGTCGCCCTGGTCTTTGGCCAGTCCAATGCCTCCAACACCGTGGACCCAGGCTACGAATCCGGCCGGCCGGTCTACGCCTTTGCCGACGGCGTGTGCACCAAGGCCCGCGACGCCCTGCCCGGGGCCACCGGAACCAAGGGCAGCTCCTGGCCGCGCCTGGGGGACAAGCTCATTGCCGGCGGCTTCTACGACACCGTCATTTTCGCCAACATCGCCCGGGGCGGCTCCTCCATTCTCGAATGGGGGCCGGGCGGCCGCCACAACGCCGTGCTCCTGGCCTCCCTGGATGCCCTGGCCAAGGCCGGGCTGCCGCCCACCCACGTGCTGCTCCACCAGGGCGAGGCCGACTGCGCCCTGGGCGTGGCCGCGCCAGACTACGCCGACATGCTCGCCGCCGTCATCGACCAGATTCGAAGCAAGGTCGGGCCGGAAACCGATGTCCTCGTGGCCCGGACCTCCCAGTATTTCGACCTGGTCTGCGGCAACGCGGCCAACCCGGCCTGCTACAAGACCTGCCCGGCCCTGACCCAGGCACAAACCGCCGCGGCCGACCCGCAGCGCCATGTCCTGTCCGGCCCGGACACCGACCGCCTCGTGCCCTACTCCGACCGCAACGACGGCTACCATTTCACGGCCCAGGCCGCCGACCGCTTCGCCGAGGCCTGGCTGCCTCTGCTCGCCCGAAGCGAGGCCGCCCCAAGCCGCCTGCAATGAACCCGCAACCCTTTTCGCCCGCAACCGGCCGTCGCCATGAGCGCGAGGGCCGCCTGTCCCGGAGGGAATCATGACCGTTTCCATTTTCGCCAAGGCCGCGCGCGCAACCGTCGCCATGTGCCTGCCTTTTGCCCTGGCCGCCGCCCTGTCCGGCTGCGCCACCGACAGCTCGGGCCAGGAAAACGCCGCCGCGCCGCCGCCGCCCGAAGTCGTGGCCTACGCCGTCAAGCAGGCCGACATTCCCCTGGAAATGGCCTTCATGGGCCAGACCGCCGGTTCCCGCGAGGTCGAGGTCCGGGCCAGGGTCGGCGGCATCCTGCTTCGCCGCGACTATGAGGAAGGCTCGCGGGTGCGCCAGGGCCAGCTCATGTTCGAGATCGACCCCGCTCCCTACCAGGCCGCCCTGGAACAGGCCAAGGGCGCCCTGGCCCAGGCCGAGGCCAGCCTGGCCCAGTCCAAGCGCGACGCCGAGCGCATGGACAAGCTGTTCAAGGGCGACGTGGTGGCCCGCAAGGACTTCGACGACGCCAGGACCCTGGTGGAAACCGGGACCGCCGCCGTGGACGCGGCCAAGGGCAAGGTCCGCGAGGCTTCGCTCAATCTGGAATGGACCAAGGTCACGGCCCCCATCTCCGGCATGACCAGCAAGGAGACCCGCTCCGAGGGCAGCCTCGTCACCACCGGCTCCGACGGCAGCCTGCTCACCACCATGTCCCGGGTCGATCCCATCTACGTGAACTTCTCCATGTCCGGCCAGGAGATGATGAAGATCCGCAAGCTGCGGGCCGAGGGCAAGGTGGTGGTGGACGGCGGCGATTTCGCCGTAGGCCTGACCCTGCCCGACGGGTCGTCCTATCCCCTCAAGGGCCGCATCAATTTCACCGACACCCAGGTTGACGCCGCCACCGGCGTGGTCAAGGTCCGGGCCGAGTTCCAGAACCCTGACGGATCGGTGCTGCCCGGCCAGTTCGTGCGGGTGCGCCTTGAGGGCGCGCGCTTCAAGGACGTGCTCTCCGTGCCCCAGGGCGCGGTGCTCAACACCCAGATGGGGGCCATGGTCTGGACTCTTGACGACAAAAACCAAGTCGCCCCGCGCCCGGTGGTCCTCGGCGAGGCCGTGGGCAACGACTATCTCGTGGAGCAAGGCCTTGGGGCCGGCGAACGCATCATCGCCGAAGGCGTGATCAAGGTGCGCCCCGGCCTGACCGTGCGCGTGCGTGGTGAGGAGCCCAAGCCGGCCCCGCCGGCCGCCGCGGCCCAGGCCGCTCCGGAAAAGACCCCGGCCGCCGCCCAGAACGGCGAACCCGCCAAGGCCGAGGGCAAGGAGAACCGTTCATGATTTCACGTTTTTTCCTGGGCCGCCCGGTCTTTTCCATCGTCATCTCGCTGGTCATCGTGCTGGCGGGTCTGGCGGCCATCAGAAACCTGCCCATCGCCCAGTTCCCGGACATCGTGCCGCCCGAAGTCAACGTCACGGCCGTCTATCCCGGGGCCAGCCCCGAGGTCATCGCCTCCACCGTGGCCGCCCCCCTGGAGCAGCAGATCAACGGCGTCGACAACATGCTCTACATGCGCTCGACGAGCTCCGGCGACGGCACCCTGTCCATCACCGTCACCTTCGCCGTGGGCACCAACCCCGACCAGAATACGATCAACGTCAATAACCGCGTCCAGGCGGCCCAGACCACCCTGCCCGAGGAAGTCCGCCGCCAGGGCGTAACCGTCACCAAAAAATCCTCCAACATCCTCCAGATCGTCGGCTTCGACTCGCCCACCGGCCGCTACGACTCGGTTTTTATCAGCAACTACGTGCTGGTCAACGTCCTGGACGAGTTAAAGCGCCTGCCCGGCGTCGGCGACGCCTCCATCTTCGGGGCCAAGGACTATTCCATGCGCGTCTGGCTGCGGCCGGACAAGCTGGCCCAGCTCAAGCTCACGCCCGCCGATGTGGCCAACGCCATCAGCGAGCAAAACGCCCAGTTCGCGGCCGGCCGCATCGGGGCCGAGCCCACCAAGCCCGAAAGCCCGGTGGCGCTCAATTACATGGTCACCACCAAGGGCCGGCTTTTAACCCCCGAGGAATTCGGCGACATCATCCTGCGCGCCCAGCCCGACGGGTCGCTTTTGCGCCTGAAGGACGTGGCCCGGGTGGAACTCGGAGCCAAGGACTACAGCTCGATTTCCAAACGCAACGGCAGCCCCACGGTCAACATCGGCATCTTCCTGGCTCCCGGAGCCAACGCCCTGGACACGGCCGAACGCGTCACGAGCAAACTCAAGGAACTCTCGACCCGCTTCCCCGACGGCATGACCTATTCGGTGCCCCTGGACACCACCACTTTCGTGCGCGTCTCCATCGAGGAGGTCATCCACACCCTGGTCGAGGCCATGATCCTGGTCTTTCTCGTGGTCTACCTCTTCCTGCAAAACTTCCGGGCAACGCTCATCCCCTGTCTGGCCGTGCCGGTCTCCATCATCGGCACCTTCGCCGGCATGCAGGCCCTGGGCTTTACCATCAATACGCTGACCCTGTTCGGCATGGTGCTGGCCATCGGCATCGTCGTGGACGACGCCATCGTGGTGCTCGAAAACGTTGAGCGCATCATGACCAAGGAGAAGCTGCCGCCCAAGGAAGCCACGGCCAAGGCCATGGAAGAGGTGACCGGACCGGTGGTGGCCATCGTGCTGGTGCTGTGCGCCGTGTTCGTGCCGGTGGCGTTTTTGGGCGGCTTGACCGGCCAGATGTACAAGCAGTTCGCCATCACCATCGCCGTGTCCGTGGTCATCTCCGGTCTGGTGGCCCTGACCCTGACCCCGGCCTTGTGCGCCTCGCTGCTCAAACCCGGCCACCAGGAACCCAACCGGTTTTTCCGGGGCTTTAACCGCCTGTTTGACGCCATCACCGCCGGCTACGGCGCGGGCGTGGCCTTTCTGCTGCGTCGCAGCGCCTTTGCCATGCTGCTTTTCGCCGGTTTGTGCCTGGGCACGGGCTGGCTGTTCAAGCAGGTGCCCGGGGGACTGGTCCCGGACGAAGACCAGGGCTATGTCATCGCCGTCAACATCCTGCCCGACGGCACGTCGCTGCGGGCCACCGAAGGCATCGCCGACGCCATGGACGCGATGAACATGCAGGACCCCTCGGTCAAGGACGTCATCGCCATCACCGGCCTTGATCTCTTGAGCTTCACCTACCGCTCCAACTACGGCACCATCTTCATGCCGCTCAAACCCTGGAAGGAACGTCCCGGCGAGGAGCTGTCCTCGTTTTCCGTGGTCAAGCGCATCTTCGGCCGGGGCATGGCCCTGCCCAAAAGCCTGACCCTGGCCTTCAACCCGCCGGCCATCTCCGGCATGTCCAACACCGGCGGCTTCGACGCCTACCTGCAAAGCCGCGGCGAGGGCGACGTCAAGGCCCTGGCCGCCATGGCCGACAAGCTCGTGGCCGAGGCCTCCAAAAACCCGGTGCTCGGCCGGGTGGCCACCACCTTCGGGGCTAACGTGCCCCAGTTGCGCATCGACCTGGACCGCGAAAAGGCCAAGGCCCTGGGCGTGGCCGTAAGCGACGTCTTCGCCGCCATGCAGGCCACGTTCGGCGCGTATTACGTCAACGACTTCAACAAGTTCGGCCGGACCTTCAAGGTCCAGATCCAGTCCGAGGCCGATTTCCGCGACCGCCCCGAGGACCTGCGCGACGTGTTCGTGCGCTCCAGCAAGGGCGAGATGATCCCCCTGACCGCCCTGGCCACCATCGAAAAGTCCACCGGCCCCGAGGTCATGGAACGCTTCAACGTCTTCCCGGCCGCCAAGATCATGGGCCAGCCCGCCCCGGGCCACACCTCGGGCGAGGCCCTGGCCGCCATGGAGCAGGCCGCGGCCAAGGTGCTGCCGCCGGAATACACCCTGGCCTGGACCGGCTCGGCCTACCAGGAAAAGGCCGCCCAGGGCTCCTCGGCGCTCATCTTCGCCATGGGCATCGTCATGGTCATCCTCATCCTGGCCGCCCAGTACGAACGCTGGACCCTGCCCTTTGCCGTGGTCATGGCCGTGCCGTTCGCCCTGTTCGGGGCCATCGCCGCCGTCTACGGCCGGGACCTCAGCAACGACATCTACTTCCAGATCGCCCTGGTGACGCTCATTGGCCTGGCCGCGAAAAACGCCATCCTCATCGTGGAGTTCGCGGTGCTGGAGGTCAAGGCCGGCAAAACCCTGGCCGAGGCGGCGCTGTCGGCGGCCAAGCTGCGCTTTCGGCCCATCATCATGACCTCGCTGGCCTTTATCCTCGGCTGTCTGCCTCTGGCCGTGTCCACGGGCGCGGGCGCCAACAGCCGCCACGCCATCGGCACCGGCGTCATCGGCGGCATGCTCGGGGCCACCATCATCGCGCCGTTTTTCATCCCGGTCTTTTTCAAGCTCATCATGGGTCTTGGAGCCTGGGTGCAACAAGTAACAGGGAAACATGTTGCCAAGGAGCAGAAAGCAGACTAATGGTTTTATAAGTTATAAAACCATGCGCGCGGGAAGTCGCGACGCGCGTCGGAAAAGGAGCACCCCATGGAATCCTCTCCGTCTGTCGCTGTCCCCGAGCAGGCTTCGGAATCCCTCCCCATTGCCCTCAACGACGTAGCCCGGGCCTGGCGGTCCCGGTTGGACGAACGCCTTCGCCCCCTTGGCCTGTCAAGCGCCATGTGGGCTGTCATCCGCCGCCTGGCCATCGGCCAGGCGGCGTTGACCCAACGCGAGCTGGCCGAGGCCGTGGGCATCGAAGGCCCGACGCTGGTGCGCCTGCTGGACCGGCTGGAACAGCACGGCATCGCCCGGCGCGTGTCCGATCCCCGGGACCGGCGCATCAAGCGGGTGGAACTGGCCGAACAGGCCAGGCAGAACTGGGACGCCTCCCTGAAGGCCGGCCTGGAACTCAGCAGCGAACTGACGCGCGGCATCCCGTCCAAGGACCTCGAAACCACGCGCACGGTTTTGCGGACCATGCTCGAACGCCTCTAAAGGCGGCCCAACATCTGCCTTGTCCATCCCGAAGGTTTGGGGCATACTGGCTGCGAGAACGACGACGTTTTCCAGCTGGTTGCCCCAACCCTTACCAATGCCGGTCGCGCGCAAGCTCCCGTTCCGGACGTCCTCCCCAGCCTATGCCCATCCCTGCCGCGCCGTCATGCTTACGTCTCGTGCCGCGCCTTGCCTCCGGCTGGCTGCTGGCCGGGCTTTTGCTCGTGTCCCTGGCCGCTGGCTGCGCCCAGAAAAAGCCGCCGACCCCGGTGCGGCTGGCTCCGGAAACCACAGCCGAATCGCCTGAAAGCGTCATCATGCGCGCCACCCCGGCCATTGCCGCCGGCCAGGCCACGCCCACCATCTATCAGGAGCGCGGCGAGGCCTACTACCGTATGGGGCAGTTCGAACTGGCCCAGAAGGATTTCGAACAGGCCCGCAACGCCGGCGGCGGCGCACAGGCCGCCTACGACCTCGGCGCGGCCGCCTACATGAATCAGGACTACCAAAAGGCCATCAACTACTTCTCCGACGCCATCGCCAAGGACGCCACCATGGCCAAGGCCTACAACAATCGCGGCGTGGCTTCCTTTGCCCTGGGCCAGTACGACAAGGCCGGAGCCGATTTCTCCGCCGCCGCCGGGCTTGGCGGCCAAAGCGCCGCGGCCTCGCTGTTCAACCGGGCCCTGGCCTATCAGGCCCAGAACGAATTCGACCGGGCCCTGGCCGACTACGACCGGGTCATCGGTCTGGACCCGTCCCAGACCGCCGCCCGCAACAACAAGGCCGACATTTTCATCACCCTTCGCCGCTACGACGAAGCCCTCGTCGAACTCGACGCGGCCATCCGCCTGAACTCCGGCGACCCCGACCTGTATTACAACCGCGCCCTGGTCCGGGAAAAACTCGGCAACTATCCCCAGGCCATGGAAGACTACGACCGGGCCGCCAAACTGCGTTCCAACTTCGGCCAGGCCTATCGCAACCGGGGCGTGCTGCGCCTGCGCTTGCAGATGACCCGCGAGGGCTGCGCCGATCTCTCCCTGGCCTGCCAGTTCGGCTACTGCGGCCATCTGGAAAAGGCCAAAAACTTCGGCCTGTGCCAGTAGCGGCCGAAGCCGGGGGACAGGCGTCGTGACCGAATACGGCATCAGGCGGCTGGCCATGGGCGCAAGCGCGCTGTTTCTCGCCGGGGCGGCCCTCGTCGTCGTCGCGGCCTGGCGCTTTACCGCCACCCCGCCCCCGCCGCCGGCTCCGGCCGCCAGTCCCAAGGCCCCGCCTCCGCGGCAGGCGACCGCTGGGCCGGAGTTGACTCGCACCATCCTGGCCAACGACGTCTTCGGCTTGACCCCGCTGCCCGACCAACAGGCCAAAACCAAGCAACCGCCCAAACCGGCTGAGATCGACATGGAGCTGGCCGGCACGGTCATTGCCGCCGACGGCCGCCATGCCGCCGCCTTTCTGCGCGACAAGGGCAACAAATCCCAGAAGGCCTACGCCGTGGGGGCCACGGTCAAGGATGCCCGCATCAAATCCATCGGCAAGAATTTCGTCATCCTCGAACGGCAGGGCCGCGAGGAGATTTTGACCATGAAGCCTTAAGCCCGGCCATTTCGCCGGCAGCGCCCAGGAACGAAGCCGGCCGGCCGAAGCTGCCGGCGCATCCCCTGCGGCGCGCGACCGCAAGGCCCGCCATGCCCGTCTACGAATACGCCGCCGTCGATGCCAAGGGCCGCGCCAAACAAGGCATTGTCTCCGCTGAAAGCCCGCAAGGCGCCCGAGCCGCCCTGCGGGCCAGACGGCTTTTCGTCACCGCCCTGGCCGAGGCCGCCTCGGGCGCGGCGACCCGGGGACGCGGCGAGACGGCCTCTTTGCCGTTTTTCGCCCGCCGCATGGGCCGAGGCGAACTGCTCGCCGCGACACAAGTGCTGGCCACGCTGCTGGAAGCCGGCCTGCCCCTGGACAAGGCCCTGGCTGCCCTCATCGAGCAGATGCGCGCCGGCCGGGGCAAGTGGGTCTTTTCCCACATCCTGGAACGCATCCGCGAAGGCCAGGACTTTTCCACCGCCCTGGCCGCCTATCCGGCCGTGTTCCCGCCCACCTACGTCAGCATGGTGCGTTCGGCCGAAGCCACGGGCATGTTGCCCATCGTTTTGGGCAACCTGGCCGAATATCTCGACCGCCAGATGCAGTTGGCCCGCACCCTGCAAGCCGCCCTAGCCTACCCGGCCTTCATGTTCGTCTTCGGCCTGGGCGTCATGGCCTTGCTTTTGGCCTACGTCATCCCCGAAGTCACCAGGATTTTTGTGGATCTGCGCCGGGCCCTGCCCCTGCCGACCGTCATTCTCATCGCGGCCAGCGACTTCGTACGGGTCTGGTGGCCGTTTCTCCTCGGCGGTCTGGCCGGGCTGGTCCTGGCCGGCCACCGGGCGCTACGCACCAGGCGCGGCCGGGCCTTGGCCGACAGGCTCATCCTCGCCCTGCCCGTGGTCGGCCCCATCGCCCGCAACGCCGCCACGGCCCGCCTGGCCCGAACCCTTGGCACCTGCCTCGACCAGGGCGTGACCATGCTTTCTGCCCTTCGCATCGCCGGCTCGGTGTCGGGCAACATGGTGTTCGAACAGGCCATGGAGCGCATTCGCGACGCGGCCAGCCAGGGCGGAGGGCTCACCGACCCCATGCGCGAGGCCGACATCTTCCCGCCCATCACCCTCCAGCTCGTCTCGGCCGGCGAGCAAAGCGGACGGCTGGGCGAACTGCTCATCGGCCTGGCCCGGATGCTCGAAAACGACGTCAGCGCCCGCATCAAAAGCGCCAGCTCGCTTTTTGAACCCGTCATGATCCTGTTGCTCGGCGGCATGGTCGGCCTTATGGTGCTGGCGGTGCTGCTGCCCATCTTCGAAATGAGCAGCCTGATCGGCTGACAACCTTCCAAGGAGGCCCCATGCGCGCCTATGCCGCTCTCGCCGCCCGCCGGTCCCGTCGCCTTGATGCGGCCGGATTTACGCTCATTGAACTCATGGTGGTCATCGTCATTCTCGGCGTCCTGGCCGGGCTTGTCCTGCCGCGCATCGTGGACCAGCCCGACAAGGCCCGGGTGGTCAAGGCCAAGACCCAGATCGAGGCCCTGTCCATGGCCCTTAAGCAGTACAAGCTCGACAACGGCTTTTATCCCAGCACCGAGCAGGGTTTGAGAGCGCTTCGGGAAAAGCCGTCCATCGGCCGGGTGCCCCAGAACTATCCGCCCAAGGGCTACCTCGATTCCCTGCCCAAGGACCCCTGGGGCCGCGACTATGTCTACCTGTGCCCGGGCGAGCACGGCGACTTCGACCTCATTTCCCTGGGAGCCGACAGCCAGGAAGGCGGCGAAGGCGTGGACGCCGACGTCAAGAGCTGGGAGCTGGGCGGCTGACGGCGCATCCCGTGGCCCTGCGCCGCGCCGCCGGCTTCACTCTGGTGGAGCTGACCATCGTGCTGGTCGTCATGGGCATTGCCGCCGGCCTGGCCATCCCCCAACTGGCCGGCCTGTTTTCCCGCGAAAACGAAAAATCCATGGCCCGGCAGCTGGCCGGCCTGCTCACCCGGGCCAGGACCGAGGCCATCGTCACAGGCCGGTCCTTTGTCGTGACCCTGGACTGGACCCGTGGGGAGGCTCGTCTGGAACCGCTGCCCGAATCTGTTTCGCCGGCTCCGGTCGGGCGCGTCGGCCGCAAGAGCTCCGAGCGCTCCAAAGCCGCCGTGGCCAAGGACGCGCCGGGGAGCCTGCCAGCCCCGTCTGGCACGTCCCGGCCGCCCGTCGCCGTCGGGCCGACGAAAATCGCCGACAAGGCCCGGCCGCGCCTGCTCCTCACGCCCCTGGGCCGGTTCAGCCAGCCCGAATCCCTGGAGCTGATCGTGACCCCGCAGGGCCTGTGTCAGCCGGCCTTTGCCCGCCTGTCCGCCAACGGCGGCAACGAGGCGGTGGTGGTGGTCGACCCCGTGGGCTGTCGGGTCAACCTCCTTTCCACCGACCTGGACGTGGCCCAGGCCCGCTTCGAAAAGGCGCTCGGTTTTTTCGATCCGCCTTGGGCCGGAACCTCGCGACCGGCGGGCAAGCCATGAAACGCCGCCCGGAAACGTTCGTCCCGTTACAAGGCACAGGGCAATCGGGCCAGGCCCTGCTCGAAACCCTGACGGCCGTGGCCATCATGGCCATTGCCCTGGTGTCGCTCTTGGCCGGGCTGGCCCGGCTCCAGGACAAACGCCTGGACGCCGCCCGGGCCAGGCGGGCCGCTTTTCTGGCCGAAGGCAAAATGCTGGACCTCCTGGCCGCCGGGCCGGCCAACCTCAAAAACGTCTCGGGCACGTTTCCCGCTCCCGACGCGGACTACGCCTTTAGCGTGGAGATCAGCGACACCCGGGGCGAGCGGCTGCGCCTGGTGTCGGTCACCGTGCGCGACGTTGGTTCGCAGCGTCTGCAAATCCGGCTGGCCCGGCTGGAACCCGGGCCATGAAAGCCGCGCGCCGGCACGAATCCGGTTTCACCCTGGTCGAGGTGCTCCTGGCCCTGCTCATCGGGGCCCTGGTCATGCTGGGTTCCTATTCCGTCACCTCCCAGGTCATCGGCCTGTCCGAAGACGTCCGATCCAACCTGACCGCCGAGGACGCCCTCGATATCCTGCGCATTGCCTTGGACAACGATCTGGGGTCGCTCATCTGGGTCGAATCCCCAAAGCAGGGAGCGTCCGAAAGCATGGCCTTTTACGGCGGCCGCCAGGAGGCGGCCCTTTCAGACCAGGACGAAGAAGTCCTCCTCTCCCTGACCAGCGCAGCCAGCCTGAATCCTGGCGCGCCATTTCCCTCGCACGCCTTCAATCGCATCACCTATCTGCTGCGAAAGCCCCCCGGAAAAGATGGGCAGAAAACGGACACGCGCCAGCTCGTGCGCCGGGAGTTGCCGGCCGCCACCCTGGCTTGGCGGGACACCGCCCGCCCGAGCGCCCGCGAAACCGTGCTCTTGGAGACCGTCTCCGCTTGCGCCCTTCAGTTTATCGACCAGGCCGCCTCGCTGACGACCTGGGACAGCCAAGCACGCATGCAAGCCCGCCAATCTCCGTTGCCGACCCAGGTCCGGTTGCAGGGAGAGACCATCCTTGGCGGCAAGATGCGCCGTTTCGACGTGCGCTTGGCCTTGCCGCCCCGGACCCTTGCCCTGGGGGAAGGACGATGAGGGCCGGTCGCACCCGGGGCGCGGTGCTGCTCTTCGTCCTGGCCCTGGTGGCGCTTTTGGCCTCTCTGGCCGTGACCACCATCCGCACGGCCCAGGTCGAGGTGTTCGCGACCTACGGCGGCATCTACGCCCGGCAGGCCCGGGCCACGGTCGAATCCGGCCTTCTGGCCGCCGCCGCCGTGTTGCTGCCGCCCCGGCCCGCAGACTCCGACAACCTGACCCAGGACTGGGCGTTTTTCCCTGATCTGGCCAGCTATCCGGGCGTGAGCTTTTTGGACGGCCACGTAAGCGGCCGCATCGAGGACGAAAGCGGCAAGTTTCCGGTCAACGCCATGCACCCCGGCCTGTCCAACCATGCCGCCTATCAGGCCGTCTTCCTGCGCCTTTTGACCGGAGAGGCCCTGGCCCTGCCCGAAGATCGGGCCAAGGCCTTGCTGGCCGCCCTGACCGACTGGCTCGACGCCGACGACCAGCCAGGTGCGGGCGGCGCGGAAGACGCCGCCTACGCCGCCGCGCAGCTTCCGTACCATGTCCGCAACAACTCTCTGGACACCCTGGGCGAACTGCTGCTTATCCAAGGATTTTCCCGCGACCTGTTATGCGGCCGGGGCGATCGCCCGGGGCTTTTGTCCCTGCTCACCGTCTGGGGCAGCGGGCTTATTAACGTCAACACCACCCCGCTCCCCGTGCTGGCCGCCCTGCCGTCCGGCCTAAGCGCCGCCCAGGCCGCCGCCCAGGCCCGCAGCCTCGACGCCTACCGCCGCGATCCCGTGCGCCAAAGCGAACTGGCCAGCCTCGAATGGCTGACCAAGGCCGCCGGCTCGGAGAACGGCCAATGGCCCACCACGTTGCTCACCACGCGCAGCCTCTACTACGCCGTCACCCTCGAAGGCCGGTCCGGCGTGGCCACCGCCCGGCTCTTCACCGTGCTCAAGCGCGACCAGTCCGGCCAGTCGGGCAAGCCCCCCCACTGTATGGTGCTCTACCGGGAGTTGCGCTAAGACAGGCTCCATGCCACAAAGCCGGGATGCGGGAATCCCTTCTGGTCGTGGCGAGGCGGCCGCAATCCCTCACGGTCCTGCTTGTCGAAACCGGTCCGGGCCTGCCCGCGCCGACGGTCGCGGCGAGTTTCCCCCTCCCCCCCGACGCCTCGGCGACGGATGTGGCCGAAACCGTCACGCAGCTGGTTCGGGAGCAGACCCTTGACGCACGCCGCGTAGCCTTGGGACTGGACGCCGCCGAAGCGACCTTGCGCCGCCTGGCGTTTCCCTTCACGGCCCCGGCCAAGATCGATCTGGTCCTTGGCCCGGAATTCGAGCCCTTTCTGACCGCGCCACCGGCCGAAACCGCCCTGGCCTGGGCCGCCACTGCCCTGGCCGCCCCTCCCGAGACCGTGGTCCTGGCTGCGGCCGTGTCGCGCGAAGCCCTGGCCGCCCAGGCGGCCGCCCTGGCCGCCGTGGGCCTGCCCCCGCAAACTGCCTGCCTTGATCTGGCCGGCCTTGACGCCCTGCTCCAGGCGCTTATGCCCGGCTGCGAGGCCGTGCTGTGCGTCCATGCCGAGGCCGGCCGGGCGGATTTCGTCTGCCGCCTGGACGACGCGCCCCTGACCTGGCGAAGCCTGCTTCTGCCAGAGGCGGCCGACGCCGGGCAACAGGCGGCGTTTCTCGCCCGCGAGGCGGCCCTCACCCTGTCGCCTCTGGCCGGCCGGCCGCCGGTCGGCCTGACCCTGGTCCTTGGCGGGCAGGCTGCCCGGCCCGAGACGGCCGCCGCTCTGGAAGCCGCCCTGGGCGCGCCGGCAACAGCCCTTTCGGCCCTGCCCGGCTGGCCGCGCCTGCCTACGGGCGAAGCGTTGCCCGAAGCCCTGGCCCTGGCTTACGGCCTGGCCTTGCAGGCGGCAAAAGACCCGAAGACGACCAATTTCCTGCGCGGCGAGCTGGCCCCGGCCCTCTCGCGCGCCACCCTGCGCCGCGCCCTGCTCCTGGCCGGCGGCAGCGCCCTGACCTTGGCCGTTTGCGCCATTGGGGCATATTTCTCTATGCTGTGGCGGCTCGACGCCTCCCTTGCCCGAACCCGGGCCGAAACCGAGACCGTCATCGCCGCCGCCGCCCCGAACCTGGCCCCGGGACTAACCCTCACGCAAAAACTCTCTGCCCTGCGCGGCCGGCTGGCCGAAGGCGCGGCCGCCCGGCGCGACCAGGGAACCGTCCCGGCCGGGAGCGTTCTGGAGATCCTGGCCGCCATCCATCAGGGCCTTGGCCCGGATGGGGCGGCCAAGGCCCGACGCGTGGCCCTGGACGAGAGCCGGGCCACCATCGACGCCGTGGCCGACGACTACACCACCGTGGACGCCGTCAAACGCCGGCTGGCCGCCATGGAGGTCTTTTCCGGCGTGGAGATCCGGGGGGCCAAGAATAACCCGGAGAAGAAACAGGTGGAATTCCAGCTCGACCTCAAACTGGCCGCCGCCGGCCAAGGCGCACCGTGAAACGCGAGCTGCCCCATCCCCTGCTCCTGGCCGCTGGCGGCCTGGCCGTCCTTGTGGGCCTGTACCTGTGGGTCGTCGTTCCCGTCACGGACGGCCTCGACACCCGCAAACGCCGGCTGGCCGAGGCCGGACGCGGCCTGGAAGAAGCCAAACGACTGGCCGGGCAGCTCGCCGCCCTGGGCCAGGTCCCGACAGCCGCCCCCGTGCCGGAAGGCTTCTCGCTTTTTTCGCTGGTGGAAGGCGTGGCCAGCCGGGAAGGGGTCAAGGGCAACGTGGAGTTCATGCGACCGGCCAGCCGCGACCTCGGCGGCGGCCGCCGGGAAGCGGCCGTGGACCTGCGCCTGGCTGGCCTGGGCATGGACAAGCTTCTGGCCTTCCTGCAACAGGTCGAAGACCCCACGCGCGGCATCCGCGTGCGCCAACTCATCCTCACCCCGTCAGCCAAGGGCGGCATCGACGCCGACCTGTCCGTGGCCATGCCGCAGTCAGCTGACAAAGCACCATAAAAGTTAAGAAAAAGATGCCTCCGGCGGCCGGGGGCCCGAGGCCCCCGGACCCCCGAATGGGAAGCGCGGCGAGACGTCAGCGGACGCCGCTGTCCAACGTCGTGGTCGTGGTGGTGGTCGTGGTCGTCGTCGTGGCGGTCGCAGAGGATGAAGACGTGGTCGAAGGGGTATACCAGGAGTTGGAACTGCTGGTGGCCGTGCCGGCCGAGGTCACAAGAGCCTGCAGTGAAGCGGCCTCATTCAGGTCGTCCTGGGCCTTTTGGGTGTAGGCCGCGCTGTTGGCCGGCTCGGCGGCGGCCAGGGCCGTCCAGGCCGCCGCCCGATGCTTGAGGGCGGCCACATAATAGGGCTGGATGGCCAAGGCCTTGTCGTAATTGGCGATGGCGTCCTTGTAGAGGCCGGCGTTGTAGCGCAGCCGGCCGATGGCGTCGTAGGCCCGGGCATAGGCCGCGTCCAGGGACAGCGCCGTATTGTAATCTTCCATGGCCCGCTCGGGGTCGCCAATCGACGCGTAGTAGGCGCCCCGGTCCACGTAGACGCTCGGTTCGCCCGGGCCGTAGGCCACGGCCAGATTCAGCTCGGACAAGGCGGCCGAACCCGCGCCAAGGCCGATGTAGGCCAATCCCAGGCCGCCTGTCGCCTTGGCGTTGTCCTCGTCCAAAGCCAGGGCGGCCTTGTAGGCGAGCTGGGCCGAGGCATAGCTGCCCTGGGCCAGATAGGCGTCGCCGAGCAGGATGTAGCCGGCCACGAGCTTATCCTTGTTATTGAGATAGATGCCGGCGCAATAGGACGAATACATGGCCATTTGGACCAGGGTTTCGTTGTATTCGTTAAGCGTCTCGTTTTTTTCCTTGTCCTTGTCCGTCAGATCCTCGGACACGGGCAGCTTCTGACTGCCGGCGGAAGAAGCGAACTGGTTGGTGCTGGCCGAAGAGGTCGTCGTTCCCGAAGTAGACGACGTGGTGGTCGCGCCGGACGTGTCCGTGGTCGTGCTGGTCGAGACCGGACCGGAGCCGGTGGCCGTGCCGGCGGTGCTCGTGCCGGAACCCGTGGACGAGCCGGAGGCGGCCGTGCCGGAAGTCGCCGTGCCGAGACCCGAAAGGTTGCCCAGGGAACTCATGCCGTACAGCGACGTCCCCCCGAGGATGCTGCCCGAACCAAGGCCGTATAGCGAAGAGACGGGGTAATAGTACGAGGAGCCGTAGGCTGTGGCGACGTCGAGAATGGGGCTTTCGCCCGGCAAGAACTGGTCGCAGGCGTCGGAAGCGCGAAGCAGGGCCAAGCCTTGGCTGGCGTCGGACACGGCCTGGGACGGCACGTCCAGGACCAGATCGACCCGGGCCCGGGCCAGATAGGCCTCGCCGTTGTCGGGATAGGCGGTGAGGGATTCGGTCAGATAGGCCAGGGCCGAAGGATAGTTGTTGTCCGTGATGGCGGCGGCGGCGTTGGCGTAGGCGGCGTCATTGCTTGACGCCAGCCCGCCGATGGACGTCAACGAAGATGTGGCCGGGACGGCCGGCCGGGCGACCAGAAGGGCCAAGCCCAGGGCAATGGCCGCCGCGCCGCGTTTTCGTCCCTTGCCCATGCGTCTCTCCTTTGACCTGCGACAAGCCGGCAACTTCCCCTGCATCTAATGGCACGCGTCAACGGCGTCAAGGCGCGCCTGGGACGTCAGACCCGTCTGGCCGCCTCGGCCCAGGCAATCTCCCGGATGATGGACTGCGTCACGCCCCCGGCCGTCAGTTCCGCCGGCAGCACGCTCCAGGTGTAGGTCTCCACCTCCAGCGGCGTGTCCGGCTGAAATAGCGGCAACACCTGGCGTAGAAACGCCTGAGTCGTGGCGCATTGCGGCAAGGACTCGATGAAAATGGGCATATGAAAATGCACGCGCCAGGATTCCACCCCCGAAAGCCGCGCGGCCAGGGCCTGGGGCAGATCGTCGAACCGGACCAGCTCGCCGCCCTGCAGTCGGGCCACGGCCTGATGCAGATAGACCGGCTCCGCGAAACGGGCCAGTTGCGTCAGGTCGCCGCCGTCGAGATGCAGGGCCGAGGACACCTGCACCTGCCCCACCTCGATGCCGCGCCCGGCGAGCAACGCCAGAGACTCGGCCGGGTCCTCGTATTGCAGGGCCTGATGGCAGCAGTCATAGCAGACGCTCAAATGGGCCATGTGCTCGGGCGGCGCGTCCACGGCCTCGAAAAAGGCGGCCATCTCGGCGGTGGTCTCGATGCGGCAGCCGGGTTCGGCTTCCACGGCCAGGCGGATGCGCCGGCCGGTTTCCTCGTAAAGCGCGGCCAGGCTGGCCAGGACGCCGCGCAGGGCGGTGTAGGCCGCCGGCAGGTCGGCGTCGGGAAAGCCCTGGCGAAAGCCCAGGGGCACGGTGGAAATGGCCCCGGTCGCGCCTTCGGGCAGCCAACCGGCCAGGAGCCGGGCCAGACGCAGGGCGTAGGCGGCGCGCTCGGGATCGCGCCAATCGGGCCGGTAGACGGCCTCCTTGACCGGCACGTCGTGGAAGCGGCCGTAGGGAAAGCCGTTTATGGTGCGCACGGCGAGATTGCGGGCGGCCAGTGCCTCGGCAAAGGCCCGGGCCGCCTCGGCGTCGCACTCCAGGCTCGCCCGGCCCGACAGCCGCAGCCCCACGGGAAAGGGCCGGTCCGGGCAGACGGCGGCGGCCACGGCCGGCGCGTGGTCCCACAGGCCCTGGCAAATTTCGCCAAAGCTCTCCCCAGGATGGATATTGGTGCAGTAGGTGACAGGTTCCATGGTCCCCTCTATCCCCAACTGGGGGGTCCGGGGGCCTCAGGCCCCCGGCCGCCGGAGGCATCCCCCTCTCCCCTCCCCGCCAGTTCGGCGCGGGCGGCTTCGAGTTGGGGCAGATCGACGGCGTGGACTTCGATGCGCTGGCCAAGGCCGGTCAGCATGGACAGATGGAGCCTGCCGCCCAGGTGTTCGCGGAAGGCTTCGATGGCCGCGGCCATGTCCAGGTCGGCCAGGGCCGGATGCCACACGGCCAGCCTCAGGGCGTCGAGCAGGGACAGCGCCTGCTCGGCCTCGTCCCGGGAGAGCAGGCCGGTGCGGCAGGAATAGAGGGTATCCAGCGCGATGCCCACGGCCACGGCCTCGCCGTGGCGCAGCTCGCCCCGGGTCGCTTCTTCCAGGGCGTGGGCCGACCAGTGGCCGAAATCGAGCGGTCGGGCCGAACCGAGTTCGAAGGGGTCGCCGCCGCCGGCGATATGCTGCAGATGGGCCTCGGCGCAACGCACGTTGGCTTCAAAAAGCGCCTCGTCGTCGCCGGCCGCCAGCCTGGGGGCCAGCTCGACCAGACGGGCGAAAAAGAGCGGATCGCGCACCAGGGCGACCTTGACCGCCTCGGCCAGGCCGGCCAGCACGTCGCGCCGGGGCAGCGTGGCCAGCAGGGCATGGTCGTTGACCACGGCATAGGGCGGGGCGAAGGCGCCGATGTAGTTCTTGCGGCCGAAGTAGTTGATGCCGTTCTTGACGCCCACGCCGGCGTCGTTCTGGGCCAGGACGGTGGAAGGCATCCGGATGAGCCGCACTCCCCGATGGGCGGTGGCCGCGCCGAAGCCGGCGGCATCGAGAAAGGCCCCGCCGCCGAGGGCCAGCACGAAGGACTGGCGGCACAGCTTGCCCCGGAAGGTCAGTTCCCACACGGCCTGGGTTACGGTGAAGTCGGCCTTGGCCGCCTCGCCGCCGGGCAGGACCAGCGGCGCTTCGACGAGGCGCATGACCTCGACGTGGGCCTGGGCATAGGCCATGACCCGGCCGGGCAGGCCGGGATCGACGGCGACCAGGCCGGCGTCGCAGACCACGCCGACCTTGCGCGGCCCCTGGCCGGACCGGGCCAGGATGTCGGCCAGGACCGGGTTGCCCGGATCAAAGGCCTGGCGGGTGAAGACCACGGGGAAATCGAACGTGGGCGCGATGTGCTGGGCAATGGCGACGGTCATGGAGCCTCATGGGTGACGCGCGGCGGCGCTCCTGTCGCGGCCACGAAAAGCGCTTCTGGCGTTTCGCGACCAACAGACTAAAACCATTATTTTTCTCAAAAAATACTCGAGTATTTTTTAAGGGACGCGACTCTCGCCGGCGGGGTTGCAAACGTCCGGCCCGTATACCCGTATTATTCGCTTTTTTCCAGGGGGGCGGCCACGGCGTCCAGGACGCCGACCCGCGAGAGCGCCTCGTAGAGCACCACCGAGGCGGCGTTGGCCACGTTGAGGCTGCGCACCTGGCCCCAGATGGGGATGGTGACCAGCCGGTGAGCGGCGGCCAGGACCTCTTCGGACAGGCCGCTGGATTCCGTGCCGAAAAGCAGGATGTCGTCGGCCTCGAAGGGAAAGCGGTGATGGGGTACTGCGGCGTGGCCCCGATTGCCGGCGGTGGCGGCCACCAGACGCCGGCCGGCCCGGGCGGCGGCGAAGGAGGGGAAATCCTCCCAGACCGTCAGGTTCACGTGGGGCCAGTAGTCCAGGCCGGCCCGCTTGAGGTAGCGGTCGGCCAGGGAGAAGCCCAGGGGTTTGACGAAATGCAGCGGCGTCTTGGCGGCGGCGCAAAGCCGGGCCACGCTGCCGGCGTTCTGGGGAATCTCCGGGGCGACAAGGACCAGTTCGATCACGCCGTCTCCCGGGTGTAGGGGACGTCCTTGCGGTAGACCGTGCCCTGGAAGCTGGCGATGACCTCATCCATGTCGTTGCTGATGGTCACGGCGTAGGTGGCCATTTTATTGCCCAGGGAGATCTCGACGGCCTCGGCGTAGAGGGTGGAGCCCAGGCCCGCCTTGACGTAGGCAATGGAGGCGGCCACGGCCAGGCTCAGCTTGCCGTGGGCATTGGAAGCCACGGCAAAGGCCAGGTCGGCCAGGCTGAAGATCGCCCCGCCGTGGGCCACGCCGGCCCCGTTGCGATGATCGTCGGTGAGGTCCATGGCCGTCTTGGCATAGCCGGGCCGGGCCTCGACGATGCGGATGCCAAGCATCTGGGCGAACCGGTCGCGGTCGAGAAACCACTGCATGTCCATGGGAAACGCTCCTTTGCCCGCCTGGGCAGGCGGGGCCTGGGGATGGAACGCCGGGGCGGCGGATTTGTCAAGCCGGGCGTTTGGGGCTATACGGGGCCAGCCCTTTGAGGGGGAATCCGCCATGCTGCGTCACGTTATTCACGGGCCGGCCCAGAGGCCGCGAAACCGGCTGTGGGCCACGTTTTTGGCCGCGCTGTGCCTGACGGCGATGCTCGGCGCGCCGGCCCTGGCCGCGCCGCCGGGACCGGCCGACCTGTCGCGGTCCATCGAGACGGCCCGGGTGGCCATCGCCGGGCATGAGAAGACCATCGTGTCCTATGACGCGGAGATGCGGTCGCTGACCGGCAACGATCCGGCCTCGGCCCGGCGTCGCGAGGAAATCCGCATCATCAAGCAGCATTACGTTCGGGAAATTGAGACCCTCAAGGCGAAGATCATCGATGATTACAAAAAAATCCAGGAATTCAAGGCTCGTGGCATTCAATAACGACATGCCGGCCAGCCAAAACAAAAGCGCCTCGCTTTCGCGAGGCGCTTCGGATGGGTTCGGTGGTGGGCGATCGGGGATTTGAACCCCGGACTTCCACCGTGTGAAGATGGCACTCTAACCGCTGAGTTAATCGCCCGTCGAAGAATGTACGTGGGCCCCCCTCCCCTGGCAAGCATTATTTTGCAAAAAGCCAAAAAAAACGACGGCCACCCAGCGGACAAAACAACAACACACTGAAAACAAAGGACAAACCAAGACATGCGACTGCTCGTGACCGGAGGCTGCGGCTTCATCGGCTCCAACTTCATCCGCGACATGCTCACCCGCCACGAAGGGATCTCCATCGTCAACCTCGACCTGCTCACCTACGCCGGCAACCGGCAGAGCCTGGCCGACGTCGAGGCCGCTTTCGGCGGCTCGCGCTACCACTTCGTGCGCGGCGACATCGCCAACAGCGAGCTGGCCCTCTACCTCTTGGAGGAGCACAAGATCGAGGCCGTGGTCAATTTCGCGGCCGAGTCCCACGTGGACCGCTCCATCACCGACGCCACGCCCTTTGTGCGCACCAACGTGCTCGGGGCCCAAAGCCTCCTCGACGCCGCCAGGCATTACGGCGTGCGCCGCTTCGTCCACGTCTCCACCGATGAGGTCTACGGCACCCTCGGGCCGGACGGGAAATTCTCCGAGGCAACGCCGCTTGCTCCCAACAGCCCCTACTCGGCCAGCAAGGCCGGGGCCGACATGCTCATGCGGGCCGCGTTCGAGACCTTCGGCATGGACGTGGTGGTCACCCGCTGCTCCAACAACTACGGCCCCTACCAGTTCCCGGAAAAGCTCATTCCGCTGATGTATTCCAAGGCCATGGCCGACGAGGCCCTGCCGGTCTACGGCGACGGGCTCAACGTGCGCGACTGGATCTACGTCATCGACCACTGCCGGGGCGTGGAACTGGCCCTCATGAAGGGCCGGCCGGGCGAGGTCTACAACTTCGGCGGCGACGCGGAAAAGCCCAATATCGAGGTGGTGCGCACCATCCTGGCCGCCCTGGGCAAACCCGAAAGCCTCATCCGCTACGTCACCGACCGGCCCGGCCACGACCGCCGCTACGCCATGGACTTCACCAAGGCCGCCCGGGAGCTGGGCTTTGCCCCGGCCTGGGATTTCGCCCGGGGCATCGCCGAGACCATGGCCTGGTACCGCGCCAATGGCGCATGGCTCGACAGCGTCAACAGCGGCGCGTACCGCCAGTTCATGGCTTCCTGGTACGGGGAACGGGCATGAGCGGGGACGCCAAAGCCCCCCGCGCCATCGTGCTGGGCGGCCTGACCGGACTGGTCGGCCGCCCGCTGTCGCGGGTCATGGAAGAGGCGGGGTTCGCCGTGCTGCCGACCACGCGCACGCTCCTCGACCCCTTTGACATGGAGGCCGTGGCCCGGGAGATCGAGCGGTTCGAGGCGACCCATGTGGTCAACACCGTGGCCTACACCGCCGTGGACGCGGCCGAGGACGACGCCGACGAGGCCTACCGCGTCAACCGCGACCTGCCCGGCCGGCTGGCCCGGGTCTGCCGCAAGGCCGGCGCGACTCTGGTGCATCTGAGCACGGATTTCGTGTTCGACGGTTCCAAGGGCGCGCCCTACGTCGAGGACGACGCGCCCAACCCGGAGTCGGTCTACGGGGCGAGCAAGCTGGCCGGCGAGCGGGCCATCCTGGATTCGGGGCTGGGCGCGTTCCAGATCCTGCGCACGGCCTGGCTCTACGGCCCGGACAAGAAGAACTTCGTGGCCACCATCCTGGGGCTGGCCAAGACCCGGGAGGAGCTCAAGGTGGTGGCCGACCAGATCGGCTCGCCCACCTACACCCTCGATCTGGCCGGTTGGATCGCCGATCTGGCCCGCACCGAGGCCGCCGGCATCTTCCACGCCGTGGGCTCAGGCCAGGCCAGCTGGTGCGACCTGGCCACCGAGGCCGTGGTGGCCTCGGGCCTGCCTTGCCGCGTGCTGCCCATCCCTTCCGACGCCTATCCGCAAAAGGCCAAGCGTCCGCCCTATTCGGCGTTGGACAACGCCAAACTGGCCGCGGCCATCGGCCGCGCCCCCCGGGCCTGGACCATCACGGTGCGGGAATACGTTTACGAGCTGATGCAGGCGTCGGCCTGATCCGAAAAATCCATCGACATGGGCAGGGTGAAGCAGAAGGCCGCGCCCTGCCCGGGCTCGGATTCCACCCAGATGCGTCCGCCATGGGCGGCCACGATGCCTTCGGCAATGGCCAGCCCCAGGCCCAGGCTCTTTTCCCCGGCCGTGGGCCGGGCCGAGAGGCGCTCAAAGGGCTTGAACAGCCGGTGGCGCTCTTCGGCCAGGATGCCCGGCCCCTGGTCGGCCACCCGCACCACCACCTCGTCCCCGGCCGGACGCAGGGTCAGGCGTACGAGGCTGCCGGGCGGCGAAAACTTCACGGCGTTGGACAGCAGGTTGTCCAGCACCCGGGCGATGAGATCGGGGTCGAGATGCATGGGCGGCAACTGCGGGGCGCGGGTTTCCACCCGGATGGACTTGCCGGCGGCGGTGGCTTCGGCCAGCCGGGCCCGCTCCAGGGCCAGGGCGTCGAGATGGGCCAGGACCAGGGCCGGTTCGAGCCGGCCGGTTTCCAGACGGGTGAGGTCCTGCATATTGGAGGCCAGGGAACACAGCCTCCGGCCGGCCTGACTGATGACGGCCGCCATTTCGCGCACTTCCCCGCCGATCTCGCCGCACACCCCGTCGAGGATGAGGTTGGCCGCGCCGACGATGCCCCCGGCCGGGCTTTTGAGATCATGGGCCAGCATGGACAAAAACATGCGGCGCAACCGTTCCAGGCGCTTGATTTCGAGCATTCGTTCCACGGCTTCCACGCCGTGAAGCACCCGGCAATAGAGCTCCTCGCGCTCGAAGGGCTTATGCAGATAATCGTCGCCGCCGTTTTTGAGAAATTCCGCCGAGATGGAACGCGGGGCCTTGCCTGAGATGCCGATGAGGCAAATCTCGCGCAACCGAAACCGCCTCCGGATGGTGCGGGTCAGCTCCACGCCGTTTTGCACCGGCATGTCGTAGTCGATGATGACCGCCGCGATGTCCGGCCGGTGTTCGAGAATGGCCAGGGCCTTGGCCGCCGAGGCGGCCATGTGGACCCGGAACTGGTAGCGGCGCAGCAGCCGGCGCAGAAAAAGGCGCATGAAGGCCGAATCTTCCACGATGAGGATGCGGGCGGAGCGGTTTTTGAGCAGCCGGTCCACATACCGGGCCACCGCAGCCGGGTCCTCGGCCTCGGCCACCACAAAATCAATGGCGTCGAGTTCCTGGGAAAGATTGCGAAATTGCGGCCGGTAACACTCGGCCACGGCCAGCCAGGGCACCCCGCTTGTCGCCGAGGCGGCGGCCAGACGGCGCACGGCCTCCTCAGGCAGGGTCAAATCCACCACGCACAGCAAGAACGCCCCGTCGCCGTCGCCCCGGCAAAGCGCGTCCGCCGCCGCGCCGGGATCGTGAATCTGGACGGCCCCCAAGCCCGACAGCGAACCGCAATGGCGCACCACGGCCGCAGCCAGGCAGGGATTGTCGGAGACAAGGAGAATCTTCGGGTCGGACATGGCGGGTGGCGTCTCTCCCTTTGAATATGGAAGTTTTTTTAACAGATGCCCGCAGCCAGGGCAATGGCGCAGTGCGCCCCTTTCCCCGTGGGTCCCTTGCCCGACGCCGCCCGCCCGGCTAACATGAGCCATGGTTTCCGTTGTCCTGCCCGCGCGAAACGCCGCCGCCGTCCTGCCTGCCGCCCTGGAGAGTCTGGCCGCCCAAACCCTGGACGACGTTGAAGTCCTCGTCATCGACGACGGTTCCGACGACGGCGGCGCCACCAAAAACGTCGCCACGTCCATGGCCGGCCGCGACCGACGTTTTCGGCTCATTTCCCGGCCCCACGAAGGCATCGCCGCCGCCCTGAACGCCGGCCTGGCCGCCGCCCGGGGGCGCTACGTGGCCCGTCTGGACGCCGATGACGTCTGCCTGCCCGAGCGCCTGGAACTCCAGGCCCGCCACCTCGACGCCCATCCGGACATCGGGCTGGTCTCCTGCCGGGCGGCGTACGGCGGCGATGCCGAGGCCTGCCGGGGCTATCTGGCCCATATCGAATGGTGCAACGCGGTGACCACCCCCGAAGCCATCCGCCAGGCCATCTTCCGGGAATCCCCCCTGCCCCATCCCACGGTGATGTTTCGCCGGGAGCTGCCGGCCCTGCACGGCGGCTACCGCCAGGGCGATTTTCCCGAGGATTACGAACTGTGGCTGCGCTGGTTGGAAGGCGGCGTGGTCATGGACAAGCTGCCCCAGACCCTGGTCGTCTGGAACGACCCGCCAGGCCGGCTTTCGCGCACCGATCCGCGCTACGCTCCGGAAGCTTTTTTCCGCATCAAGGCCGGCTACCTGGCCCGACGCTTGGCCTGCATTAATCCCTTCCATCCCCATATCGTGGTGGCCGGAGCCGGACGCGTCACCCGTCGCCGGGCCGAACTGTTGTGCGACCACGGCATTGTCATCGACGCCTGGCTCGACATCGATCCACGCAAGATTGGACTGATGCTTGGCGGCCGGCCGGTGCTGCATTACAACGACGCGCCGGGACCGCAATCGTGTTTCATAGTCCCTTACGTGGGCAGCCGCGGAGCGACAGACGTGATTCTGGACCGACTCGGCGCCGTTGGTTTTATTCCAGGCCGCCACTGCCTGCCCGCCGCCTGATCTGTCCCCCTCCCTTGCCTTGTTGCCGGAAGTCCTTTACGGAACCCCCTGGCGGTTTTGCCTTGGGGCAATTCGATGCACCTTCCACGGAGTATCCGGCATGGCTTGGCGACGACTGGAAAGCCTGCGCACGCGATTGCTGTGGCTTGTCGCGCTGACCCTGGCCCCGGTCCTGGCGCTCCACGTCACCTCGGCCCTGGAAAAACAGCATTCCGCCCGGGTCGCCGTGGATCAGGGGCTGCACAGCATCGCGGATCTGGCCGCCGGCAACGCCCGAAGCCTGCTGGAGAACTACGCCAACATCCTGCGCGGCGTCACCTGGCTTGCCGTCATCAAATCCGGCGATCCCGCCCAGGCCGGCCGTCTGCTGACCGACGCCCTGGCCGTCTTTCCCGCCTTTCAGGACATGGTTCTCGTGCGCCCCGACGGCACGGTGACGGCAGCCTCCGCCCTGCCGAGCGGGATGGCGCGGAAGCTCAGCGACCGGCCGTGGCTGCGCCGGGCCCTGGACGCCCCCCTGTCCACGATCATGGCCTTCGGCCCGGACACCCTTGACGGCAAGCCCGGCCTGGTGCTGGCCCAGGCCGTGCGCGGACCGGACGACGGGGTGGTCGGCGTGTGCGCCATCACCCTGGCGCCGGACTGGTTCGCCGCCATCTTCCAGGACATTCGGATGCCCGAGGCCGCCCGGGCCTGTCTTTTCTCCGAAGCAGGGACGGTGCTGACCACCTGGCCGCCAAGACCCCAGGCCGCCGGTAAGACCGTGGCCGGCGCGGACGAGGTCTTGCCGCGCCTTGGCCAGGCATCGAGTCTGGTCTGGACCGGCCTGGGGCCAGACGAGGCCATGCAACGCGCCGTGTTCGCGCCGGTGGCCGCCCCTGGCGGGCAACGCCTGTTTATCCGCTTAAGCCAGCCTCAGGCCGTGCATGAAGCCCTGCTCATCGGCGCCTGGCAAAGCGACATGCTGCTTTTTGGCCTGGCCGTGGCCCTGGCCCTGGCCGCCGCCTGGTGGTTCAACCGGGTGTTTCTTCTGCGGCCCATGGGCCAATTCGTGGCCATGGCCGCCGACATGGCCGCCGGCAACCTCGACCGCCGCTCGGGGCTGGCCGAGAGCAAGGGGGAGATGGGCGAACTGGGCCAGGCGCTGGACGCCATGGCCGACAAGCTCGAAGAACGCATCCGCTTCACCCAGGAACTCATCGACGCCATCCCCGTGCCGGTCTTCTACAAGGATCTCGAAAGCCGTTATCTGGGCTGCAACGCCGCCTACGAACGCGCCATCCGGCCCCTGGCCCGCATCCGCAGGCGTACCGTCCATGAACTGGAACTGCCGGCCCAGGCGGCGCTATGCGCCAAGACCGACCGCGACGTGCTTGCCGGCGAGGCCGAGACCGTCGAATACGAAACATCGCTCACCTTCAGCGACCAGACCACCCGCGACGTGGTGGTCTTCAAAAGCCGGTTCCACGACGTCGCCGGGCGTACGGCCGGCGTCATCGGCGTGCTCCTCGACATCACCGGCCGCAAGCGTTCCGAAGCCGAACTGCTGGCCTCGCGCACCCGCTACAAGCTGCTCCTGGACAGCATGGGCGACGGCTTTGTCGTGATGTCCAGCGACTTCCGGCTGGTGGAATCCAACCCGGCTTTTCAGGAGATGACCGGCTACGGCCCGGACGAACTGGCGGCAATGACTTACCACGACATCACTCCCGAGGCCTGGCACGAGCCCGAGGAACGCCTTCTGGCCGAAGTGGACGCCAAGGGGTCCGCCGAGGTTTTCGAGAAGGAATATCGCCGCAAGGACGGCTCGATCCTGCCCGTAGCCGTGCGCCCGCACCGCCACCCCGAAAGCCCGGGCGAGGACCGCCGCTATTTCGCGGTGGTGCGCGACATCGCCGACGTCAAGGCCATCGAGGCCGACCTGCGCCAGGCCAAGGAGGCGGCCGAAACCGCCAACCGAGCCAAAAGCGATTTCCTGGCCAAAATGAGCCACGAGATCCGCACGCCGCTGCATGCCGTCATCGGCATGACCGAACTGACCCTGGGCACCGAGCTTTCGCCCCAGCAGCGCGACGCCCTGGAGACCGCCCGGGAGGCCGCCGGCAATCTGCTGGGCATCATCAACGACGTGCTGGACCTGTCGCGCATCGAAGCCAAGGGGCTGGAGCTGGTCATCCAGGACTTCGATCTGCGTCGCACCCTGGCCGGCGTGGCCCGCACCCTGCGCCCCCAGGCCGCGCGCAAAGGCCTTTTCCTCACCCTGGCCGTGGCCCCGAACACCCCGCGCCATGTCCGGGGCGACCAGGGACGGGTGCGGCAGATCCTGCTCAACCTCGTGGGCAACGCCGTCAAATTCACCCGGGAAGGCGGCGTCACCGTCACTGTCGCCGCCCTGGACGGCGATCCCGGCCGGTTGGAGCTGGCCGTGGCCGACACCGGCATCGGCATCGCCCCGGACCGCCTGGAACGCATCTTCGACATGTTCACCCAGGCTGACCGCACCGTGGCCCTGAACTTCGGCGGCACGGGCCTGGGGCTGGCCATCTGCCGCGAACTCGTCCGCAGCATGGGCGGCGAGATCGCCGTGGACAGCGTTCCGGGCCAAGGCACGGTCTTTCGGGTCAGGCTGCGTCTCACTCCGGCCCAGGTCATCCCGAGCGAGCCGACGCGCCGCCCGGTGGCCGCGCCCCAGGCCGACGCCAGGCCCCTGCGCGTGCTGGTGGCCGAGGACAACCCGATAAACGTCAAGGTGGCGACCACCTTTTTAAGCCGGCGGGGCCACCAGGCCACGGTGGCCGCCAACGGCGCGCGCGCTCTGGAATGCCTTGGCCGGGAAACCTTCGATCTGGTGCTCATGGATGTGGAGATGCCCGAACTCGACGGCATGGAGGCCACCCGTCGGTTGCGGGCCGGCCTGGCCGGCGAGGCCAACCGCTACGTGCCCGTGGCGGCCATGACCGCTCATGCCCTGGCCGGCTCCATGGAACGCTGCCTGGCCGCCGGCATGACGGAATTTCTGCCCAAACCCCTGGATTTCACGCTCCTGGCCGAGCTTTTGGCCAGGGTGGCCACGGGTAGCTCCCGCCCGGAGGCTCCGCAACCGGCAACCCAAACCCTGCCCCGGGCCGTTGCCGTCCTGGAGCGCGAAGCGGCCCTGCGCCGCCTGGGCGGCGACGAAGACTTGCTGGCCGAGGTGGAAGAGGATTTCCTGCGCCAATACCCCCGCAAACTGCGACTGATCCGGTTGTGCGGCGACGCGGAAAACTGGGACGAAGCCGCCCTGGCCGCCCATTCCCTCAAAAACGTGGCCGGGGCTGTCGGCGCAGAAGCCGGCCGCCGGCTGGCCGGGCAACTGGAAGACCAGCTTCGCCGACGCGACGCCGAGGCTGCCCACGAGACGGAGATGGCCCTTCGCAAGGCCTTGGACGAGGCCGCCGCCGCCATCCGCAGCGCCAGGCCCAGGCCGGGCGAGGCCGCCCCCCAGGCGTAGCAAAAACGAAAGCCGCGCCAGGCCGGCGCGGCTTTCGGAAAAACCGGCCCGAGCCGGCGTCTCGTGTCGCGTCCGCGAAAACCCTACAGGAGAATTCGCGGACAACAGGCTATAAGCAGGAATTGTTCTTTACTAACGCTCGCATTGTTTAAGGGACGCGACACTAGCCCACGGGCAGGATCTTGCGGCCGTACTGTTCTTCCAACACTTCGGCCATGGCCAGATAGCAGGCGCTGGCCCCGCACACGATGCCCTCGTAGCCGGCCAGCCGGCCGATGGCTTCCGACCCCAGCCAGTCCCGCAAGGCCAGCAGGAAAAACAGCACCGTCAGCGAGCCGAAAATGAACCGCAGGACCAGGGAACCGCGCAAGGTTCCGAAGAACATGAACAAGGTGAAAAGCCCCCACAAAAACAGATACCAGCCCATGAAGGCATGGGGGGTGGGGTCGGCAAGCCCCATCTTGGGCAGCAGGATGAGCCCGGCCAGGGTCAACCAGAACAGGCCGTAGCTGGCAAAAGCCGTCAGCCCAAAGGTGTTGCCCTTTTTAAATTCCATGATCCCGGCGATGACCTGGGCCACGCCGCCGTAGAAGATGCCCATGGCCAGCACCATGGAACCCACGGGAAACCATCCGGCGTTGTGGATGTTGAGCAGGATGGTGGTCATGCCGAAGCCCATGAGTCCCAGGGGCGCGGGATTGGCCAATTTCGTTTCCATTATAGCCTTCCTGTGGCGTCGAGGGTGGAGCCGGGCGACCCCGCCGCGGGACGCTTCAGCCGGAAGGCCACTGCAATAGAGACTTTGGGACGCCAGGTAAAGACGTCAGACGAGTCTTGGCCCCACGTCTTGCAGGCGATTTTTTGACGATGTCGGCAGACATCCGGTGTTGGCGTTGGCCGCTGCAAGGCCGGCGCAAGGGACTGGCGCGCCGGACTTGGCGCGAGGCCGGCGTCCAAGCCAGGGACCAGCCGGCGGCGCCGTTGGCTGCCCCGTTGCCCGGGACGTCCCCCCAGCCGACCGCTGGGGCTCAGCCCGTTTCCACCCGGTCGCGGCCCAGGCCCTTGGCCGCATACAGGGCGTTGTCGGCCCTGGCCAAGAGGCTTTCGGCCGATTCTCCCGCCCGGGCCTCGGCCACGCCGAAGCTGCAGGTGAGCCGGCCCACTTCCGCCAGATCGAGACCGGCCACGGCCAGACGCAGCTTCTCGGCCAGGATGCAGGCCTCGGCCAGCCCCAGGCCTGGGCAGCAGACAAGGAATTCCTCGCCGCCCCAACGTCCCACGCCCAGCCCGTCGGGCACGGTCTGTCGCAGCAGATCGGCCAGGGCGCGCAGCACGTCGTCCCCGCGCAGATGCCCGTAACGGTCGTTGACGGCCTTGAAGTGGTCGATGTCGAACATGACGAGACTCAGCCGCCGCTCCTGGCGGCACAACGCATCAAGGCCGGCCAGCAGCAGATGCTCGGTGTGCTGGCGGTTGGCCAGTCCGGTGAGCATGTCGGTGGTGGACAGGCGGGCCAGTTCGATGTTGGTGAGCGCCAGCCGGGCATGGGCCTCGGCCAACCGGTTCTGGGTGTCCTTGAGTTCGGAGATGTCCACGCCGATGGCGTAGCGCACCACCCGGCCGTCGGGCCAGGTCATGGCCCGGACCTGCATCTGGTACCAGCGGTCGTCGGACTCGTTGAAGTGCTCGAAAATCCGGGTCTCGCCGTTTGGCAGGCCTTGGGGCGTGAGCAGTTCGCCCAGGCGGCACCAGGGGCAGGGTTCGTCTCGTTCGTACAGGGCTTTGTGGCACTGTTCGCCGGCATGGTTGCCGAAATGCTCGTTAAAGGCTCGATTGCTGTAGATGATGTGGTAGCTGGCGGCGTCCACCACGTAGATGCCGAAGGGAATGAGATCGAAATGGCTCTCGAAAAGGGCGTTTTCCATCATCACGAGGCGGCTCCGCAGCGGGGCAGGGTCACGATCACGGCGGTGCGGCCCGGGACGCCGGCGTCCAGTTCGATGGTTCCGCCGTGGGCCTTGGCGGCCAGGGCGGCGGAATAGGCCCCAAGACCGGTGCCGGAACGTTTGCCCATGGTGACGTACTTGTCAAACATGCGGTCACGGATGGCGGCGGGCACCTCCCCCTGGTTGCGGACCACAAGGCGCACGCTCTCCGGTCCGGGAACGACGTCCACTTCCACGTCGCCGCCCTCGGGCGAGGCTTCCAGGGCGTTGACCACGAGGTTTTGGAGCATCGGCCCCAAGAGCAGATCGTCGCCGGAAATTTCCACCCGGGCGCCGACCGGCACGGCCCCGCCGGCCAGGGCGGCATGCAGCTTCCGGCCCCGGGCCATGGGCATGGAAGACAGCCGGGAACAGGTGCGAACGACCAGATCGACCAGATCCACCGGCCGGGGGGACAGCACGAAATCGCCGGTTTCCAGACGATAGAGCACAAGGGACTGGTTGAGCATGTCGAGCATGGAATGGGCGGCCTGCTCCATGAGCGACACGATGTGGGCCGCTTCAGGGGGTAGGTCGTAGTTTTCGAGCAGCACCTGGGGCAGGCCGATCAGCGCGGACAACGGCGCTTTGAGATCGTGGCGGGCGATGCGGTCCACGTGCTCGCGCAGGTCCATGTTCTGGCGCAGCAGCGTGTTTTGTCCGGCCAGGTCCTTGTTGCGGATGGCCAGCTCGGCGTGCGCTTCGGCCAGCCGGTTCTGGGTCTCCTTGAGCTCGGAAATGTCCACGGCGATGGCGTACTTGACCACCCGGCCGTCAGGCCAACCCATGGCTTTTTCCTGGATCTGGGACCAGCGCTCGTCGCGTTCGTTGTAGAGGTCGTAGACGGCGGTGCGGCCGTTGGGCAGGCCGTCGGGAGTTAACAGTTCCGGGATGCGGCAGTGCAGGCAGGGCGCGTCGTTGTCGTAGACCACCTTGTAGCATTTGCCCCCCTCGGCCGGGCCGAGGTTCTCCCGGGAGTGACGATTGAGGAAGACCACCTCGTAGGTGGCCACGTCCACGACGTAGATGCCGAAGGGAATGACGTCGAAATGCGTCTTTAAAAGCGCGCTTTCGAGCATGGAGGCGCTTTGCATCACAAGTATTTCGCCGCCACCGTTTCCAGGGTCTCGGCCAGTTTTTCCAGTTTGACGGGCTTTAAGATGTAGCCCTTGGCCCCGGCCTCGATGGCGTCCATGACCATCTGTTCCTGGCCGTGGGAGGTGACGATGACGATGCAGGCCCCGGGGTGGACGGCCAGGATGCGGCGGGTGGCCTCGATGCCGTCCATGTCGGGCATGGTGATGTCCATGGTGGTGACGTCCGGGGCAGCCTGGGCGTAGACGTCCACGGCCTGCTGGCCGGTGGAGGCCATGGCGACGACTTTATGTCCGAGTTCTTCCAGGAGCTTGGCCATTTTCTTCACGGTGAGGCCGGAGTCGTCCACCACCAGGATTCGCAGGGATCTCATGCCTTACTCCTTCACATATTCAAGGGCGTCGTCAAAGAGTTCGCCCGGACCGATGAGGTGGATGGCCAGGGAACCGGCCTGGGCGGCGAGTTCGGCCGAGGCGAACTTGGCCCCGCGGTGGCGCATCACGGATTTGGCTTCGGTGAGGATGATCGGCGGCGACAGGGCGATGGCCCGGCCGGTGGCGGCCACGTCGGCCAGGGCGTTGCCCACGATGATGTTGATGATGTCGCCGGCGGTTTCCTGGATGGCGTCGTCGCGCTCGTCCTCGGCGATGTCGAGGTCGGCGGTGTAGGCGGCGAAAGCCGCGTCGATAAGGGCCGCGTCGAAGCTGTAGGCCAGATAGAGCTTGAGCTGCCCGGTGGCGCTCAAAATGGCGGTCAGATGGCGCAGGTCGAGCTTTTGCACGTCATCGAAATGGTACAGGGGTTGCCTGACGGCTATGCCCAGTTCCTCGGCGAAAAACGCCCGGGTGCGCGTGGCCAAGGCGTCGAGGAAGGCTTTGAGATCCAGTTGTTCGGTCATAACGTCTCCCGAAAGTGAAACTTAGGCGTCAAGAAGGGGAACCTCGACGCGAAGGCGCGAGCCGCGCCCGGGTTCGCTGATCAAAACGGCCGCTCCGCCCAGGCGCTGGGCTTCGGCCCGCACGGCGGCCAGCCCCACGCCGCGCCCGGAGAGTTCGCCGACGCTGCGGCGCGAGGAAAATCCGTCGCGGAAAAGCAGTTCGATCACGGCGGCGTCGTCCATGGCGGCCAGTTCCTCGGCTCCGGCCAGGCCGACCTCGAAGGCCCGGGAACGCACGGCTTCCACGTCCACGCCCCGGCCGTCGTCGGCCACCTCGATGATGAGCCGCCCGTTTTCGGCCGCGACCCGGCAGCTGATGACGCCAGCTTCGTCCTTGGCGGCCTCGGCCCGCTCGGCCGGCGTTTCCAGGCCGTGGTCCACGGCGTTGCGAAACGCGTGCACCAAAGCCTTGGCCAAGGCGTCCAGGCGGTCGGGATCGACGGCCACGGCTTGGCCTTCCACGGCAAAGGGCGCCAGGAGCTTGCCCTGGCCGGCGGCCAGTCGGGCGGCCAGGCGCGGATAGGCGGCCAGCAGCTTTTTCACGTCCACATGGCGCAGGGTCCGGGCGGCGGCCAGCACCGAGCGGTCCCGCTCGCCCAGCGGCAGTTCGTCCAGACGCGAAAGCAGCCGGTCGGCCAATTCGGCCAGGGCCTCGGCCAGATCCGCGCCCAGGCAGATTTCGCCCCGGCGATCAAAAAACTCCTCGCCCAGGGCGCTGCGCACCACGGTGATGTCCCGGTCAAGGGCCGCGTCCACTTCGGGATCGGCCAGGGCTTCGGCCACGGCCGAAGCCTGGGGCGCGTCCTGCCGGGCCAAGGCGGCCAGCCGCGTTTCCACGGCATCCAGCGCGGCCGCGACATGGGCGCACTCCAGCTGCAAAAACAGCCCTTTAAACGTGTGCACCTGTCGATACACAGACTCCAGGGCAGCCCGGCCATCCACGGCCCCGGACACGAAGGCCTGGCCTGATTCCCGGAATCCGGCGAAGCTGTCAAGGACGGCGAAAAAGTCGCGCTGCTCCCGCACCGCCGCCACCACGCAGGCCAGGCGGTTGCGCTCCCGGGCCACGGCGTCCTTTAAGCGCGCCTCGTCGGTGACGTCGGTGATGACGAACATGAGCCGCCCCCCGTCCAGGGCGCGGTAGGCCAGGCGCAGGGCGCGCCCGCCAAGCTGGGCGGCCTTTTGCATGAGCGACAGGTAGAGGTCGCGGCGATAGGCGTCGGCCTCGTCGGCCACCCGCCGGATGTTGACGGTAAGCGCCTCCCGCGCGGACGCATCGTCGGGAAAAAGCAGCTCGGCGACGTTGCGGCCCTCGATGTCGCCGCCGAAAATGGCGCGGCATTCCTGACTGAACCGCGGCCCCACCACGCCGTCGCGGTCCACCGATAAAAACCCCTGGCCGGCGTTGTCGAGCAGCGCGGCCATGTCGCGGTTGGCGGCGTCAAGATCTTCGTGGGCCTGACGGATGGCCCGGTTGAGCCGGGAAAGCTTGCGGTTCCACCAGACGATGACGGCCAGGACGGCGGCGGCGATGGCCAGGGCCTTCCAGAACCGGGTGTAGTCAAAGCTCTCCTCGAAGGTGACGGCCACCCATTTCTTGATGGCAGCCTCGGTTTCGGCCTTGGTGAGGGTGTTGACGGCCTTTTGGAACAGCGACGCCAGCTCCGGTTCATCGTCGCGGCTGGCCACGGACAGGTCCATCTGGGCGTCGAGGCGGCCGGCGATCTTGAGGTCGCTGAAATGGTCCTTGGCGATGGCCTGACTGATGGCCGGGACGGTGTCGATGTAGCCGTAGAGCTTGCCGTCGGCGACAAGCCGCAGGCCTTCGGTGACGCTTGGCACCTCGACCAGCCGCATTTCCGGGTATTTGGAACGCAGGATGTCCAGGCTGGAGTAGCCGTTGACCACGCCCAGGTCCTTGCCGGACAGCCCGGCCGGATCGTCGATGAAGGGCGTTTTGGCCAGGGTGGCCACCACCATGGGGAAACGCAGGTAGGGCGTGGTGAAATGGAGAAAACGCCGCCGCTGCTTGGTGTCGCCGGCGGCCGGCAGGAAATCGCAGCGATGCTCACGCACGGCGGACAGGCTCTGGCTCCAGGAGCTGGTGGGCACCAGGACCACGGGCACGCCCAGGCGCTCGCTCATAAGGCCCAGCAGATCGGCGGCGATGCCGACGTGGCGGCCGTTTTCATCGATGCGCTCGATGGGGGCCCAATCCGGGTCCACGCAAAACGACAGGGCTTTCTTGCGGGCCAGATAGTCCTTCTCCCGATCCGTGAAGGTCAGCCCCGTGTGCGTGTCGGCCGGCTTGCCCATGACCTCGGCGACGTTCTCTCCGGACTGGGCCCCGGCCTTGTACAGCGGCAGCCAGCGGGAGAGCAGCGCGGCCTTTTCCGATTCCGTCACCGATTCATGGGCTTTTTGCAGAATGGACGCCAGAAGCGGCCAGTCGTTGCGCACCAGCGAATAGATCTTGAATTGATAGTCCAACAGCCCGGAAATCTTGACGTTGGCCAGCCCCGACTTGCGGATGGCGTAGGAGGCCACGGCCATGTTCTCCACGGCGGCATCGGCCTTGTGGGTGGCCACCAGCGACAGGGCGGCATAGGGGTCGGCGGTTTCGACAAGTTCCAGGCCCGGGGCCTTTTCGCGCAGGTATTCCTCGGCCGTGGAGCCCCGGGCCACGGCCACGCGCTTGCCGGCCAGGGTCTCCAGGGACCAGGCCGCGGCGTCGTCCCGGGCGGCCACGGCCAGGGGGAACTGCCAGTAGGGGCCGGCGAAAAGCGCGTAGGTGGCGCGGTCGGCAGTCTTGCCGGTGCCGTCCACCAGATCGATGCGTTTGTCGCGCAGGGCATCGAGAACGAGCTGAAAATCCAGCCCGTCGCCCAGGATCTGGAACCGGAAGGCCAGGCCTGTGCGCTGGGCGATTAGGGCGTAATAGTCGTGGAAAAGGCCCTGCTGCCGGCCGTCGGCCACGATGGACAGCGGCGGCCAGTCCACGTCGCTGACCGTGACCACGGGGTGGGCCTCGATGAAGGCTTTTTCCTCGGGCGTCAGGTCCAGGGCCGCAGCCCAAGCGCCCGCTCCCCCGAAAAAGCCAAGTGCGGCAAGGACGGCCACCAGCCGCCAGACAAAGGACGCACGCAAAAAACGCATCATGCAGACCCCGTTGTTCATCCGGCCCGCAGCATAGCGCAGCCTGCCTCGAAGCCCAACCCCAAAAATAAGGCTATCCGCTCCCAGGCGAGACCTCAAGGGCAATGGCGTGGCGCAGGCGCGCGGCGACGGCGGCGCCCCGGAAGGAACCGGTGACCGGCGCGGCGTCGTCGGGATGGGGTGCGGCGGCCAGGGCCACGTGGCGGTCAGTGACGGCCAGCCCCAGGGAAGGATCGAAGCCGCGCCAGCCGCCGCCGGGGAGATAGACCTCGGCCCAGGCGTGCAGGTCGCGCTCGTCGCCGTCCGGGTCGCCCTCGTGGTAGCCGCTGACGAACCGGGCCGGGATGCCGACCTGGCGGCAGGCGGCGATGAAGACCAGGGCCAGATCGCGACAGGCCCCTTTCCTTTTGGCCAGGACCGTGTCCGGCGCCAAAAGGCCGGGCTCCAGGCGCGAGGAGGTGGCCAGCCGGGCGTGCATCCGGCCAAGCAGCTCCATGGCGAAGGCCTGGGGCGTGGTCGCGCCGTCGGCGAGGATGCCCTCGGCCAGTGCGGCCGTCCGGGAGCCTGCCCCGGCCACCGGAGCCAGGCAGTCCCCGGCCAGCACGGCCTCGCCGGGAGCCAGCGGCACGGGCAGCACGGCACGGGACGATTCAATGAGGTAATCAAAAGGATTGTCGCGAAGGGTCGCTGCCGTCGCCTCGGTGGTCACGGTCAGATGGTCGGTGAGGCCGGAAAACCAGACCGACAGGACGGTGTTGCCCCAGGCGTCGGTGACAAGGGTCCGGCCGGCCGGCTCGGGCTCAATGACGGCGGAAAAGGCCAGCAGCCGCTGGGCGGCGTCGCCCCGGGGCACGAGGCGCAGCAGGTGCGGCTCCAAAAAAACGTCACGCCCGTAGTCGTAACGGGTGCGGTGGATGATGCGGCAGCGCACGGGATTCAAGCCGGTTCGGTCAGGCAGCCGGACTTCCCGCACACCTTTTTGAGCTTGGAAGCCACGTTGTCGATCCACTCCGAGGGCAGATCGTGGACCAGCCCGCGCAGATGCTCCTGCCACCAGGCCGAGATGTCGGCCAGGTCTTCCTTCTCGTAGCGATGCTGGACCAGCTCCAGGCCGCTTTTGTGATAGAGCACCACGTCGATGGGAAAGTCCACGTCCGAGGCGCTGATGCGGGTGGAGTCAAAGGCCAGGCAACCGACCTTCAGCGCCATGCGCAACGGATCGGAAAACTTGAGCGTGCGGTCAAGCACCGGCTTGCCGTACCCCCCTTCGCCGATGATGTGGTAGGGCGTGCCCTGGCTGACCTCCACCCAGTTGCCCTCGGGATAGATGAGGTAGAGCTTGTGGGTGGAATCGTTGGTCATCTGGCCGCCAAGGAGCACATGGAGATTGAATCCCAGCCCCGACTCGGCCAGAAAGGCCTTGTCCTCGACGGCGACCTTGCGCAGTTCGGCGGCAAAGGCGTTGACGACCTTGTAGAGCTTGTCCAGGGGCTTGGCGCAGGTTTCCATGGCCTCTTCGAAATAGGTGAGCGTCTTGTCGCGCACCGAGCGAAGCCCCGAGGTCATGAGGAAAAAGGCCCCCTGCCCGTTCTGGTAGGTGGTGACCTTGTGGGCGCTGGTCAATTCGTTGCCGGAGGTGATGCGCGTGTCGGCGATGCCGACCAGGCCTTCCTCCACGGTGATGCCGAGGCAAAATGTCATGGCCGTCCCTTTGTCACTGTTGGCAGGCCCCGTCAATAGCCGGAAACGTGGAGAAGAAGGTGGCGAAAACCGCCTCGTCCACATGGTTCATTCGGGTTTGCAGGTTGTCTGTGAACTCATGCAAGCCCTTGGCCACAACGTCCTCCACGCTCATATAGGCCAGATCGCCGCACAACTGGCCGATGCGTTTTTCGGCCGGGTTGGCGAAATAGCCCATGGGCGTGCCGGTGATGGCGTGCAGGCACTGCTGGGCTCGTATCAGCGACCACAGGACCGACCGGGGAAAATCGTGGTCCAGCAGCAGGAATTCGACGATGCGCTCGGGCTGGATGCGGCCGTGGCGGCGGCGGTAGGCTTCCAGGGCGCTGATGGCTTTAAGAAGCGCCGCCCACTGCACGTAGTCGAGGTTGGAGCCGACGTCGGTGGGATGCGGCAGCAGGATGAAGTATTTGACGTCAAGGATGCGCGAGGTCTTGTCGGCGCGCTCCAGGAGCCGGCCCAGGCGGAAGAAGTCCCAGGCCTCGTCGTGGCTCATGGCGTCGCCGGCGATGCCGCTGATGGTCAGATCGCGGCGCTTGACCTCGTCGCAGAAGTGGTAGGGGTTGTTGAGCACGGCCTGACTGCCCTTGGCCGCCTCGCGCACCAGATGGTAGAAGGTGTTGATCTGCTCCCACATCTCGGTGGGGATGATCTCGCGGATGGTGCGGGCGTTGTCCCGGGCCCGGGCCAGGCAACTGGCGATGGAGTTGGGGTACTCCGGATCGAAGGCCAAAAAGCGGATGATGGTTTCGCGGTTGCCGGGCAGGCCCCGGGCGGCGAACAGGTCAAAGTCGCCCATGGCCGAGACCAGCGGCATCCACTGCTCGCCCCGCCCGCCCGGGGTGTCCAGGGTCAGGTGCCAGTTGACGTCGAGGAACCGGGCGATGTTCTCGGCCCGCTCCAGATAGCGGCTCATCCAGTAGATGGCGTCGGCCACGCGGCTTAACATGCGGCGCTCCTTGAAAATATGGCAAACAATCTAGCTTCTGGCCGCAGCGCCCGGCCCCAGCACCCAGGTGTCCTTGCTGCCGCCGCCCTGGGAGGAATTGACGACCAGGGACCCGCGCCTAAGCGCCACCCGGGTCAGACCGCCGGGAATCACCCGGATGTCGTCGCCGTAGAGGATATACGGGCGCAGATCGACGTGGCGGCCCTCGAAATGGTCATCCACGATGACCGGGGCGCGCGACAGGCTCACCGTCGGCTGGGCGATGTAGTTGCGCGGATCGGCTTCGATCTTGGCGGCAAAGGCCTCGCGCTCCTCGGGGGTGGCCGCCGGCCCGACCAGCATGCCGTAGCCGCCGGATTCCGCCGCCGCCTTGACCACCATCGTGTCGAGGTTAGCCAGCACGTGCTTTCGGGCCTTGTCCTCCCAGCACAAAAACGTTTCGACGTTGTCGATCATCGGCTCCTCGCCCAGGTAGTAGCGGATCATGCGCGGCACGTAGGCATAGACCACCTTGTCGTCGGCCACGCCCGTGCCCGGGGCGTTGGCCATGGCCACCCGGCCGGCCTTGTAGACCTCCATGATGCCGGGCACGCCCAAAAGCGAATCGGGCCGGAAGACCTGCGGATCGAGAAAATCCTCGCCCACCCGGCGATAGAGCACGTCCACCCGCTTGAGGCCCTTGGTGGTGCGCATGTGGACATAGCCGTCGGCCACAACCAGATCGCGGCCCTCGACCAGTTCGATGCCGGCCTGCTGGGCCAGGAAGGTGTGCTCGAAATAGGCGGAGTTGTAGACGCCCGGGGTGAGCAGCGCGGCCGTGGGGCGGCTGGCCGCCTGGGGCGCGATGGCGTGGAGCATGTCGAGCAAGAGCGGCGCGTAGTCGTCCACGGGCCGGATGTCGATGGCCTCGAAGACTTGTGGGAAGGCGCGCTTCAAGATGCGCCGGTTGGCCAGGACGTAGGACACGCCCGACGGGCAGCGCAGATTGTCTTCGAGGACCATGAACCGGCCGTCCTCGTCGCGGATGAGGTCCGAGCCGGTGATGTGGCACCACACTCCATGCGGCGGATTAAGGCCCTGGCACTCCTTGAAATAGCCCGAGGAGGATTCCACCACGGCGCGCGGCACCACGCCGTCGGCCATGATGCGGCCCTTGTGATAGACGTCGTCGATAAACAGGTTCAGCGCCCGGATGCGCTGCATGAGCCCGCGCTCCAGCGCGTCCCACTCGGCGGCCTCGATGATGCGGGGGATGATGTCGAAGGGGAAGATTTTCTCGGTCCCCTCCTCGTGGCCGTAGACGGTAAACGTGATGCCCATGTCGTAAAAGGCCTGCTCGGCGGCGGCCTGCCTGGCCAGGATCTCGCCCGGCGGCAGGGAGGCGATCTTGTCGTGGAGCATGCGGCAGCCGGGGCGCGGCTTGCCGTCGGGGGTGAACATCTCGTCGAAAAAGGGGCCGACGTCGTAACTGTCGAAGTCCATCTTCGGTGGCATGGGCAAGCCTTGTCGCCGCTTCGGCGGCCGGGTAACACAGGTGTCGGTCGGGGTCTTTCCGCCTTGGCCCGCCACGGGTTTTAGCGTTCCAATTACGGAATTTGTTAATAATATTCCATACCGCCTGTCAATCGCCCTTCTTCATCGCGGCAGGCAAGACAGGAAAAAACATGACTTCCCAGGCCATAGCCCAGCTCGCCCAGGCCATTGCCGACATCCTTGAAAGGGGTCTTCCCCAGGACGAAGCCGCCCTGCACTGCATCCGCTCCACCCACGGCGAGCTGTCGTCGGCGGCCATCGCCGCCCTGGCCGCCGACGAGGACGATCCGCAGGCCGCGCCGCTTTTGGAATTGCTCCTTTTCCCGGGCCGTCAAACCGCCCTGGAACTGGAGGAGGCCATGGCCCGGGCCGCCCTCGGGCCGGACGACCTGCCGGCCCTGGTCGAGGCCCTGGCCGGGCTTGGACCGCGTCCCACCGCCCTGCTCCCGGACGGCGAAGTCGTGCCCCTGCCGGCCCTGGAGCTCGACCAGGCGACCCGGCTCGTGACCCGGCTGGCCCCCCACCGCACCCTGCCGGCCCCAGCCCGGGAGGCCGCCCAGGCGGCCTATCCCGATCTTGGCCGACGCTTGGCCGCCGACGCCCGTCAGATCGGGCCGACCTGGTCCCGGGGGGCCTTGGCCTTTTTCGCCAATTGCTTGCAACGCCTGCCGGCCGTGCGCCCGGACCCGGAAAAGGCCTTGCCGGCGGCGCGATTCGTCTTGCGCTTCCTGGCCGATCTGCCAAAGGACGCCCTGCCCCTGCCGGCGCTCATGGCCAGGCAAGCCCGGCTCGTCGCCCAACTGCGCCGGGCCAGGCTCCAAGAAGAAGCCCTGGCCAAGAGCAACTACGAGACGCTCATCATGGCCGGCAACCGCCTGCCCTATCTCCACGCCCCGGACATCGCCGAGGAACTGGCCCTGGCCGAGGCGGCCATCCTGGCCGTCACGGGCCGGCCCGCGCCCGAAACCGGGCCGAGCTGCCAGGACCTGGGCGCGTTGACGGAAATGGAAGAACTTTTCGCCGCCCTGGACGATCAGGCGACCGGGGAGCCGGAAGGCTCGCGGTAAAGGGGCAGGCGCACCCGGATATGGGTGCCGGCCGTCTCGTCGGTTTCCCAATGGAGATCGCCGCCGTGCAGCCGGGCGATGGTGCGGGCGATGTAGGCCCCAAGGCCGGTGCCGCCGGGCTTGCCGCTGGTGGCGTACTTGGCGGCGAAACGCCCGCGTATATCCAGGGGAATGACCCCGTGGTTGTGGACGCCGGCCACGGCCGTGTCGGCCTCCACGGCCAGGGACAGGGTGACGGCCGTGCCCGGAGGCGCGGCTTCCAGGGCGTTGGTGACAAGATTGGAAAAAGCCGTGGTCAAAAGCCCTTCCTCGCCGGCGGCCAGGGGGCCGTCGTCGTCCTCCCGGAAACCCGGGCCAAAGGCCAGCTCGGCTTGCCGCCGCCGGGCCAGGGGGGCGGCCAGGGAGGCCTGGCGGCGCAGCAGCGCGGCCAGGGCCACGGGCTGGGGCCGCAGTTCATAGCGCCCCTGCTCGATGCGGCACAGATCAAGGTTGCGCGACACCATGTCGCCAAGGCCGGCTGCGGTGTCCCGAATGACCGAGGCGATTTCCCGCTGCTTGTCAGTGAGTTCGCCCTCGGCCAAATGGCCGGCCAATCCGGCGATGCCGGCCAGGGGCGAGCGCAGGTCGTGGCGCAGCATCTGCTCCACCCGGTCCCGGGCCTCCTCGGCCCGCACCCGCTCGGTGACGTCGTGGATGATGGAAAAAAGGAGCTTGCGCCCCAGATATTCCACCGGCCCGGTATAGACCTCCACCTCGCGCACCTCGCCGCTGGCCAGCCTATGCCGGAAGCGGAAAAAGCGCCGCTCGTCGTCGCCGGTCAGGGCCATGTCCCGGCGCGTCGCATCCTCGCCGGCCGCGTTGATGTCCCAGATGGACAGGCGCTGGATGTCATCCAGCGAATAGCCGTAGAAGCGGCAGGCAGCCGGATTGGCGTCCACGATGCGGCCGGTGGCCGGATCAATCAACAGTTTGATGGCGATATTGGAAAAAAACATGGCCCGGTGCCGGGCTTCGGAGTCGGCCAGGGCGGCGGCCATCTCCTGGCGCGAGAGCAGGATGGCCAGGCCCGTGGCCAGGCGCTCCAGCCGGGCCACGGCCGGGGCGTCCAAGAGATCGGGCCGGCGGTCGCCCACCTGAAGCAGCCCATGGGTGGTGTCGGCGGCGCGCAGCGGAACAAGGACCACGGTCTCGTAGCCGGCGGCGTTGCAGCGGTTGCGGGTCCCGGGCGGCAGGGAGCCGGCCTGGGCCAAAAGCCTGGAGGTGGAGCCGGCGACAAAGCTGCCAAAGGCCGTGAACCAGGGCTGGCGGGGATCCACGCGGCCTTCGATGACCGCGCCGCACAGGCACTCGAGCACGGGCCGGGCGGCCGCGTCGGTGGAGCTCCCCTGCCTCGGGCACAGCGACGACTCGGCGGCGACGAAACCGGCGGCAAAGCCGTCGGCCACAAAATAGGGGTAATCGTCGCCCTGGCGCAGGCGGATGCCCACGGCGTCGCAGCCCGTGACACGGCGCACGATTCGCGCCGCCACGCCCAGAAGCGCCTCACGGTCGGGCACGGCCTCCAACAAGGCCGCCCCCTCGGCCGGGCCGTCCTGGCCCGGCGTCGCCGCATCCGGGAGAGTATCCATGACCCGACACTAGCACCAGGCCTTGGAAAACCACAAGAGCACGGGAATAAGCAGGGCGCAAAAAACGTCCGGCCGCCCGAGACAGGCGGCCGGACGCGTCAAAAGCAGGCGGTGATCTTGGCCAGCATGGCCGCGAAGGGGCCGGCCTCCTCAGGGGACAGGGCGCACAGAATCTCCTGGGTGAGCTGCTCGTGGAGCTTGTGGTGCTCGGCGAAAAGCCGCTCGCCCTCGGGAGTCAGCCCCACCCGGATGGAACGGCGGTCGGTCTCGTGGGGTTTTCGGGCCACGAAACCGCCCCGTTCCAGCCGGTCCACCAGCACGGTGAGCGATCCGGTGGTGATGCCCATCTTGGCGGCCAGCTCCGTCATGCGCAGGTCGCCGTCGGCCCCAAGAATCTCCAGCGTGTGCATCTGGGGCAGCGACAGCCCCGATTCCTTGACCACGCCATGCTCCCACGAGGAAAACTTCTCGTAGAATTCAATAAGCAGGCGGGTGAGCAGTTCGTTTTCCATGCCTTACCGTTTGGCGGCGGCCACGGCCGGCTCGGCGGTAAACGCCAGGCTGGCCGAGGACAGGACCACCACGATGGAGCCGATGTTGTGAAAAAGCGCCGCCGCCACCGGCGACAGCAGGCCGTAGCCGCTGCCCAGAATGGCCACGGAGTTGAAGAAAAGCCCCAGCCCGATGTTGACGGCGATCATTTTGGTCATGCGTCGGCCAAGATAGACCAAAAACGGCAGCCGGCCAAGGTCGTCGTTGGCCAAGGCGATGTCGGCGGTCTCCAGGGCCACGTCCGAGCCGGCCGCGCCCATGGCCACGCCCACGTTGGCCCGGGCCAGGGCCGGGGCGTCGTTGACGCCGTCGCCGACGAAAAGCACCCGGCGGCCCTTGTTCTGAAAGTCGGCCAGGATGTCGAGCTTGTCCTTGGGCTTGAGCCCGGACCAGACGTCGGACACCCCGATCTGGCCGGCCAGGGTCGCCACCGCCTTGTCGTGGTCGCCGGACAGGATGCCCACGGTCGATAGCCCCAGGCCCCGCAAGCCGGCCACGGCGGCGGCCGCTTCGTCCTTGACGGTATCGGACACGGCCAAAAGGCCGATGACCACGCCGCCCTTGCGCACCACCAGCCCCGTGGCCCCCCGGGCGTACATCGCCTCCAGGCAATCGGCCAGTCGCGGCGGCAAGGCGGCGGCCCCGCCCATCATCTCCGGGCTGCCCACTTCCACGACCAGGCCGTCCAGTTCGCCCCGAAGCCCCAGCCCCGCCTCGGCGGTCAGGGAATCGGCCAACCGCGCCTCGACGCCGGCCGCCTTGGCGGCGTCCAGCACGGCCGTAGCCAGCGGATGGTTGCAGTGGCGCTCCAGGCAGGCGGCGCAGCCCAGGACCTCGGCCTCGCCCACGCCGTCGGCCGGGATCACGGCCTCGACCACGGGCCGGCCCAGGGTCAGGGTGCCGGTCTTGTCAAAAAGGGCCACGTCGGCCCGGGCCACCTCTTCCAGGTACTGACCGCCCTTTATAAGGATGCCCCGCTTGGCCGCCCGGCCAATGGCCGCCACCGTGGCCGTGGGCGCGGCCATGAGCAGCGCGCAAGGGCACCCGGCCACCAGCACGGCCACGGCCCGGTCGGCGTCGCCGCTGAGCATCCAGGCCAAGGCGGCGCAGGCCAAAACCAGGGGCGTGAAATATTTGGCGTAGTTGTCAACAATGCGCCCGGCCCGAGGCTTGCCGGCCTCGGCCGCGACCACGAGCTTCACCACCTTGCCAAAGGTCGAATCCTCGCCGACCTTGGTGGCCCGGGCCGTCACCCGGCCAGTGTAATTGAGCGTGCCGGCCAGGATCGTGTCGCCGGGGACCCGTTCGCGCGGCAGCGATTCGCCGGTCAGGGCCGACTCGTCCACCGCCGTTGTCCCGGCCTCGATGACCGCGTCCACCGGAATGCGCTCGCCCGGACGCACCATGACCAGATCGCCGGCCCGGACCTCGGCCACGGATACGACCCGCTCCGAACCGTCCGGGCCGACCACGGTCGCCTCTTCCGGAGCCAGCTTGGCCAGGGCCTCGATGGACCGCCTGGCCCCGTCGCTCACCGCCTCCTCCACCAGCGCCCCCAGGGTCATGATAAAGCTCACCACGGCGGCGGTGAGCAGTTCCCCCTGCAAAATGGAAGCGACAATGGCGATGCTCACCAGCTCGTCGACGTTGACCCGGCGCTCCATGACGCCCTTGGCCGCCTCGACCACAATGGGCGCGCCGTTTATGGCCACCGCCGCCAAGGCAAAAGCCCCGGCCCAAAAGCCCCAGCCGCTCTCGCCAAGCACCCAGGCGACCAACGCCAGCGCGCCGCCGCCCAGGCACACGGCGAAATCCTTGAAGGAGAAAAGCCCCCGATAGTCGCCTAAGTTCGAAAATCGTCCGATCATGGGTACACCTCGTTTAAAGAGTGCCTCCGGCGGCCGGGGGCCTGAGGCCCCCGGACCCCCCAACGAAAAAAAAAGGGGTAAAGGGGGCTTGTCGGGGACGCCCGATTTTTCGGGTTCAACCAGCACAGGTGATCGGGCTGAGGGGTCCGACAATGCGCCGGCAATTTTCCAGCATCCCCCGGGCCTTGCCCACGGCTTAGCGCCAATCCTTGCCCGTAGGCCTTGAGCCTTGCCCTGCGACTTGTGCCGGAAGGCCTGGTTCCGGTTCCCGGCAACGCCGTTGCATTGAAGACGTGATATTTCTATTGCATGAAATCTTGATTGTCAAACATCTTGAAAAACAAAAAGGCGGGAGGTCGCCCTTCCCGCCTTTCTTCCGGACAAGCGTCAGGTATTACAAGCCCTTCTCGGCCATGAAGGCGACCAGGTCGGACACCCGGCAGGAATAGCCCCATTCGTTGTCGTACCAGGCCAGGATCTTGGCCATGTCGCCGCCCTGGACGAAGGTGTATTCGCCGTCCACGATGGAGGAACGGGAGTCGGCCTTGAAGTCCGAGGACACCAGCGGCAGGTCGGAGAAGCCGAGAATCCCCTTGAGCGGCCCGTCGGCGGCGGTCTTAAGCGCCGCGCGCAGGTCGTCGGTGGTGGTGGCTTTTTCCAGCTGCACCACGAAATCGACCAGGGAGACGGTGGGGGTGGGCACGCGCACGGACAGGCCCGAGAATTTGCCCTTGAGGTCCGGAATGACCAGGGCCACGGCCTGGGCCGCGCCGGTGGAGGTCGGGATCATGTTGCAGGCGGCGGCCCGGGCCCGGCGCAGGTCCTTATGCGGGAGGTCCAGGATGCGCTGGTCGTTGGTGTAAGCGTGTATGGTGGTCATCACGCCCTTGACGATGCCAAAGCGCTCATGGACCACCTTGGCCACCGGAGCCAGGCAGTTGGTGGTGCAGGAGGCGTTGGAAATGATGTGGTGGACGGCCGGATCGTACTTGTCGTCGTTGACGCCAAGGACGATGGTCAGGTCCTCTTCCTTGGCCGGCGAGGTGATGATGACCTTTTTCGCGCCGGCGTCGATGTGGGCCTGGCACTTGGGGCCGGTGCGGAAGATGCCGGTGGATTCGATGACCACGTCCACGCCGAGTTCGCCCCAGGGCAGGCCCTTGGGGTCGCGTTCGGCGAAGTTGCGGATGTGCCAATCGCCGACCACCATGACGTCGCCTTCGACCCGGGCGGCCACGGGCAGCTTGCCGTAGTTGGTGTCATAGGACAGCAGATGGGCGTTGGTGGCCACGTCGAAAAGATCGTTGATGGCGACCACGTCCATGGCCTCGGCGTGGCGTTCCAGAATGGCTTTGAGGACTTGCCGGCCGATGCGGCCGAAGCCGTTGATGGCGATGCGAAGCTTTTGCATATGCCGTTTCCTCTACTCGTGCATGGTGTATTCGTAGGCGGTCAGCAGTTCGTAATCGGTGCGCAGCGCCTGATGCAGCCGGGCGTTCTCGATGGCCATGGCCGAAAGGTTGGCGATGGCGGTGGCAAAATTGATCTCGCTTGTGGAGAACTCGCGGACGTTGGAGCAGTACAGGCGCATGACCCCGATATGGCGGCCGTCAACGGTCAGCGGCAGGGCCATGACCGAGGCGATGCCTTCCTCGCGCGCGGCGTCGGGGTACTGGAACATGGGATCGGAACCGGCGTCCTTGATCTGCACGACCTTGCCGGTCAGGGTTTCCTGGTCGATGCGGCTCTTGGCCACCTCGACGGTGCCCTTGCGCAGATAGCCCTTGCTCAGACCATGGGACGTGCCGGCCAGCAGGGTCTTGCCCTGGCGGTCCAGCAGGCGGATGGAGCAGGCCTTGGCGGCCAGGGACTTGGTGGCCTGCTCGGCGATGGCGTGGAGGACGGTGGCCGGCTCCAGGCTCGAATTGATGCACATGGCCACTTCATAGAGGCTGCGATAATAGGCGCATTCCTGTTCGCTCATGACTCCCTCCCGCAAGGGGGTGGTTGGGGCGGCGGCGGACGATCCGCCGGCCGGGTCTCGTATTCATGCCGGCTCATTGCGAAGGCCGGATGACGACTGTGCGGCAGCATACGGAATTCGAATAAAAAGGAAAAGGTTTTCATTATACCGACAAGCGTGACCGCGAACAGGCCGCTCCGGCCCGTCTTCCCTGCGTAGTCACGGCAGGTAGGTCAATTCGGTATTGCGCGACGGTAAACGGCTGCTCCGGCCTGTCCCGGCCGGATTGCAGGCCAAGGCGGTCTTCAGGCGGCCGGCTGCTCGAACCGGGCGACATTGTTGCGTCCGCCGGATTTCACTTGATACATGGCCGCGTCGGCGGCGGCGATGAGGTCGTCGCCGGACATGCCCGGGACAAAGGCGGCCACGCCGATGGACACGGTGAAGCGGACGGGCGCGTCGGCCAGCTTGCCGTCGACGCGGGGGCGAAACTCGTAGTTCTGCACGGCCAACCGGATGGCGTCGGCATGGAACTGGGCCTCGTCGCCGTCCAGGTCGCACACCAGCACCAGTTCGTCGCCGCCGTAGCGGGCGGCGAACCAGCCATGGCGGCCGGCATGGGCGTCGATGATCTTGGCCAGGGCGCGCAGCACATCGTCGCCGACCACATGGCCGTAGGCGTCGTTGATGGCGGTCTTGAAGTTGTCCACGTCGATCATCATGGCGGTAAGCGGCGCGCCCTCGGCCTCGGCCCGGGCCAAGGCCGCGCGCAGATGCTCTTCCAGGGAGCGGCGGTTGTGCAGGGGGGCCAGCAGCGGATCGACCTGGATGATCTTTTCGAGTTGCTGGGCCTTGCGTTCCCAGGCCTGGGCCTCCTCGCGGTAATGGGCGAGCATGTTGCCGACCAGGGCGCGCAACTTGGGGATCATGACCGAGGGATCCTCGCCGCCGGCCAGGGTGTCGAGGGTTTCGCGGCCAAAGCGGCCCACGAGCTTGCTGCGCTCCTGCTCCGAGGTCAGCGTCTCTTCCAGAAAAGCGGTAATGGACTGGGCCAGGGACTTGGTGGCGGCTTTTTCGTTTTCCAGCTGGTCCTTGACGGCGGCCATGGGCAGATGGTCGGTGAGAAAAAGTTCCATGCCGCCAAGCAGGCGCTGCAGATGCTCGGAGGAAGGATCACGCCGGGCCAGTTCCGAAAAGACGTATTCCTGCAGGCTCTTTTTGCGCGAGTCGTCGAAAATCGTAAACTGCCGCAGCAGATTGCGCACAAAAAGCAGCACAGCCAGCCAGGACGGATCATTGCCGCAGCCGAGTTTGTGAAGCTCGCCGCACAGCTTGCGGATGTCGCACGGCGCTTCCTGACAGCCCAGATGCATCAAATCCTTCCTCCCAAAACGGCCCTGCCGAGGCAGCCCGCCGTCCAATGATCCAATTTACGTAGTAACCCGCCCGCGCCTATGGGGCAAGAGCTGCCGAACGCTGTTGCCGCAAATCGGATCATTTTAATCCCTGTCCACAGCCCGTGACATTTTGACCCACAACCTTCAACCCTTGCCCGTTGTGGGTGACAATTTGACGCAATGCCCGATACCTCTTTACCTCCGGCCCGGTTTTGATTACTGGAGTCAATTTTCAAGCCGGAGCTGTAAGGCCGGCGGCCGAGGAGGACTTCATGGATCCCAAGGACGTCGAATTTTTCCGCGAACTTTTAAACGGCATGCTCCAGGACATCCTCAAAAAGGGCGAGGAAACCATTGAGGACATGACCGACACCGTCGAGGTGTACGCCGACCCGGCCGACCGGGCCACGGCCGAGTCCGACCGGGCCTTCACCCTGCGCCTGCGCGACCGGGAACGCCGTTTGATCAAGAAGATCAAGGAAGCCATCGAGCGCATCGACGACGGCACCTACGGCGAGTGCGTGGAGTGCGGCGAGGACATCAGCGTCGCTCGCATGAAAGCCCGTCCGGTCACCACCTTGTGCATCAAATGCAAAAGCCGCCAGGAGGCAGACGAAGACCTCCGGGGAGACTAGCGCCGCGTCCCTTGCGAAACAGGCCCGTGTTTTTCCATCCTGAGCGACGCCTCGGGGTTTGTTCTTGAGCTTCGACCACCGGGCATGAAGGACGACGCGCCGCGCGCCGGCCGGTCCGGCCGCTCCTCTCCGCCCTGCGGGCGGCGGCGGTCGTTGCATCCTGTTTGGCCGCCGGTCCCGCCTGGCGGCAGGCAGACCCAGTCCGGGACATCCCGGGCCGGGGGGAGACGTCGTCCATGGAGGCCGTTTTTTTCCGAGTTCTGATCCGCGAGCTGGCCGGCGTCCTGCCGGGCGCTCGGGTGGAAAAGATTTTCCTGCCCGTCCCCAACGTCTTCACCCTGTCGCTGTATCTGCCTTCCGGCCGCGTCGTCCCCGGCTGTCCCGGCAAGAAAACCGTCCATCTCCACGCCCGCTACGGCACGGGGCGTTTTTTTCTGTTCCTCTCCGGCGCCAAGACGGCCCAGCCCGACCGCGCCCCGGGGCAAGCCATGCGGCTGCGCAAGCACCTGCGCGGCCGGCGGGTGCAGCGCCTGGTTCCCGACTGGCCAAACCGCCGCCTGACCCTGGTGTTCACCGGCGACGGCCCGGCCCTGGTCCTTGATCCTCGGTCCTTCCCGGCCCTGGCCGAGGCCCCGGCTCCGGACGCGACGCCGGCCGAACCGGGCTGGCCGGACATCGAAACCGTCACCGGCGATCCCGACATCTGGCAGGCCCACCCCCAGCTCTCGCCCGGCCTGCGCCGCCGGCTGGCCGCCCTGCCCCGTAACGAACGCCAGGCGGTCTACGACCGGCTGCAGGCGGACGCGGCCGAAGGCTATTTCCTGGAGCGCAAAGGGGGCGAGCCCCTGGCGCTTTGGCCCGTGGCCTGGCCCGGCAAACCCCAGGCCGGGGTCGAGACCATTGCCTTTCCCACGGCCCTGGAAGCGGCCGCCGCCTTCGGGCTGCCCCTGGCTTTCGGCGAGGTCTCGGGCCGCCGCGACGCCCCCGAGGCCGACGCCGTCGCCGCCCGGGTCCGTCGCCGCCAGCGCGCCCTGGCCAAGCTTGACGCCGACGAAGCCCGGATGCGGGCCTTCATCGCGCGCAAGGCCGAGGCCGACCGCATTGCGGCGCACCTGCATCTGCTGGACAAGACGTCCAAGATCCCTGAACTTTTTTTCACCAATGACGACGGCACGGAAACGGCGCTGCCCCTCGACCCGGCGCTGACGATCCTTGGAAACATGCAAAAGCTCTATCATTTGGCGGCCAAAGGCCAACGGGGCCTGGCCGCCATCGCCGCCCGCCGCCGGGACTTGCAAGGCGAAAAAAAAGACTTACAAGGTCGGGAACACGCACCGGCGTCGCCCCAAAGCGCCGCTGGCGCGTCCGGCAGCCTCAAGGGCGTGGCCGCCCACGCGTATCGCACCTCAGACGGCTTTTTGGCCCTTCGGGGCAAAAACGCCAAGGCCAACGACCAGCTCCTTAGACTCGCCAACGCCTATGACCTGTGGTTCCACGTGGCCGACGGCCCGGGAACCCATGTGATTTTGCGACGCGACCATCCCGGTCGCGAGGTGCCGCGACGCAGCCTTGAAGAGGCCGCCGGACTGGCGGCCCTGGCCAGCTACGCCGCCAAAGCCGGCACGGCCGACGTGTGGCTGGCCCGGGTCGGCGACGTGCGCCGGATCAAGGGCGGCGCGCCGGGCCAGGTGACGGTGACGCGGATGTTGGAGACGCTGCGGGCGGCCGTGGACCCGGCCCTGGAAAACTTGCGGGAGTTGGCGTGATCATGCGGTTTTGCTTGTCCTTGTCGGCGCGTTGTATTACTTGCGTGACCGGAGTGCGCGCGCGGGTTCCCGACCGTAACCAGGCTTCGTGACGTTATGATGGAAACGCTGTGCATGGAGCGACGGCTCGACTTTGACGACCCGGCGCTCGCCCGGGACCTTTTTGGCCCCCACAATGCCAATATCGCCCTGATCGCCGGCAAATCCGGCGCGCGTCTCGACACCCGGGGCAGTTCCGTGATTTTGCGGGCCGACTCCGAAGAGACGCTCTCCCACGTGGCCAACGTGCTGGTGCAGCTCTACGGGCTTTTGCGCCAGGGCAAACCCATCTATCCGGCCGACGTGGAACAGGCCCTCAGCGTCCTGGCCAAAGAGCCCGAGGCCAGCCTCCAGCGCGTCTACCGCGAGGAATCCCTCGTCATTTCGCCCAAAAAAACCGTCACCCCACGTACCGCCACCCAGCGCGACTACCTGTCCGCCATAAGGCGGCACGACCTGGTCTTCGGCATCGGCCCGGCCGGCACCGGCAAGACCTACCTGGCCGTGGCCATGGGCGTGGGATTCCTGTTGGAAAGGCGGGTCAAACGCCTCATCCTCACCCGGCCGGCCGTGGAAGCCGGCGAGAAGCTGGGCTTTCTGCCCGGCGACATGGTGGAGAAAATAAACCCCTACCTGCGCCCCCTCTACGACGCCCTCAACGACATGCTCGACTTTCGCAAGGTGCGCGAGATGCTCGACACCGGCGTCATCGAGGTGGCTCCCCTGGCCTTCATGCGCGGGCGCACGTTAAACGACGCGCTCATCATCCTGGATGAGGCGCAGAACACGACGCCCGAGCAGATGAAAATGTTCCTCACCCGACTGGGCCTGTCCTCCAAGGCCGTGGTCACCGGCGACGCGACCCAGATCGATCTGCCGTCCCACACGGCCTCGGGACTCATCGAAGCCCGGCGGGTGCTTCGCAACGTACGCGGCATCGAGTTCGTCACCTTCAGCGACGCCGATGTCGTCCGCCATCCCCTGGTGGGAAGGATCGTCCAAGCTTATGAGCGAGATAGTCGACAGGGTTAAGCGGGCCATCAAGGCCCCTTCGACCCCATCCCCGGTGCAGCAGGCGGCGACCGGCTTCACGTTGCCCGAATGGGCGCCGGGCTTCCTGTTTTTCCTGGCCGTGGTCTTCACCTTGTGCTTCGTGGCCCGTCTGGGTCTCGACACCTCGGTGCGTCTTTTCACCGCCGGCGAGATCGCCACCCAGGACGTGGCCGCCGACCAAAGCCTGCAAATCGAGGACATCGAAGCCACCACCCGCCGTCGCGACCAGGTCGCCGAGGCCCAGCCGCCGGTCTTCGACGTTAGCCCCCTGCCCTTCGAGGCCCTGGCCAAAAGCGTCGAGGACATCATCGGCGCAGCCCGGGCCGCCACGGCCGAGGATCTGGAAAAACTGCGCTGGCAGGTGGCCGAAAACCTCAACACCGACATCGGCCCGGACATCATCGAAGTCTGGCGGCAGGACGATTTCAAGGCGCTCATGCAAAAAGACGTGCTGCCCTGGCTCAAACAGAACTACGAGCCCGGGGTCGTCAGCTCCATTTCCGTGTTCACGCCCTATAAAAACGGCATCCTCCTGCGCGAACTGCCCTCCAAGATGGAGACCCTGCGCGTCGAGACCCGGGACATCAAGGACATCAAGCAGATAAAAGATGACCTGGAGCACATGCTCAAGGTCTCCCTGAACAAGCCCTTCCGTCAGCGCAAGGCCGTCTATTCCCTGGTCTATCCGCTCATCGCCCCCAGCATGACCCTCAACCAGGAAACGACGCAAGCCCGCAAGGCCGAGATCTCCCGGGCCGTGGAGCCGCTGTACTACATCATCAAAAAGGGCGAGATCATCGTGCGACAGGGCGAGCGTGTGGGGCCCATCCAGCAGCTCAAGCTCCAGTCCCTCTACTCCCACCGCAAAGGCCCCTACAATCTGCTGCGGGCCACGGGCCTTTTCGGCATGTGCCTGATGTTTCTGGCCGTGCTTTACGTTTCCCTGGAGCGAGCCGGAATCAAACGCGTGCGCAGCACCGACTGGGTGTTTCTGGGCGTGGTGCTGCTTATCTTCGGCATGTTGGCCAAGGTGGGCGACATGGTCACCCTGCCGGGCGGCGGCGGGCTGCCGGAGGCGACGCGCTCCATCTACTTCGCCTACAGCCTGCCCATCGCCGGCGCGGCCGGTATTCTGGCGCTGTTTTTCCCCAAGCGCCTGTGCATCTTCACCAGCCTTATCCTGTCGTTTCTGGCCGCCAACATGGTCTACGGCGGCATCGGCGCTTTTTGCTACTACTTCGTCGGCTCCATGATCTACGTCTACCTCATCAAGCGCTCCGAAACCCGGTCGCAGTTGCTCAAGTCCGTCTTTCCGCTTTTGGCCGCCTTGTGCGTCATGTGGTGCTCGGTCAACCTCATGGACTTAAACGACCCGTCCGTGGCCGGCGCTGGCCTGGCCTTCGTGGCCCTGTCCGCCTTCCTGTCGCTTCTGGCCGTGGTCGGCATCGCGCCCATCATGGAACTCATCTTCGGCTACACGTCGCGCTTCAGGCTCATGGAACTGCTCAATCTGGAGCAGCCGCTGCTCCAGGAACTCATGGTCAAGGCCCCGGGCACCTACCACCATTCGCTGATCGTCTCCAACATGGTCGAGGCCGGCGCCCGGGCCATCGGGGCCAATCCGCTGCTGGCCAAGGTCGCGGCCCTGTACCACGACATCGGCAAGCTCAAAAATCCCCACTATTTCATCGAAAACATCTCCTGCAAGGAGAACCGCCACAACAAGCTCGCGCCGTCCATGAGCGCGCTGATCCTCATTTCCCACGTCAAAAAGGGCATCGAACTGGCCCGGGAACACCGCCTGGGACAGGCCATCACCGACCTCATCGGCCAGCACCACGGCACCACGCTCATTGCCTACTTCTACCACAAGGCCAAGGAACTGGCCGAGGCCAAGGGCGATGATCCCATCCGCGAAGCCGATTACCGCTATCCCGGCCCCAAGCCCCAATCCAAGGAAGCCGGCCTGATTCTTTTGGCCGACGCCATCGAAGCATCGAGCCGCACCCTGGTGGACCCCACCCCCAGCCGCATCAAGGGCCATATCCAAAACATCGTGCGCAAGATCTACACCGAGGGCGAACTGGACGATTCCCAGCTGACCCTTAAGGACCTGACGTTGCTCAGCGACACCTTCCAGCGCATCCTAACCGGCATCTTCCACCAGCGCATCGAATACCCCAGCGCCAAAAGCCCGGAGAAAAACGGCAAAACCCGCGAGGAAACGGCCTGCGCCGTGGACCCCAAAGCGGCGGAACACGCCGCGTGATCGGCCTTGCCCGGGGCGTCTTCGCCCCTGACCTGCCGGCCTCGCGCCCGGAGATCGCCGCCCTGTGCGACGCGCTTTTAGACGCCCTGGACCTCGACGGCCGGGACTTCGACCTGACCCTGGCCGACGACGCCGCCATCGCCGCCCTCAATGGCGAATTCCTGGGGCTGCCCGGCCCCACCAACATCTTGAGCTTCCCGGCCGAGGATCCCAACCGGCCCGACTACCTCGGCGAACTGGCGCTGAGCCTCGACGCCGTGCGCCGGGAAGCCTTCCTCTACGGCCAGCCGCCAGGCCTGCACATGGCCCGGCTGCTGGCCCACGGCTTCCTGCACCTGGCCGGCCTGGACCATGGCCCGCTCATGGAATCGCTGACGGAGACCGCCGCCGAAACGGCGGCGGTGAGACTGGGACTGGACTAAGGGAAAGCGGAAGAGGCCTCCGGCGGCCGGGGGACTCAGTCCCCCGGACCCCCGACATTTTAGGGCGGCGTTCCCTGCAGNNTGCAGGGAACGCCGCCCTAAAACATGGCGAAGTCCGTTCGCGTTAACGCCAGCGGCTTTCGGTTTGGCTTTTCTTCTCGCTCATCCACCGTTGCAACAACATCCCCCCCCTTAACCCATTTGGGGGGTCCAGGGCCTCAGGCCCCCGGCCGCCGGAGGCATCCTCCTCTCCCTCTTCCTCTTTCCCGCCTAGCCCTCGCGGCGCAGGCCGTCGATGAGGGTCGCCAGGCGCGAGGCGGAGTTGGAGAGATTGTCCAACTCCGTTTCGGCATCGGCCATGCCCTGGGCGGTCTCCTCGGCGATAAGGCTGATGTCGGCCAGGGCGCGGTTGATCTCTTCCGAGGCCGTGGCCTGTTGCTGCGAGGCGGTGGCGATGGAGCGCACCTCCTCGGTGGCGGTTTCGGCCATTTCCACGATGTGCGTGAGCGACCGGCCGGCGTTTTCGGCCAGCTTGGTGGTTTCGTCCACGGCCGTGGCCGCCGCGTCCATGCCGGCCACGTTGTCCCGCACGCCGCTGTCGATGGCCGAGACCACCGAGGCCACCTCGCCCGTGGCCTGCATGGTCTTTTCGGCCAGCTTGCGGACTTCGTCGGCCACCACGGCGAAACCGCGTCCGGCGTCGCCGGCCCGGGCCGCTTCGATGGCGGCATTGAGCGCCAACAGGTTGGTCTGGTCGGCGATGTCGGAGATGACGCCGAGGATGGCCGAGATGCCCTTGGCCCGTTCGCCCAGGGCATCGAGACTGGCCTTGAGGCCTTTGGAGAGCCCGCGTACCCGGTCGATGGAGCGGGCCACCTCTTCGGTGGCGGACAGGCCTTCGCGCGCGCCGTCCCGGGCGGCCCGGGCGCTTTGACTGGCGCGGTCGGCGTTCTGGGCCACTTCGAGCACGGTGGCGTTCATTTCCTCCATGGCCGTGGCCGTATCGGCGGTGCGTTCGTGCTGGCGCACCGTGCCCCGGTTGACCTGGGCCACCCTGTCGGTCAACGCGTTGCCGGCCCGGGCCACGGCGTCGGCCAGATCCTCCAGCCGATCAGCCGCTTCGGCCAAGCCGGAGAGCCGGGCCAGCTCGGCCTGGCGCGTGGCCTCCTCGGCGGCCTGGCGCTGGGCCTCGGCTTCCTGCAAGTGTTGTTCGGCCTCGGCCGTACGGGCTTCCACGGCGGCGAAGGACTGGCGCAGCTTGTCGGCCATGGCGGCCATGTCGGCCATGACGCCGCAGCTCTCCCCTTTGGCGGCGCAGGTCGCGCTTACGGTCTCGAAATGCCCGGCGGCCACATCCCGGGCCACGGCCGCCACCTCCCAGGGCTCGGCCCCGAGCTGGCGGCGGATGTTGCGGGAGACGAGCACGGCGCAGACGACGCCCACGGCCAGCGACAGGCCCAGAAGCAGGTATTGCAGCCGCAAATCGGTTTCGAGCTTGTCCAGGATGCCGGCCACCTGGGCGTCGGCGGCCTGGAACTGGCTGGCCTTGAGCGGGGCGATGCGGCCGGCCAGGGCTTCGGTGCGGGCGTCGAAATCGCCCATCATGGCGTTGCCGGCCTCGCGTCCCTGGCTCACATAGGCCTTGGACATGCGCTTGCCGACGTCGTACATGGCCTCGAAATCGCGCAGCACGGCAGCGGTTTCCGCCCTCAGGGCCTGGTTGCCGGTGCGCTCGGCCAAGGCGGCGAACTTGGCCGCGCCGGCCCGAAAGGCCTCGGCCGCCTTCTCGGCCTCGGCGAAACCGTCGTCTTCGCCCGTGGCCGAGACGTCGGTGAGCCACTGCTGCACGTTGACGGCCTCGAACTGCATCCCGGCGGCGACGTCGGCCAGGGGCAGGGCCTGGGAGCGCATGGTCTCGGCCCGGTCCTTTACGTTGGCCAGGGAAAAGGTCATGACGAACGCCCCGACGGTCATGGCCGCGAGCACCAGGCCAAAGCCCAGCCCCAGCCGCGCCGAAATGGAAAGCTTCATGAGAACCGCCTTGTCGATTGGGTTGCCGGCGGGCTGGGGACACGCATCGCGCCGCCGTCGCCGGGCCTGGAGTTTGGGTTTTAGTGTTACAGACCGTTAAGGGGCGGGGTCAAGACCATGGCGAGAAACTTTTCCCTGGGCGGACAGGACGGCCCGAATTTCGACGGCTGCGTGCCGACCTTTGATGCGCCCGTGCACGTCACGGCCCGTATCCAGGCCGGCCGCGCCCCGGCGGTGGCCCTGCTCCATGGCCTGGGCGATTCCCGGCTGGCCTTTGAGGACGCTTTCGCCACCCGCTATCTGGCCGGGGCGAGTCTGATCATGCCGGACATGGCCGGCCACGGCGGCAGCCCGGCCGCCCTGGACTATTCCATGGAGGCCGCTGCCCGGCGGGTGCGCCACGTGCTTAACCACCTCATAGAGCATCACGGCCTGCGGCCAAGCCGCCTCTATCTCGTAGGGCATTCCGTGGGCGGCATCCCGGCCACGTTTTTTTGCCGCGACGCCGCCCCAGGCGAGGTAGCCGGGCTGATTCTGGCCGAAGCCTCGGTGACGCGCTTCGGGGCCTTTATCTCGGCCCATGCCGAAGCGGCCCGGCTGTCGGGGCGTTTTGGCGAGTGGTACGGGGAGTTTCGCGACCAGACCATCTTTCGGGACTATCTCGGCAAGTTCCCCTTTTGCCGCCACTACTACGCCTCGCTGCGCTTTTGCCGCGAGGAAGCCTTTCTCCAGACCGTGCTGGCTGTGCGCCGCACTTCCCGGGCGCTGCCCGGCAAATGGAGCCACGCCGCAGGCGACGCTCTTGCCGCCCTGCCCATCCCCAAGCTCTACGCCTACGGCCGCGACGTGGCCCCGGAAACCCGGGCCTTTCTTGACGAACACGCCGTGCCCACCCGCCCCTTCCCCACGGACTGCCATTTCCTCATGCAAGCCATGCCCGGCGAATTTTACAGTATGCTTGGCGAATTTTGTATGGAGTAAGAGGAAGATGCCTCCGGCGGCCGGGGGCCTGAGGCCCCCGGCCCCCCCATATGGGAAAAG